>DAOUCZ010000214.1:0-14448 GCA_034431675.1 Anaerolineae bacterium | reverse complement strand
TTGCCTAGTTTGACAAATGCGCCGGTGCTGATCATATTGAGCACCATTTTTTGGGCTGTGCCAGCCTTCATGCGGGTCGAGCCAGCGATGACCTCTGGCCCTACGGGCAAGGCGATTTTGATTTGGGCCGAATCGAGCACGGTGGATGGCACATTGCAGGCGATTCCAACCGTCTTAACCCTGTGTTCGGTGGCGTAATTGAGCGCGCCGATGACATAAGGGGTGCGCCCGCTGGCTGCGATGCCAATCACGATGTCGTCCTTCGTCAAACCGATGTTTTCGAGGTCATGTGCGCCGGCTGGGCCGTCGTCCTCTGCCCCTTCGACCGCTTGCGTGAGGGCTTTGTGCCCACCGGCGATTAATCCCACGACCTGCCCAGAGGTGGCCGAGAAGGTCGGGATGCATTCTACCGCATCCAGCACGCCCAAGCGCCCGCTTGTGCCTGCGCCCACATAGATGATGCGCCCGCCGCGCCGTAGGGCAGCAGCTGCGGCGTCCACGGCCTGTGCGATGGCCGGCAGTGCACTGCGCACCACCTGATGCACTTTGGCATCTTCGTCGTTGATGACTTCCAGCATCTGCTCGGTGGTGAGGGTATCAAGATCACGTGAGCGTTCGTTTTGTTGTTCGGTGAGCATGGCAGAGTCCCCCTTTTCGCTGCCCTGTTGCCGGCAGGGGAGCGGGCGTTTTAGGATGATGGAACAGATGAAGTGGCAGACAGCTGGGCCAACAGTGCCGCACCCATCACGGCGGTATAGCGGGGAGTGGGCGGTGCGCTCAGGCGCAGCAGGCGGCAGACCTCGGCTTGCAGCGGGGTGGGTGATTGCAGCAATCCACCCCCAAAAGCCAGATTGCCGTGCGGGATGTGCAGCTGGCGTTCGGCGGCGTGTACCAGCACGCACAAGGCTTTGGCCGCCCGCCGCACAATGCCAGCGGCGTGATGGTCTCCGGCAGCCATCGCCGCAAAAATCACATCGGTCAGTGCAGCGATGTCCCGCACGCGCGGGGGCTGTGTGCCATATATCCATGGTATCAGGTCGCGGGCAGAAGGCACATTGGCAGCCTGCAAAATGCCGCGCACCAGCGCCGACTCGCTGTCGCTGGCTGGCCCGCGCCGGTCGTCAACGTCGGTGACAAGGCGCAGCGCCTCGCGCCCCATCCAGAACCCGCCACCGTCGTCGCCCAGCAAATAGCCCCATCCGCCAAACATGCGCGCCATGCCCGAGCGGCTGACGCCATAGACCGCGCTGCCTGTGCCCGCCGCCACCATCACGCCAAAGCGCGCGCCCTGCGCCCCGACCAGCGCGATTTCGATGTCGTTGCTGAGGGCCAGATGCGCCGCCGGCAGAATAGGCCGAAGCACCTGCGTCAGCCAATCAGCAGAGTGAGAGGCGTCTGCCCCAGCCACCCCGATACCGACCGCTGTCACCTGTTCTGCGGCGAGGCCGGCCTGCGATAGAACCCCGCCGATGGCTTGATGCAGCAGGGCGGCAGCCGCCTCACGCCCGATGCTGGAGGGGTTGGCGGTGCTGGCGATTTTTAGCTCTGCCAGCGGGTGTAAGTGCTCATCGGTCAGGACGGCGCGCAGATTCGAGCCGCCGCCGTCAATGCCAAGGTAAATCATGCAGTCCCCCACGTGCGCTGTATCAGCGAGACGAAATTGTCGCCCGGCGTGATGTCTCCCAGCACGGTCGGGCGGCGCGCACCGGTCTGGCCGGCCATCACCCCCACCCGCTGATGCCACGATTCGTAGCCCAACACCGCGAACGCGATCGCCTCTTTGTATCGGCTGTCTAACCCGATGTCGTCACTGAGGCGTACCTGCGCTGGAGCCAAAGCCTGCCGCAGGTGCGCCATCAGCGCAGGGTTGCGCGTGCCCCCACCGCTGACGATCACTTCGCTGAGCGCTGCTGGCCCAAACCGCCGGTACTGGTCGGCGATGCTGGAGGCCGTGAAAGCCGTCAGGGTGGCCATGGTGTCTGCCGCGCTCAGCCCGAGCCGCGCCGCATCTGACAGCAGCGCGTCGGCAAAGGCCGGGGTGAACAGTTCGCGCCCAGTGGTTTTGGGGGGCTGTCGCACGAAATAGGGATGCCCGAGCAAAACACTTAACCAGCGCTTGTCCACCCTGCCGCTTTGCGCCAACGCCCCGTCCACGTCATACGCCTGACCGCTCAGCGCGCGCGCGGCATGGTCAATCAACACGTTGCCCGGGCCGGTATCAAAGGTGAGCAGGGCGGTCTGCTGGCCCGCCGATGCTGGCGGGACAAACGTGACATTGCCGATGCCGCCGATGTTTTGGGCCGCCCGCCAGTGCTGCACATCCCGCAGCAGCAGAACATCCACATAAGCGACCAGCGGCGCACCCTGCCCCCCCGCCGCCACATCGCGCGCGCGGAAGTTGCTGAGCGTGGTCAGGCCGGTGCGCTCGGCAATCACCGCCGCCTCAACCAACTGCAGGGTCGAAGTGACCTGCCCATCTGGCCCGACATCGTGCCACACCGTCTGCCCGTGGCTGGCCACCAAGTCCGGTAAAACGCCAGTTTGTTTTATAACATAACTTACCGCATCTGCGAAGGTTTCTGCAAGCCCAAAATTGAGGCGGCACAGGCTGTCCACCCTGCCGGTTTGTGGGCTAAAGGCGGCCAAAATCTGCTCACGCAGGAGGGCGGGGTAGTCGATACTGCATCCGCCAATCAAGCGCACGTGCAGGTCAGGCGGCGTGCCTTCGATGGCGCATAGGGCGGCATCCACCCCATCTGCCGATGTGCCAGACATCAACCCGACGACGTACATACCGCCTCCCACACAAGGTCATGCAGGCCGGCCCGAAACTCGAATAAGCCGGCTTTTTGCCGCCCCAGATACACATTGTTGGTCAGGCAGGCCACCACCAGCTGCTGATCGGGGTCAATCCACAGCGTGTTGCCGACAAAGCCGGTGTGGCCATAACTGTGTGGGCCAAAACGCTGCCCCGCGCTCGATTTCTCGATTGAACGCACCATCCAGCCCAGACCGCGCCGTTCACCGTCGGTTTCGGCATGGACGCGCACGGCATCGCGAGCCAGCGCTGGGGAGATGTCGGGCAGGTCTGCGGCGCACCAGTGCGCGCCAAAGCGTGCCAAGGCGTCAGCCGTGCCGAACAACCCCGCATGACCGGCGATGCCGCCTACCCCGCAGGCGTTTTCATCGTGCACCTCGCCCCACACGCGCCGCTGACGCCAGTGTACGTCGAATTCGGTGGGGGCGCAGTGCTGCCACCCATCGGGAGTGGTGCGATAGCTGACGGGGGTTTGGCCGTCATATAGGGCTTGTATCAGGCGATGCTGGCGGGCTTGCAGCGCGTCGGGATTTGTGGGGCGGCCTTCGAGGCGCATGAGCACCTCGCCCAGCAGCAGAAACCCAAGGTCGCTGTAGCGTACAGCCTGTCCCACGGGCGCAATCAGCGGGGCATCACAGATGAGCGCCAGCGCCCGCCCCCAGTATTCAGCGCGCTGCTGCGGCTCAAGCTGCCGGTGTGATGGGGCGGGGGGCGGCGTGCTGTACAGCTTGCGCCATGGTGCAAGGCCGGCGGTGTGGGTGAGCAGATGGCGCACCGTCACGGCGTTACGGGCGGGGGTTTGGCCGGCAAAGCGCGGGTCGGGGGGCAGGGTTTGGCCGGTATGTGGGTTGACACCCCCATCGATGATGGTCGCCTGCCCGTTGGCAAATTCGGGGATGAGGTCGGTCAGCGGGGTGTCGAGCGATAGCAGGCCGGCACTGACGGCCTGTAAGATGGCGGTGGTGGTGAACAACTTGGTCAGCGAGGCGAGGTCAAACTGGGTGAATCGGCCAGATTGTGACCATTGGCCGACATATAGGCACTGCCCGTGCCAATAGACCGCCACGTCGACGGCGGTGTACTGCTGGCCGAGGTGGCGGGTGACATAGCCGTTGAGGCGTGCGGCAAGCGTGGCGTTAGACATACAGCAGATACGCCCGCCGTTCTGCGATGAAATCGCGGCCTGTGTCATCCCATGCCAGCATGATTTCGTCGAGTTGTGCGCCGACGTCAATCAGCTCACGCAGGATGCTCGAGCCGCTCAGCAGGTCGAGATGATAGCGCCCGTTGTGGGGTTCGGCCCATCCAAATAGGTCTGGGAACAGTTTTTTGACCATCACGATCACGGCAACCCACGCGCGGATTGGGTCGAAATCACGCCCGACGGCGTGCACCTGCACGCCAAAACAGGCTTCGCCGGCATGTTTGCTGATGGTCGGCTTGAACACATGCGCGCGATAGGCTGTGCCGGGGATGTCAAGCCGATTGAGGGCTTCTGCAAGGTCGATCGGGTCGAGGCCGGGTGCACCGGCCACCTCGAACGGGAGATAAGTGCCGCGCCCTTCTGACAGCGTTGTCCCTTCGATCAGACATGCGCCGGGGTAGTGCATCAGGGTGCTGAAGTGAGGCATGGCGGGCGAGGTGCTGATCCATGGTTGGCGGGTCTCTTGCCATGTCATGCTGCGATTCCAACCTCGACAGGTCACGACCGATAAATCACCCGGGGTGGGGTTGTGACGCGCGTTGTACCACTGGGCGAATTCGCCAATGGTCAGGCCATGTAGGATGGGAATGCTGGCGCGCCCCACCAGCGACTCGAAGCCTTTGCGCACGCCCGGCCCATGCACGACCTGACCGCTGAGTGGGTTGGGGCGGTCTAGGATGATGACCGGCAGGCCGTGTGCGCCGGCTGCTTCTAGCACGTGGGATAGAGACCACAAGTAGGTATAGTAGCGCACGCCCACGTCCTGCATATTGACCACCAGCACATCAAGGCCGGCCATCATCTCCAGCGTGGGGCGCAGCTGCTCACCATACAGGCTGTGGATAGGGACGCCGGTGCGCGGGTCGATGGTGGACTGGACATATTCGCCGTTGAGGGCCACCCCCCACAGGCCGTGCTCTGGTGAGAGCAGGGCGGTGAGGGTGAGTTCTTTGGTGGAGGTGAAGATATGGTATGGGCTGCGCAGCTGTGCATCAACTGCGGCGGGATGGGTGAGCAGGCCGACCTTGAGGCCGCGCAGAACGGCGAAGTCGTCCACTTGGAGGGCGTCTATTCCGGTGAGCAGGGGCGGCATAGCGGTTGTCTACTCCAGCGCGATAGGCGGCGAACCCGCCGGCACAAACTGACCAAGCAGTGCATCGACGGCGGCTTCTAACTGTGACTCGGCATCGCCGCTGGTGCAAATCACAGTGTGCGCCTCGGGCAAGACCGCGCCATCAAAGGGATTGCGCAGGGCCACCAGTGCATTGTGATGCGCAGCGGTCAACAGGGCGCGGGCTTTTTTGAGCTGAGTGGCGCTGAGGTGTGCGCTGCGTGTGGCGACAATCACCATGTCTGAAAGCTGGGCGGCGGCCAGTACATCGGCAAACCGTGTATCATCGCTGACGTTGAGCGAGATGGCCGGCAGGCCGGTGCGTTCGTGCCAAAGCCGCCCGAACCCGACCAGCCCCCCACGTTCGACCACTTCAGAATCGAGCACCGAGGCGAATTCGATGCACAGCACGCGCTGTTCGAGCGAGACGGGCAGTGTGCCGCGTGTCTGCACCACCGCCTCGCGGGCGATGCGGCGGGCCGCTTCTAGTGACAGAGGCAGGCGGAGCTGTTCAAGGTCTGCGGGCTGGGCAGGAAAGCGCGCCTTGAGCGCTGCGACGCGGTCACTGGCTTCGATGATGCGGCTCTGGGGCACACGCCCGTCTTCGACGGCGTCTAACAGGGCATCAAAAGCGGCGGCTTGTACCTCGCGCGTGTGGCTGACAAGGATGATGTCGAGGCCGGCCAGCGCGCCAAGGATGGCGGTATCGGCGGGGCTGTAGTGGTCAGCGATGGCTTTCATCTCCATGCAGTCGGAGACCACAAGGCCGTTATAGCCCAACTCGCCGCGCAGTAGGCGCTGGATAACCACGTTGGACAGGGTGGCGGGATGCTGTGGGTCGAGGGCGCTGAAGATGGTGTGGGTGGTCATCACCGAGGCGATGTCGGCGCTGACGACGGCGCGATAAGGGGTGAGGTCGCGCAGGATCAGCTGCTGCACCGGTGTATCGAGGGTGGGCAGGGCCAGATGGGTGTCGATGTGGGTGGCGCCAAGGCCGGGGAAGTGCTTGGCACAGGCAGCGACCCCATGAGCTTGCAAGCCGCGCACGGCTTCGCTGGCCAGTGCGCCAACCTGTTCGGGGTCTGATCCAAACGAGCGCGTCCCGACTGTTGGGTTGTCACGGGTATAGGTCAGGTCGAGCACAGGGGCATAATCCCAGTTGATGCCGACCGCGCGCATCTCGCGCCCCAGCACGCTGTAGTTGGCGCGGGCATTGGCTTCTGGCATGGCCGAGGCAGCCACCGCCAAGGCGCTGGGGACTTCGGTGAACGAAGGGGCACGCAGGCGTGTAATAGCGCCGCCTTCTTGATCAATACCAATCAGCAGCGGATATTTGGCGGCGGCGTGCAAGCTGGCGGTGAGTTTGGCAAGCTGCTGCGCCGATTCGACATTGCGCGCAAACAAAATCACACCGCCGGCGCGTCCTTCGCTCAGCCATTGCAACACGTAATCTGGTGCGGTGGTACCATAAAATCCCACGCAGAACATTTGCCCGACTCGATCGTGCATGTCCATGGTGTCACCCCTTTTTTCAAACATTTGATGACGAGGCGGAGGGCAAAGCCGACCCGACCACGCCGGCTCAGCCCCGTCACACACCACTTTACCCTTTATACCTGTCGGAGTACCACATGAAAGGTGTAGAGGTCGCCGCGGTAGGCCGAGATGACATATTCCAATGGGCGGTCATTGGCGGTGTAGAGCACGCGCGTCATGTGCAGCACAGGGGCGTTGGGCTTGAGGCCCAAGACGCCGGCCTCGTCACGGGTAGCCCCGCGCGCGGCGATGGTCTGCTCGGCGTGGGCCAGCACCAGCCCATATTCCTGCCGCAGCACCCGATACAGCGAGTCGCGTTCAAAGTCGTAGCGCTCGATGATGCCCGGGCACTGCGACGCCACAATATGCGAGGTTTCCAGAGCCATCGGTTGGTCATCGGCAAGGCGCACGCGCCGCAAAACCGCCAGCTGTGTGCCCGGGCGTACATCCAGAAAGCGCGCGATGTCGTCAGGCGCGGGATAAACCCGTGCCGACAGCACCCGACTGCTGGGTGCGTTGCCACGAGAGCGCATGTCCTCGCTGAAGCTGGTCAGGGCCTCTAGCTGTTGGCTCAGCGGGCGCGGGCTGACAAACGTCCCGCGCCCGACCTGTGCCACCAAAACCCCGGCCTGCTGAAGCCCTTTGATGGCATGGTGCACCGTCAGTCGGCTGACGCCGAGCTGATCGGCCAGCTCGCGCTCAGATGGGATGCGCTCGCCCGGGCGGTAGCGCCCGTCTTGTATACCCTGCAAGATATAGGCTTTGATTTGTTCATAAAGGGGCATCGCGCCCGTCAGCTTAATGGGTATCATCATCTTCTAACTCGTCTAACCCGCTTGTTTTTCTGTGCACATAAATCACACCGACCACCAGCAGACCACCCATCAGTGCGCTGAGTGCGCTGAGCACAAACGGGGCGGTTGCCGGCTGTTGAAAAGGCAGCATCAGCGCCCCACACCCCCCGATAAACAGCCCAAGGGCCAAAAACTCGCGCAGGGCGGCAGTCATGGCTTTAGCCCCCGTCTGGTGCAAGGTTGACACAAGCCACTGCTTGTGTCACCCCCACAGCTGGCATTAATGGCGGCACGCCGGCATCGCAGAGGCCGGGGACAAAGCGCGGGCAGCGGGGATGAAAGGCACAGCCGGGCGGGATTTCGCTGAGGCGTGGGATGTCATCACTGCGCAGGGCGATGTGCTGTTTGTGACGGGTGATGTCGGGGTCGGCCTCTGGCACGGCGGCCATCAGGGCGCGGGTATAGGGGTGCTGCGGGTGCGCAATCATGTCGGGGGTTGGCCCGATCTCGACCATCCGCCCCAGATACATCACCCCGATGCGTCCTTCCCATGCAAAATATTTGGCCAGCGCAAGGTCGTGGGTGATGAACACAATCGCCAGTCCCAGTTCTTCTTTCAGGCGGTGCAGCGTCTTGAGGATGCTGACGCGGATGCTGACATCAACCATGCTGACCGCTTCGTCTGCCACAATCAGGCGCGGCTGAACGGTGAGGGCACGGGCGATGCTGACGCGCTGGCGCTGTCCGCCGCTGAGCTGATGGGGGTATTTGTTCACGATGTCGCCGGGTGGGGTGAGGTCTACCAGCGTCAGCAGTTCCCAGATGCGGCGGCGCAGGTCGGCGCGGTCTTTGACCAGCTTGTGCCGCTTGAGTGGAAAGCTGAGGATTTGGCCGATGGTGTGGGCCGGATTCAGTGAAGCGAAAGGGTCTTGGTGCACAATCTGGAGTTGGCGGCGCAGAACAGCTTGCTCGTGCCGGTCATAGGCGCTGCGCGGGCGGCCATCAATCAGCACCTCGCCGGCGGTTGGCTCTAGCAGGCCGGCGATGATTTTGCCGGTGGTGGTTTTGCCGCACCCCGATTCGCCTACAAGGCACAGCACCTCGTTGGGGTTGACTGCAAGGTGGATGTCTTGAAGCACCGGCAGGGTGACGCCGGCGGCCTCAAAGGAGCGGTGGATGCCGCGCAGCTCAATCAGTGGGACAGAAGGCGATGAACTGGTCATGACGAGGTCACTTTTCGGTGGTTGGCGGCCAGCACACGTGCCGACTCGTGACAGGCCACGCGGTGGTGCGCTTCTGGCATCAATAGGGGGGGCGGGGTATCACGACAGGCCGCGACAGCAAACGCACAGCGCGGGTGAAACTTACATCCGGCAGGCGGTTCAATCAGGTCAGGTGGGCTGCCGGGGATGCTTTGCAGCTCTTCGCGACCGGTGGAGAGGCGCGGGGCGGCATTGAGCAGGGCCAACGTATAGGCGTGGCGCGAGCGGTAGAACACCTCGTCCACCGGCCCGATTTCGACGATTTCGCCGGCGTACATGGTCGCCACGGTATCGGCGATTTCGGCGGCAACGGCCAAATCATGGCTGATGAAAATCACGCTGAAGCCCAGCTCGGCTTTCAATTGTTCAATCACGTCCAGAATCGAACGCTGGGTGAGGATGTCTACGGCGGTGGTTGGTTCGTCCATGATGACCACTTGTGGCCGCAGCAGCAGCGCCAGCGCCAGCAGCACGCGCTGGCGCATCCCGCCCGACAGCTCATGCGGGTAGGCATTAAACACGCGTTGCGGGTCAAGGCGCACCTTCTCGAACAGCTCGAAGGCACGGCGTTTAGCTTCGTCGCGCTTGAGGCTGTGAGCCTGCGCCGTGTCATACACAAGGTCACGCACGCGCAGCACCGGGTTGAGCGAATTGAGCGCCCCCTGAAACACCATCGCGCAGTCGGCCCACAAAAATTGTCTCAGCGCCGATTTATCCATCTGTACGACGTCTACGGTACGACCATCTGGGCGGGTATATAGGATTTGGCCACCGTCGATGCGCCCTGTGGTGGGCAGCTGACGAATCAGCGCAAGGTTGAGCGTCGATTTGCCACAGCCAGATTCGCCGATGAGCGCTAGCGTTTCGCCCTTGCGCAGGTCAAACGAGACGTTTTGTACGGCGCGCACCCGTCCGCGCCGCGCCAGATAGGAGACGGATAGGTCGCGCACTGACAGCACGATAGGAGACAACTGGCTCATAGACCACTCCGCAGACGGGGATTAAACACTTCTTCGAGCGAGCGGGCAAACAGCACCAGCGACAGCTGAAACAGTGCAATCGCGCTGATGGGCGCAAGCATCATCCATGCGGCGTCTGGGCTGAACAGCGCCCCTTGCGAGCGGCCCATGAAAATCATCACGCCCCAGTCGGGTTCTTGCAGCGGCACGATGCCCAATACCACCAGCGCCACAAGGCCATACATGGCGGTGCGCACCGTAAAAATCAGGTTGACCGCCACATAGCTGACCATGTTGGGGAACACCTCGCGCGTGATGATGTGCCATAGGCCGAGGTCGAGCGAGAAAGCCGCCTCGACATAATCCCGCTCGCGCAGGCTGAGCACCTGCGCGCGCACGGCGCGCATCAGGGTGGGCCAGTTGAGCACGCCAAACAGCACAGCCATCTGGATCGGGTCGGTAAATTGGATGATGGATGCCAGCACCAGCAGCAGCGGGAATTGGGGCACAGTCAGGATGAAATTGGCCAGTGCCGACAAGATGCTATCCACCCATCCGCCCACCAGCGCCGCCAATGACCCGAGCAATACGGCGATGGCCGTGGCGGCCAGACCGGCCTGTATCGAGGTGATAATCAGGACGCGCCCGCCGTAGACCACATGGCTGAGGATGCTGCGCCCCTGCCAGTCGAGGCCGAGCGGGAACTCGGCGCTGGGCGGCTGAAACAGCGAACGTGCCCCCGGCAGACGCCGGTCGAAGCGCGCGCTGCCTTCATATTCCACCAGCAGCGGCCCAAAAGCCGACATCCCAAGGAAGAACACCACCCCCAAAAAGCCCAAAAAACCGGCCTTATTGCGCACCAAGGCCCGCCACGACGCGCGCGCCGTGCCACCGAAATCAGCAAGGCGGCGCATCAACATCTCGCGCGGGGTTTCGCTAAAATCGACCTCTTCCAGCTTGGCCCTGCTGGTGAACGGGTCTTGTTTATCGATATAGGCGTGCGAGACGATGACGGCGGCCATCACCAGCAACGCCAGCGCCCCCCCGATGAACCCGCATCCAAAGCCGGCCATCAGGCAGACGATGAGGCCGTTGAGGCCGGCGCGCACCTGCCCAAGGCGCAGGCCCAGACCCAGCGCCATCAGCCCACAGACAATCCCGATGGCAATGCCCAGCGGTGTAACCCCAATCATGATTTACTCCGTCCCTTGCCGACCCGTACGCGCGGGTCTAGCCAGCCCAACAGCAGGTCGGACAGCGCGTTGGAGGCCACCACCGAGATGCTGATGACCAGAAAAATCCCCTGCATGGTGGTGTAGTCGCGGTCGGTGATGGCCCGCAGCAGGCGCTGCCCAAGGCCCGGATATTGGAAGAAGGCCTCGACGATGACGCTGCCGCCCACCACAAAACCGATTGAGATGGCAAGGCGGGTGACCAGCGGCAGCAGGGCATTGCGCCCGACATAAGCCGCCAGAATGCGCGTCTCGCTCAGGCCGCGGGCTTTGGCCACCGTGATATAGTCCTCGCCCAGCGTGGACAGCGTGCTGGATTTCATGGCCAAGACCCAAGAACCGGCGGTGCTCAGCACGTACGTGCCGACCGGCAGCAGCGCATGTTTGAACACGCTGGCGATGTATTCTGGGGTGAAGCCGGGGGGTAGAGCAGGGTCGGCAGCGCCGCGCATCTGCCCGACCTGAAACCACTGGAGCTGCACCCCTGCCACCAAAATCAGCAGCAGGGCAATCACATAGTCGGGGATGCCATAGAGGATGGAGGACAGCGCCGTAATCAGGTTGTCTAGCCATCCCCCACGCCGATAGGCAATCAGTGCGCCCAGCGCCGCCCCGACTAAAAAGCTGATGAGCAGGCCGAGGCCGACACTGAACAGCGTCCATGGCAAAAACTCTAGGATGATGGCCGTGACTGGTGCGCCGCCGCCCAATATCGAGCGCCCGAGGTCGCCGCGCGTCACTTTGCCCAGATAATCGAGATACTGCTGAAACACCGCTGCATCGGGGTCAAAGTCGAACAGGTTGGCGGCCTGTGCTTCGGCCTCGTCATAGGTCATACCGCGGTTCATCAGCTGGTCGATGCGGATTTGGATGGGGTTGCCGGGCATCAGGCGGATGAGGACAAAGGTGAACGTCATCACCGCCCAGATGGTGATGAGGCTTTGCAGCAGCACGCGCACGCTGTAGCTGCCCCATAAGCCTTGTAAGACCCGCAGGAGTGGGGCAGTGGGCGTTGGCGCGCGGTTTGGGGGGGCGATAGGTGTCATTTTTTGGGTGGTGGGAAAATGGGATTGTGAAACAGGACGAAGTGGGGGTGCACCCCTGCCCGTGGTTGGGACGGGCAGGGGGCAGACCGGAAAGGTATTAAGTGATAGAGCCAGACGGGCACGTGACCGGCCGCGCGTGCCCGCCGCATCAAGCCGAGTTTAGCGGGCGTCGCTGAGCGTGCCTTGCAAAATCAGCCAGATGATCGGGTGGTCAACGCCCGAAGGGTTGAGCCAAATCGGGTCGCCGTCTGCCGGCACACCAGCGATAATGGCTTCGTTCATCGGCTCAACCGACAGGATGATGTTGAGCGGGATGAACGGCATCAGGTCGTTGATGATGGTGGCTACCTTGCCGGCGCGCACCTTTTGCGCTTCGAGGTCAAGGCCGGTCGAGACGTCCTTAATCATC
Source organism: Anaerolineae bacterium (assembly GCA_034431675.1). Taxonomy (GTDB): domain Bacteria; phylum Chloroflexota; class Anaerolineae; order Aggregatilineales; family Phototrophicaceae; genus Flexicrinis. The sequence goes on along the minus strand of DAOUCZ010000214.1, from coordinate 2,077 downwards.
TGGTCAAGGTTGACCATTTCGCCGTTATATTCAAATTCCATCGGGAAGTTCATGCCAATCTGGCCATCTGCCAAACCGACATAGTTAAAGCGCTGGATTGGGCCGAAGAACTGGTTGGTGGCGAACGGCGAGCCTTGTGCCCAACTCCACACCGACAGCTGGAAGTTGCCCGCGCGGATGTCGGCAGCGACTTCTTGCCACGGGTTGGCGCGGGCGGTGATGTCGAAGCCGAAGCGGTTGAGCTGATCGATGGCGTTTTGGGCCGCGCCGCTGAAGTCGGCGAACTCGGCGGGGAATTTATATTCCACGCTGATGCGCTTGCCTTCACCGTCTACCCACTTGCCTTCGGCGTCACGGGTGAAGCCTGCCGATTCCATCAGGGCGGCGGCGGTATCGAGGTTATATTCATAGCGGTTGAGTCGGCTGATGGTGTCTGCATCAATCAGCAGTTCGACCATGTCGTCGAGGATGCCCGCCATATAGACCGTGCCGGTTGCGCCGATGCCGTTGGTCAAGAAGGCGTTTTCGTCACGGTTGATGGCATAGGCCATGGCCTGACGGACTTCTTTGATGTTGAACGGGTAGGTGTCGTGCTGGAAGAGCAGCGCTGGGCCATAGGCGCGCGGGATGGTGACCAGGCGGATGCCGGCGGCCTCAAACGACGAGATGGTGCTGGCCGGATAGACGTTGGTCGAGTGGGCCAGCTCACCACTGAGCACCAGCGGCGAGGTTGTCTCGGTTTCGCCAGCCCACAGCTTGATTTCGCCAAACTGAACGCTGTCGCTAAACAGGCTGTTGGGCTGCCATTTTAGGGTCATAAACGACTCATTGACATCGGCCAGCGTGTAGGTGTATGGGCCGCTGGCCAGCAGCGTTTCGGGCTTAAAGCCGCCGATTTCGGCTGCAAGCGCCTTCCACTCGTCGCTGTCGCGGGTAAGGCCTGCCGCCACGATTTCTTGGGCTTTGGCGGCCAGCTCACTATAGTTGGCTGCAGCGACGATGTATTCCTTCAGGATTAGGCGCTCAGCCACCAGCGATGGCGCGCCGCTAAACACGAATTCGACCGTTTTGTCGTCCACGGCGCGGACTTCGCTGATGTAGTTGAACTGCGACCAGCCGCGGATGCGACCGATGGCGTAAGTGGCCAGCACGTCCGCCGAGGTGACCGGCGAGCCGTCCGACCAGTTGGCATCAGCATTGATTTTGACCCAATACGCCGTATTGTCCTCGTTAAACCCCCACGATTCGGCCAGCAGCGGGGCATAAGTGCCGCTTGACCACATATAGAAGGCGAACGGCATCTCGACGAAAGAACGATAGACATTGCCGAGGTTGGCGGCCAACCCCGATGAGGTGAACGAGCCGAGGTCGTGCTCTGGGGGCAGCACATAGGGCCATGTGCCCAGCCACGTGCCAGATGGGGCTTCCTGTGCCGAGGCCGGCAGCACACCCAGCATCATCACGACGGCCAGCAGCAGCGCAAGGTAACGCTTCATGCTCAAAACTCCTTGTAGACCATCAAAAAAACAAAGTGGTTTAGAGTGGTATATACCACTTAACCAGTGAGCATAACGCGCTGGCGGCCAAAATGCAAATTTTGACCGCCCTGTCGGGGGATGATGGGGGGTGGGTAATCGCTTCAAATTTTCTGGTAGGGTCAAAACACATCGCGATGGATTTTGTAGGGGCAGTTCGTGAACTGCCCGACGTCATGGGCGCATCGCGATGCGCCCCTATGCACCATTTTGCCTTCTCATGAACCAATGGCTGATTTTGAAGCGATTACCCTGATGATGGGGGTTGGAGGTATTGACGTCACAGCATGCCGTGCTATAATTCCAGTTATATCCCCCCATTGACCTCGGTCAATGGGTTGAAGCCGCGAAAGCGGCTTCTGTGTTTTAAGGTGGGTTTGTGATGAAAACAATCGTTTATATCGACGCCTTTAATTTGTATTATGGTTGTTTGAAAAATACGCCCTATCGCTGGTTGGACTTAACTTAAATAAACTTGCCATTAATCTTTTGCCTAAGGATGAGATGTATCAGATTAAATATTTTACAGCCAAAGTTTCGGC
>DAOUCZ010000213.1:0-17769 GCA_034431675.1 Anaerolineae bacterium | reverse complement strand
GCGGGGGCTGCCCCGCCCGCGCGACTCGCAGCTTGAGGTGCTTGTCGTCTTTGCCGACGGTGCGCGCTTCTAGGATGCGGGCGCGCAAGATGGCAAAGATAGGCTGACGGTTTTGGTTGCCAGTCGGCTCGAGCTTGCTCAGTTCTTCCACCAACTCTTCACTGACATCATGGACATTAAGCGCAGCGTCAATCTCAATCATTGGAGCAACATCGTGACCGCGCAGAGCGTCCTTGGCCAACTGCATTAAGCGGTCGCGCAGGGCGGGGATGTTCTCGTTTTTGACCGTGAAGCCGGCAGCGAGGGCGTGTCCGCCGTGGCGCACCAGCAGGTCGGCGCACTGGTCAAGCGCACGTGTGATGTCGAACTGAGGGATGCTGCGGCAGGATGCGCGGCTTTCGTCTGGGCCGTGCTCCATGACCACTGCCGGCAGATAGAACTCTTCTACAAGGCGACCCGCCACCAGCCCGACAATGCCTGACTCTAGGCTTTCGTGGCCGGCAAAAATCAATGGCAGGCCGTCAATTTCTCCCAACTCACCGCGGATGAGGTCTTGTGCGGCGCGGGTTTTCTCTTGGCGCAGGGTGTTCAAATCTTGCAGACGGTTGGCCAGCGGCAGCGCAGAGTCGTAATCTTGTGCGGCCAGCAGCTCATAGGCGGTCATGGCGCTTTCTAGGCGGCCTGCGGCGTTGATACGTGGGCCGAGGGCAAAGCCGATTGTGCCGGTATTGACATCGGTAGGGGTGACCCCGGCCACTTCGAGCAGGGCACGCACCCCCGGGCGTTCGGCGCGACGCAGCACGTCAAGGCCGCGCTGCACCAGTGCGCGGTTCTCGGCGCGGTCAAGCGGCATTAAGTCGGCCACAGTGCCGATGGCGACAAGGTCAAGCGGTTGGGTCAGGTCTAGGTCTCTGGCGCGTGCGCGTTCGTCTCCACGCCCGTTGGCTTCGGTTGCAAGGCGCAGCGCATCAATCACCTTATAGGCCACCCCGACGCCGGCCAGCATGTCTTCGGCATAGCCCTCGCGCTTACAGTTGATGACGGCATAGGCATTGGGCAGCTCTGGCCCTAGGGCGTGATGGTCGGTGACAATCACATCCACGCCCAGCGTGCGGGCATAAGCCACTTCGTCCAGTGCGCGGATGCCACAGTCTACTGTGATGATGAGGGTGTATCCCTCGCGTTGCAGCTCATCAATGGCGCGCTGATTGAGGCCATAGCCTTCATCGACGCGGTTGGGAATATAGGCTTTGACATGCTTGGCGCCAAGGCGGCGTAAATTTTGGACCATCAGGGCGGTCGAGGTGACGCCGTCGGCGTCAAAGTCCCCATACACCACGATGGGTTCTTGTTTGCTTAGGGCTTGTCGCAAGCGCCCAACGGCTTTGGCCATGTCGGGCATGGTCATCGGGTTATGGCGAGTGCTTTTGCTGTTCAGAAAGGTCTGGGCAGATTCGGGGGTAACCATGCCGCGGTTATAGAGCACCTGCGCCAAAATGGGGTGGATGCCGCGATACTGTCGCAGCAGTCCTGCGGGGGCGGGCGGGGCAATGGCCCAGCGTTTGGGTTTGAGTTGTGCGCTCATGTCGGCCACGCTAACTTGTTATTCATCTTAGGCGTGTGATGGTAACACGCGCGTGTGTGTGCCGGCAAACTTTTGCGCGTTCACTTATAGGGTATTGAGCCATGCCTGAGTGTGGGCGGGCTGCTGAAAATGTTTGACATGGAGGTGCGGGTGTTGGGCCAAAAAAATGGGGGTATCGCGTTTGCGCCGCCAATAGGTCTTGAAAAACCAGTAAAACAGCGAGTCTTCATTGGGGGTTAGAACGCGGGTTAAGGTCTCGCGATTGCCTGTCTGCCATAGGTCTTCGCGGGTGGTGATGCGCTTGAATGTGCGGCGTGTGAGTCGCCACAGCGTGGTATGCAGCGGGTAATCCAGTCAGATGAGTGTATCTGCCTGCCCCCACACGATGTCTCGTAGGATGCTGTAGTTTCCGTCGATAATCCAGCGTGGGTGTGCTGTGAGCGCTGAGATACGCGCTCTGAACTCTTCGGGGGAACGGGTGTTCCAGCCGGGCAAAAAGCGCTGCGAGTCGCTCTCGATGTGCAGCAGATTGAGGCGTTTGGCCAGATGCTGTGCCAGCGTGGTTTTTCCGCTGCCTGTTGTCCCGATGATGGCGATGCGGTCTAGCTTGCAAGGGGGGGTGTTGGCGAGCATATCTGATGTTTCTGTTGGGTGATGTGCGAATTTGGGGATAAAGGGCAGAATTGCGTGCAAAGATACCACGCTATGTTACAATAGGGCAAACTTATTCGCGACCTGATGATTTGTTTTACATCCCCCTATGAAGCTGGGCGAACGTGGAGAGCCTTAACCGATGAGCGCAGTATCCGCACGCTGGATTCCGACCCTGAGACGTGCTAACACAAGGCCCATCAGCCGCGAGCATCAAGTGGCGTGGTGGGTTGCCGCCGCGCTTATTGCGCTGGTCATTGGGCTGCTGGTTGCATCTGTTGTTTATGCGTCGGCTTTTTTCTCCCGCCCGTTTTTGGGCATGATGATTTCTCCCACACAGATGGTGATTGGTGGTCAGCCGACCAGTACCGAGCCGTGGAATGCGCTTTCTGCGGGTGTGCGGGCACGTGATCGCTTGGTGGCGCTGGATGGTGTGCCGCTGGCCGAGAATCCCTTTGATTATGCCGCGGCACGAGCGTCGATTGATGCCTTCTTGAGCCGTGCACAGGTTGGCCAGACGGTGGCGATAACGGTTGAGCGGGCGTCAACCGGTGAAACCCTGACGTTTGATGTGGTGCTGGGTGTAGTGCCAATCAGTGACGTGATGATCTACTTTTTTATCCCGATGGTTGCTGGCATCATTGCGGTAGTGGCCTCGGTGTTGATTATGCTCGTCAATGCATATACCCGCGTGGCTATTACCGGCGCTGTGATTGCGGCGCTGGCGGGGGTGATGATTTTTGGCTTGTTTGATGCCACCATTGGCAGCCCGATTGGGCCGTTGTGGGTGGTTGCCACCTGTGGGGTGGGGGGCTTTTTGGTGCGATTCGGCCTGCTGTTCCCCAAGCCGATGCCTGTGGTCTATCGCTACCCGATTTTGCGGTGGCTGCCGGTGCTCGTCTCGATTGTGCTGGGGCTTTGGGGGGTATCGTTTGCGCTCTATCCGGTGCAGCCTGCTGACTATGCTCAGAGTCAGGTGATTGCAACCGGTACCGCGTTGATTGGGTCGGCCTGTTTGATGGTGCTGCTGTTAGAACAGCGTCGGCGGGCGACAACGCGCCTTGGTCGCGACCAAGCGGGCATCGTGTTGGTAGGGTTGGCAATGGCTGTTGCGCCCGGGGGGTTATGGTTTGTTCAGGCGCTGCTGCGCGCAGTGGTTCCCACGGTGATTTTGCCTTTCACCTTCGAGGCGAGCTTCCCGTTTTTGCTCACCATGATTCTCAGCATCACCTTTGTTTTGCTTCAGCATCGTGCGCCGGACTCAGACCGTCTTTTCAGTCAGTCGGTCACCTATACCGTGCTGCTGGTTGGCCTTGTGGTGGGGTATTTCTTGCTGACGTTGGGGGCTAGCCTGATTGCGATTGAGGTTACACCCAATAACCCCCTGCTGATTGCTTTTACGCTGTTTGTGGTGTCGGTATTGTTCTTGCCTGTACGCGCGCGGTTACAAAACCGCATCGATCGCATTTATTTTCGGCAGCAGCGCTCTCTAAGCGAATTGGTTGAGGACTTTAGCCAGTCACTGGAGGATCTTGGCGACACAGGTGAGACGGTGGATGCCTTCCATGCCATGGTGGTGCGTGGTGTTGCCCCAAGGCATGTGCTGGTCTTTATGCAGCGCCAGCGCGGCGCTGATTATACTGCCGAGGGGACGGACATCCGCTTTGCTGCTGACAGCTCGATCGTTGAGGCGTTGAAATCGGCGGGTATCTCGATTGTGTTCGAGCCGGGCGCCCCGTTTCCTGCTGCATTGATTGCCGAGCGCGCGCGCCTTGAGACGCTCAAGCCGGCAGTGATTACCACCATGAACTCAGCAGACGAGCTGATTGGTTTTGTGGTGTTGGGCGCACCGAGTGGGCGTGGGTATTACAACTACGACGAGGTGCGCTTCCTCACCGCACTGACCAGTCAGCTGTCGGTGGTGCTAGAACGTGCGTTGGTGGTGGAATCGCTGGAACAGCGCGTGCGCGAGCTGAATGTGCTCTCGCAAGTGGGGCAGGCGGCCAACTTTACCAATACGCTTGACGACCTGCTGGAGTTTATCAGCGCGCAGACCTTTCGCCTGCTGCCGGTAGACTTTCAGTACGTGGTGTTTTTTGATACCGAGCGCACCGAGCTGTATTACGGCTTTTATCTGGAAGATGATGAGCGTGATGTCCAGCGTGAAAACAGGCGCTGGGCATTGGGAAATGACTTGTACAGCCAAATCATCCGAAACGGTCAGCCGCGCTTTTTTGATGACTATGGGCAGCATCGACAGATGGAACGGCTGCAATTTGTGGATGATAACGCCCAGATTCACCCGTTTATGGCTGTACCGCTGGTGGCCCAGACGCACCGTCTTGGTGTATTGGCCATCGGCAAGCGCGATTTGAACCCGTATACCGCTGAACAGGTCAACACCTTTAATAACCTCGCGGCGTTGGCTGCCACGGCGTTCGAGAAGGCGCAGTTGTTCGATGAAGTGAACCGCCGTGCGCGCCAGCTGGCCGCGCTCAACGACATCAGTCAGCAGCTGGTGGCGGCAGAAACCGATGACGTAGATGCCTTGCTGATGCTGATTACGCGCAGCGCTGTGACCATCCTTGACTCTGAGGCCGGCTCACTGCTGCTTGCGGACGATGATGAGAGTGGTGATATGGTGTTCCGCGCGGTGGTGGGCGGCGCAAGCGACGAACTGACCGGTCAGCGTGTGCCGGCGGGGCGCGGTCTGATTGGCGAGGTGGTGCGCACAGGGCGTCCGCAAATCAGTAATCAGGTGCAATCGGATGAGCGTTGGGAAGGCGAGGTCGTTCAGACCAACTTCCGCACCCAGTCGATTTTGGCAGTGCCCTTGATTGCCAAAGACCGAACAGTGGGTGTGCTGGAGGTGCTGAATAAGCGTGACGGCACAACCTATCGCGAAGAAGAGGTTGACCTGCTGACGACCTTTGCCAGTCAAGCGGCGGTGGCCATCGAAAATGCGCGCCTGTTTGCGATGACCGGCAGCGCGTTGAACCAGCGCCTAGAGGAGCTGCAAACGCTGGAGCAGATTGACCGCGAGTTGGCGCGTGCGCTTGACCAGCGTGAAGTCGGGCGTATCACTGTGAAGTGGGCGCAGCAGTATACCGGTGCACCGGCGGCGGTGATGGGCGAGGTGAATATCTCTAACCTGACGATGCGCGTGTTGGGCATCCGTGGCTATGAGCCAGAGGATTACCCGCCCGGTTCGGATGGAAACATTTGGCCGCTGCACAAAGGGATTGTGCGGCGTGTACTGCGGACAGGTGTGGAAGAGCTGGCCGACCTGCGTTATGACCCCGAATATACGCCGAGTTTGCGCGGGGCAATCAGCCAACTGACGGTGCCGATGCTGTCCGGCGAGGAAATCATCGCCCTGCTGGTTTTGGAGACCAATGGGGAAGTGCCCTTTACCCTGCTTGACCTTGAGTTTGTCAAGCGTCTTGCCGAGCGTGCCAGCATCTCACTGGCCAACGCTCAGCTGTATGAGCGGATTGTGCGCGCGGCAGAGAACAAAAGCGAATTTGTGGCGTTTGCTGCGCACGAATTGAAGAACCCGCTGACCTCGATTAAAGGCTTTAGCGATACACTGCTGAACCCGCGCATGGCGGCGGTGATTTCGGATGACCAGCGCACGCAGTTTTTGAGTGTCATCCGCTCTAACGCCGAGCGGATGCAGGCCATCATCGATGACCTGCGCGACATTGCCGCCAGTGACGCCGGCAAGCTGCAAATCGCGCACGAGCCGCTTCAGTTCCACACCGTGATTGAAGACACCATCGCGCCGTTCTCGCAGATGCTGATCCAAAAGGAACAGCAGATTGTACAGAACGTGCCAGAAAAGCTGCCGACCATCTATGGTGACCACAAAAAGCTGGTGCAGGTGCTGACCAACCTGATTAGCAACGCACACAAATACAGCCCCCCCACCACCAATATTTGGCTGAACGTGGAGGTTTTGCAAAACTATCGGATGCCCAGCGGGGTGGAGATGGGCGAATGCCTGTATGTGAGCGTTAAGGACAGCGGTATTGGCATGAGTCCGGCAGACCTCAAGCGTATCTTCCGTGAGGACTACTTCCGCAGTGACGATACGCGCGCACGCGCCCAAAAGGGCACGGGTCTGGGTATGATGATTACTCAGCGCATCATCGAAGGGCATGGTGGACGCATTTGGGTGGAGAGCGAGCTGGATAAAGGCTCTAACTTCCAGTTTGTGATACCGCTTCAGCGCTATGATGCTGGCAAGATTTCGTCTACCAGCAATACCGCTGTGCGTAAGAAGATCGTCATGTCGTCGCCCGGGCAGGTCGAGCAGGGATAACATCTGACGCGCTCAACCCCGATGCTTGGGGGTGAAACTGTCAAATCGGCGTTAGAATTTCGGCCAGATATATCTTGGATGGGCCGGCCTATGCTACAATCTTAAGCCCATCTGTGCTTGGCAGATGGGTTTTCTAACAGAGAGACCAACTGTGAACGACACCTCATTTCTCGCCAACGATTTCGACGCTGTACCCAGCGCTACCCCCAACGCTGCGGGCTCGGTAACGCTGCCGGTCGTCCCGCTGGTCGATACGGTCGTGTATCCCAACGTGATCACCCCGATTCCTATCCTGAGCGAGCGCGCCAATGCTGCCGTTCAGTTTGCCATCCAAAACCGCCAGACGGTGATTGGCTTGGCACAGCGCAATCCAGATTTAAAAACCCCGCAGGCCAAAGACCTTTATGCTGTCGGTACCGAGCTGGCACTGGCGCGCGTGCACATGACCTTCCGTGATGGGCAGGACACGGTGCTGGCCCAAGGCCGCCGGCGCGTGCAGGTGGTCAACATCGTGCAGCAAAGCCCGTTTATCCTCGCCGAAGTGCGTGTTGTGGAGGCCGAGGAAACCCAGACCGACGAACTGGATATGCTGGTGCGGACGGTGCTGGAGATGTTTGCCCATGTGGCCGAGATGAGCGAGACCATCAGCGATGATGTGTTGGATTTTGCCAGCACTATCTTCGAATATGGCCCGCTGGCCGATTTTGTGGCCTCTACACTGCCCCTGACCTTGGAAGAGCGCCAGCAGGTGCTTGAGGCGTTCGATCCGCTTCAGCGGTTGCGGTTGGTGGCCGGCCTGCTCAACCGCGAACTGAACATGCTGGAGCTTCGCGATGACATCGCTGGGCAGGTACAGTCCGAGATGTCTAAGAACCAGCGCGAGGCCTTTCTGCGTGAACAGGTGCGCGTCATCCAGAATGAGCTGTCCGAAGGTGACCCCTTCCAACAGGACTTGGCTGACATCCGCCGGCAGGTGGAGCAGGCTGAGCTGTCCCCCGAGGTGCGTGATCGCGCCAACAAAGAATTGGCGCGCCTTGCCGCGATGCCGCCGATGGCCCCAGAGGTCGGCATCATCCGCACCTATCTGGATTGGTTGGTTGGTCTGCCGTGGGTGACCAAGACCGATGATGTGCTGGACATCCCACATGCCCAGCGCGTGTTGGACGAAGATCATCATGGGCTGAAGAAGATTAAAGACCGCATCCTTGAGCATATTGCGGTGCGCAAATTGGCCGCTGACCAGTCGAAAGCGCCGATTTTGTGCTTTGTTGGGCCTCCGGGGGTCGGCAAGACCAGTTTGGGCCGCAGCATTGCACGGGCACTGGGGCGCAAATTTGTGCGTGTGAGCCTTGGCGGCCTGCGGGATGAGGCCGAAATCAGGGGACACCGCCGCACTTATATCGGGGCGCTGCCCGGGCGTATCTTGCAGACCATGAAGCGCGCCGGCACAATCAATCCGGTGTTTATGCTGGACGAAATCGACAAGTTGGGGCAGGACTTTCGGGGAGACCCGTCTTCGGCCTTGCTAGAAGTGCTTGACCCAGAGCAGAACAACGCCTTCAGCGACCACTATCTGGACATCGATTATGACCTGTCCAAGGTGTTCTTCATCACCACAGCCAACGACCTGTCCCCGCTGCCCGAAGCGCTGCTTGATCGCCTAGAAGTGATCGAATTTGCCGGCTATACCGAAGAAGAAAAGTTGGCCATTGCGCAGCAGTATCTGATTCCTGACCAATTAAAAGCCACCGGCCTAGAGGGCAAGAAGATTGTGTTTGATGATGATGCTGTGCGCACCATCATCCGCGAATACACCTATGAAGCAGGGGTGCGCAACCTCAACCGCGAAGTGGGGAATGTCTGCCGCAAAATCGCGCGGCAGGTGGCCGAGGGTAAGCGTGCCATCAAGCGCGTCACACCGGATCGGGTGCATGAGTATCTGGGCGCGCCGCAGTATCTAGAGGGGCAGACCAACCGCATCGACTCGGTGGGCCTTGCTACGGGGTTAGCATGGACTCCGGGGGGTGGTGATACACTGACCATCGAGGTGAGTGTGCTGCCGGGCAAAGGTACATTGATGCTGACGGGCAGCCTCGGCGAGGTGATGCAGGAATCGGCGCAGGCGGCCATGTCGTATACCCGCAGTCGTGCGGCAGAGTTTAATCTGCCGGACGAGGACTTTGAGGAATATGACGTGCATATCCATATCCCCGAAGGGGCTGTGCCCAAAGATGGGCCTTCGGCGGGGATTACGCTGGCCACGGCCATCATCTCGGCTTTTACAGAGCGCAAGGTGCGCGCCGATTTTGCCATGACCGGTGAAATCACGCTTCGCGGGCGTGTGCTGCCGGTGGGTGGCATCAAAGAGAAAGTACTGGCGGCTCACCGTGCCAAGTTTAAGCAGGTGATTTTGCCCAAGCAAAACAGCAAAGACCTGCAAGACATCCCTGCCAAGACCCTCGAAGAGGTCAAAATCATCTTCGTTGAGACGATGCAAGAGGTGCTTGATTTGGTGCTTTTGGATGCACCTTTGGAGCGCCTGCGTGATAAGCTGCGCAAAGACAAAGATGCCAAGAAGAAGTCGTCCAAGAAGAAGGAAAAACCTCAGGCCGAAGATGCACCGGATGCCGCGCCAAAACGTGGTAAAAAGCGTCAGACCAATACCCCGGAGGAGCAATCGTCATGACCGCAGCAGAGGCCGATGGAGTCGGGACGGATGAACGCCTCCCCCTAAACACGTCGGAGGTTTGGTTGGCCCGCAATGCCGACCTCACTGCCATCGCCGAGGCCTTGATGGCTTTTGCCAACACTCGGCAGGGAGGGTCTGTCTTGATTGGCATCACCCCGCTGGGTGAAGTTGAAGGGGTAAGTGAGGCTGTTCCGATTTTTGACCGGGTGCTGCAAGCTGCGCTCAGCCTGACTCCGGCGCTGATTATCCCGCTGCCGCGTGTGGAAGAAATGCGCGGTTTGCGGGTGGTGCGGGCCGTTATACCGGCGGGGATGGCTCATGTGTACTGTTTGGGCGATCGCTATCTGACGCGCGATGCGGGACGCACCGTGCCGTTGTCGCCGCAAGCCCTGCGCCGTTTGCTGATTGAGCGCGGCGAGGTGACGTTTGAGGCCGAGCCAGTCACCCAGATGGGCGCGCGCGAGGCGCTGGATTGGGAGCGTGTGCAGCAGTATGCTGCAAGCATCGGAGAGCGTGATGCCGAGCAGGCGCTGCTTCAGCGCGGGTGTGTGGTGCGCGCGGGTGACGCGCTGTATCCCACGCATGCCGGCCTGCTGCTGTTTGGTCGCGATCCACGCCGTGTGCTGCGCGGGTGCGAGATTACGGCGGTGCGATTTGCTGGAACGGTGATGAGCGATACCTTCACGCGTCAGGACATCAGTGGCACGCTGCCAGACCAGATTCGCCGTGCAGAGACCTTTCTGCGTGACAATCTGCGCAAGGGCGTTCAGCTGCGTGACAGCATGACTCGTACCGAGCATTATGAATATCCGTTGGAAGCGGTGCGCGAGCTGGTGGTGAATGCGGTGGCACACCGCGACTACAGCATCCAAGGCGATGGCATTCGGCTGTATTTGTTTGCTGACCGCCTAGAAATCACCAGCCCCGGGCGCTTGCCCGGCCCGGTGACCATCGCCAATATCAAGGACGAGCGTTTTTCGCGTAATCCGGTGTTGGTGCAGGTGCTGGCCGATATGAATTACATTGAACGGCTGGGCTATGGGGTGGATCGCGTTTTAGAGCTGACCCGTCAGCACGGCCTGCGTGAGCCGACGTTTACCGAGACCGATGGTGGATTTCGGGTGACGGTTTATAATGCTCAGGTGAGCAAGCCCCTGTATCCGCCGCCACCTGCCAAGCCCATCTATAAGCCAGATGCGACAGCGCTGGCGGCAGCTGCTCCAGAACCCCCACTGACGGGCCTGCGTGCATTGTATCGCCATCTGCCGCTGAACCCACGGCAGGAATCGGTGTTGGATTATCTGAGCGAAGACGGCAATACCCGCATCACCAACAGCGAATTGCAGCGGATGCACCCGGACGTGCATCCAGAGACCATCCGCCGCGATTTATCAGACCTTGTGACCAAGGATGTGCTGGAAAAAATGGGCGAAAAGCGAGGGTCTTATTATGTGCTGCGGCGTGTCAAAGACACCTCGGATATGCCGACCGCCTAGACCGCCTCACCCAGTATTGAGCCGATAAAGGCCGGATAGCCGCGCAGAAAATCTGCGATGCTGACGGCCTTTTTTCCTGCCAACTGCACGCTTTGCAGTGCATAAACCCCGTGTGATGTGCCGACAGCTGCGCCATCGGCATATGTGATGACATGACCGATGGGCGCGCTGACTGCGCTTATGGGCTGTCCGGTCATCACTTTAAGGGTTTGCCCATCCCATGTGGTGAAGGTGCCCGGCCATGGGGTAAAGGCACGCACCTGACGATCGATGTCGATGGCTGTTTTGCTCCAATCGATGCGACCATGCTGTTTCTCAATCTGATGTGCCCATGTGATGCCTTCTTCGGGCTGTGGGGTGGGGGCGAGCCGCCCTGCCAGATAGTCGTCTAACGTCTCGACCAACAGGCGCGCACCAAGCCGTGAGAGCTTATCGTGCAGGGTTTGGGCGGTCTCTTGGGGGGCGATGTCGATGCTTTCGCTGCGCAGCATCGGGCCGGTATCTAGGCCGGCTTCCATCTGCATGATGGTGACGCCGGTTTGTGCGTCACCGGCCAGCAGTGCGGCCTGTATCGGGGCTGCACCGCGCCAGCGCGGCAGCAGCGAGGCATGGACGTTGATGCATCCATAGCGTGGGATGTCCAGCACCGTTTGAGGCAGAATCTGCCCATAGGCCGCCACGACGATTAAGTCGGGTTGAAGGGCCGCCAGTTGTTCCACGACGTCGGGACGGCGCAGTTTTTCGGGCTGATAGACAGGGATGTGGTGGACAAGGGCCGCTTGCTTGACTGGGGAGGCCTGTACGCTCTGCCCGCGCCCGACTGGTTTATCGGGCTGAGTATAGACAGCTGTGACGCGGTGTGCCCCGCTCACGGCCCAGAGGGAAGGGACGGCGAAATCGGGCGTGCCCATAAAAACGACATCGACCATGGATTTGTGCTCCTGAAGGTGTGGAATCGGGTGGATGTGATGGGCGGTAGGGTAGCACAAGTTTGGGCAAAACTCACCCGTCAGCCGCGCCAGCGCTGGGCCGCTGTGAGCCGCCCTTGCGATAGGGGGTATACCCTCTGTATAATGCCGCTTCACCTATGAGTGTCCATACGCCGGCGGGCGTATATTTTTTGGAAGGACGTACCCCCAATGAACAGCCAAGAAATCCTCAAGTCGCTGGAGGCCCCCGACCGTGGGTTTCCGGATGTTCGCTCCGGCGATACCGTGAAAGTCCACGTGCGCATTGTCGAAGGCGACAAAGAGCGTATCCAGATTTTTCAGGGTGTCGTGATCCGCGTGCGCGGTGGCGGCAACGAAAAGACCTTCACGGTGCGTCGTATCGCAAGCCATGGTGTTGGCGTCGAGCGCACCTTCCTGTTTAAGTCGCCGCGCGTGGATAAGATCGAAATCCTGCGCAGTGCCAAGGTTCGCCGTGCCCAGCTGTACTACATGCGCGACCTGCGCGGTAAGGCCGCGCGCCTGCGCGAGAAGCGCCGCATCACGGTTAGCGAATAGCATGCTGCCCACAAATGTGGGCGCTGTAATCAACCAACTTGGGGGCATGGGGTCATGCCCCTGTTTTGCGTTTATGTGCCTGTTGGCTATCCCGAAACTGGAGACCCTATGACTCGCCCATTGATTGGCATCACCACGGCCTATTCGAGAGGCCCTAACGAGGACGAGGACATCCCGCGCTATACCTCCTATACGCGCGTGGCCGAGGGCGTGGCAGCAGCTGGCGGTTTGCCGGTGCTGATTCCGTGCTCTGTGGATGATGAGACTCTGCGCGCGCTGTACGATCGTCTTGATGGCGTGCTGCTGCCCGGGGGCAGTGATATCGACTCTAAATATTGGGGGGAAGAGCTGCACCCCACAGCCTATGGCATCGACCCGCACCGTGACCATGCCGAGATCACGCTGGCGCGCTGGGCGGTGGCCGATAATCGCCCGTTGTTTGGCATCTGCCGCGGGCATCAGGTGGTGAATGTGGCTTTGGGCGGCGCGCTGATTCAGGACATCCCATCGATGTGTGACAGCGAACTGTCGCACAACAATTTTCTGCCGATCCCGCGCAAGCAGCGCTCACATGTGATTGGCGTGCAGCAAGATTCGCTGCTGCACCGCGTGACGGGGCTGCTGAACGCCGCTCCGGTCAACAGCATTCATCATCAGGCGGTGCGCGCTGCCGCACCCGGGATGAAGGCGGTGGCTTATGCGCCTGATGGATTGATTGAAGCCACCGAGATGCCTGATAAGCGCTTTGTGCTGACGGTGCAGTGGCATCCCGAAGACCTGACCGATGACGAAGCACATTTTGCGCTGTTCAAGGCGTTTGTGCGTGCCTCGGCGGGTGAGAGCTAACCGCCTGCATATCGCTGGACTGTAACAAAACACCCCCTGATTAAGCGGTATCAGGGGGTGTTTTTGTGATGAGGTTAGCCGCGCGTCATATGGCGCTTGCCCGGCCAGCGGGCATAAACCCGTGTGAAGTGGGCAAGGGTGCGGAAGGCATCCTGATTGCCAAACTGTGCGGGGGTGATGCGCCAACTCCAATTGCCGCCCAGCTTGCCGGGGGTGTTCATGCGGCAGTCTGCGCCAAGGCCAAGCACGTCTTGCATGGGGATGATGCAGGTGTGTGCGGTGCTGCTCATGGCAAGGCGGATCATTTCCCAGTGGGGGCTGTGGCTGATGTCCTTGTTGAAATAGGCGATGCAGTACTCGCGTTCGCCGGCACTGGCTTCGCCCTGCCACCAGCCCACGGCGGTGTTGTTGTCGTGGGTGCCGGTATAGACCACAAAATTATCGTGGGTGTAGTTGTGCGGCAAAAACACGTTGTTGGGGTCGCTGAAGCCAAACTGGATGATTTTCATGCCCGGCAGGCGCAGGTCGTCGCGCAGCTTTTCGACAGCGGGGGTAATCTGGCCGAGGTCTTCAGCGATGATGGGCAGGTCTGCACCCAATGCGGCTTGAATGGCGCGGAAGAGGTCGAGGTTTGGGCCTTTGAGCCAGCGTCCTTTGATGGCGGTTTCTTCGCTGCCGGGGATTTCCCAATAATCTTCAAAGGCGCGGAAGTGGTCGATGCGGATGATGTCGCTCATCGACAGCGCCGCCTTTACGCGCGCAATCCACCATGTATAGCCTTCGGCTTTGTGCACATCCCAGCGGTACAGTGGGTTGCCCCAGCGCTGGCCGGTGGCGCTGAAATAATCGGGGGGGACGCCGGCAACCACGGTTGGTTTTCCTTGCGCATCCAGCGAGTAGTGGTGGGGGTTGGCCCACACATCCGATGAGTCATGTGCGACAAAAATCGGGATGTCCCCAACAATGCGGATGCCGCGCGCATTGGCATAGGATTTTAGTTCTTCCCACTGGCCAAAAAACAGCCACTGGCAGAATTTGACCGACTCGATGGTGCTGGCAAGGCGTTTTTGGGCATCGGCGATGGCTTGGGCGTCCCGTAGGGCCAGTGGTGTATCCCACTCTGTCCATGGACGCCCGTCAAACTCTTGTTTAAGGGCAAAGAATAGGGCATAGTCGTCTAGCCATGCAGCTTCACGCTTGCACCACGCACCAAAGGCCTGACGATACCCCTCGTTGGCAACCTTTTTGAAGTTTTGGTAGGCCTTCTCGAGCATCTGATTGTGAAACGCGATGACCGGCCCATAATCGACCTGATGGTCTGGAAAACGGGGGGCTTGGGCAAGGTCTGCGGTTGAGAGCCAGCCAAGTTGTTCCAACCTGTCTAGGCTGATGAGGTTGGGGTTGCCGGCAAAGGCGCTCAGGCATTGATAGGGCGAGTCGCCGTAGCTGGTTGGCCCCAGCGGCAGCATCTGCCAAAGGGATTGCCCTGCGGTTTGCAGCATATCGACAAAGCGATAGGCATAATCGCCGAGGTCGCCGATGCCATAACCGCCCGGGAGCGAGGTGGGGTGAAGAAGGACGCCGCTGGAACGCGGAAAAATCGACATGATGATTTATTGCAACCTCGGTCAGAAAGCAAGGATGAAACAGGCTAGAAAAAGAAACCCGCCGTTGATGATACCGAATCGGCGGGTTTTCGTTTAGGGCCTGTTGGTGATGTGGTCTAGAACTGGCTGTAAATCGACATGCACAGCAGGGTCACGGCCATCAAGCCAACGCTGACGTTGACGTTGCGGCTGAGGCGAGCCATGGTTTCCAGCAGCGGGCCTTGTTTATCCGCGGCGATTTGTCCATTGGCCTCAGCGGCGATCAGGTCTTTGGCCAGCTGGTCATTGCGCTTGCCGAGGCCAAAACCATGACCAAAGGCGGCCAGACCGGTCAGTGTGCCAAAACCAAGGATGGCGATGCCAGCAGTGGTCAGCATCTTGTGCGCGCCAAAACCCCACAGCAGCAGGCCTGCAACGGTGGTGACAAGCGATGCTGCGCCCATAATCTGGCCGAAGCGGGTGTGCTTGGCCACACCCAGCTGATAGTGAATGGCAGCAGCTGGCATAGCTGTGTCGATGCGGCTGACGATGAGGTAGTAATAGAGGCCAAAGCCAAACCAGATCACCCCGCCAAAGATGTGTAGTGCGCGGAAAATCGCATAGACGAAAGCAGGGACTTCCATGGGTATATCTCCTTTGTAGGTTGTTTAATTCGACAGTAAGTAGGCGATCAGGTCTGCGGCATCCTGTGCCGTCAGAACCTGACCATAGCGATTGGGCATCACATTATTATAGCCGGGGACGAGGTGAGTCCATGGGCTGATGATGCTTTCATAGGTGTATTGTTCTGGTGACTGACCTGGGACACGCTTTGCAGCATCTTCGCGGTATCCCAGAATGGATGGGCCAACGTTGCGCGAGCCATCTAGAGAATGGCATCCGATACAGGTGGGTTGGTCGCCAATGCGCTGGGCAAACAGGATTTCGCCGCGTGCCGGGTCGCCAGCGGGCAAGGTATCAAAGCCGGCGATGGGGCGAGGCTGTTCTGCCGGCGCGCAGGCGGCAAGGGCCAAGACGAGCAGCGACAAGATGAGGGCGGTTCTCGCCATCAATGGGACATCTCCTTGAGACGGGTAGGTAAATAGACCTAATTGATTAATACGGTTATCATACGCCACGGGTTCGGTCGATTCAATGTCCACGCAAGTAGTGCTAATGCAAGACAAATGCTATAGTTATATGGGGCAGCAGGCTGATGATAGACGCTGGTTAATGCGTAAGTGGATGCGTGTGGCAGTGGACAGCCTGTTTTGGCAAAAACAAGGGGTTTTGGGTATGCGAAAGTCGCTGGTCATTGCAATTTTGTGCAGCTGGGTGGCGCTGAGTGCGCTGGTCTCGCTGGCGCAGCCGGGGGGAGTGCGTGCACTGGTCGTCAACGAGGCGTCCAATGTGCGTATTGTTCCGGCCATTGGCGCAGAAGTTATCGCCAGCGTGCCGAGCGGCTATGTCTTCGAAATTGTGACCGCCCGCAGCGCAGATGGGCAGTGGTTACGGGTGGAATTTAACGGCAACGAGGGCTGGGTCAATATCACACCGTTGGTTATTTTGGCGGGTGATGTCAGCGCGCTGCCGGTTGCCGATCCGCGCAGCATCCCTTATGGTGGTTTCGAGTCGCCGCGTGCAGGCCAAACCAATGCCGAATCGCCCAACAAAGTGCGCATCACCAATGGGCTGCGGATGCGTGCCGGCCCGAGCACCGGCTATCCCACCATCGGCAATTTGTTTGCCAACACCGTGGTGTCTGCACATGGACGTACGGCCAGCAACGGGTGGATTCAGGTGAGCTATAACGGGATTTTGGGCTGGGTGAGTGTTAATTTCCTCCAGTTTCTCGAATTTCCGTTGACCAGTTTGCCGATTGATGGCATTGTTGCCGACGGCCCGCCTCTGCCGGATATGACCGGCACAGGAAGCCCATATTTTGATGCGCTAAAGCTGTTCCTTGCTCGCCTCGATCTTGCCCAACCCTCGTTGGATAACATCCGCGCCAAGTGGACGGATGCTGCGCTCATCGGGCGGGCCATCTGTCGCGATTACCCTGCACGCCCCAGTGATTACATTGTTCCACAGCCGATATTGGCGGCTAATTATGGCCAGCTCAACCCGATTCAAGAGAGCTTTAATGCCGCCATGGCCGGGCTGCGTCAGGCCATCGACCTGTTCATTGAGATTTGCAACCTGCCGGGCACAGGCAATCCGGTGGGTGAGGGCGCGGCCTCTAATGCGTTGGCCTTGATTGCCACGGTCGATCAACGCTTTGCCGATTTGCGCGCCAAACTGCGCGAGCTGATTCCCCCTGACCTCGAACCCGGCCCAGATGAGTGCCTGTTGATTTATCGGCAGAAGGCCGAAATCCTCAAAATCATCAATATCGGCCAGATTTACCGCCAGTTCCTTGCGCCCAATGACCGCGCTGTGGGCTTCTGCTTCGAGGCGACTCAGGGACAGACGTTGGCTGTCGAACTGCTGCGCATCAGCGGCAACGTGTCGCCGTTGATTGCTGTCAGTGCGTTTGATAACCCCACCAATATCCTGATTGTTGGGCAGGGGTCAACCGGCGGCGGGTTGACCATTGCACAGCCGTTGGTCATCCCGCAAACAGGCCGCTATCTGGTGCTGATTTATGATGAGGGTGAAGCCAATCAGCCACCGCAGGGTGAGTTCGCCTTTGCGCTTGTGCCGATCATCAATGGCATCACACAGCTGCTGGTCTACAACAAGGATACCGATCAGGTGACGCTGAGTGGGACGCCCGGGGTGCAGCCGACCATTACGCCGTTTGGGACGCCGCCCAATCAGTCCAGCCCCAACATCAGCGCACCGCCAGTTTCGACCTGTCCCTCACTGACCTATACCTGCGATCAGCTGTTTACGTGTCAAGAAGCGTTTGCATGTCTGGCTTCTGGCAATCTGTCCCTTGACCCAGATGGGGATGGTAAACCATGCCCGAACCTGTGCGGCCCGTGATAAGACCCGCGGGGGTGTCCGATGCAGAGGCGATGGCACAAGTGCATATCGCCTCTTGGCAAACCACCTATGGGGGTAAACTCCCGCAGGACTATATCA
>DAOUCZ010000212.1:0-12362 GCA_034431675.1 Anaerolineae bacterium | reverse complement strand
CACAGTCCGCTTCACGGATCGTTCAACTGGGCAGATTAACGATTATCTGTGGGATTTCGGCGACGGCACCCGCTCTAACGAGCGTAATCCCTCTCATACCTATGCGACGCAGGGCATTTATAATGTGTTCTTGCGCGTGCGCGGCCCGGGGGGAGCCAATCGGGCGTTTGCTGTGGTCAATGTCGTAAACCCCCAGATACCTGCGCCGGTAGCCAACTTTGCCCCTGATAATGTGTCGGGCCAAGCCCCGCTTTCAATCCAGTTCACCAGCTCTTCCACCGGTCAGATTACCGGTTATCTGTGGGACTTTGGCGATGGTGCCACCAGTACCGATGCCAACCCCATTCATCGCTTTGAGCAGCCCGGCAGCTATGCTGTACGCCTCACAGTGAACGGCCCGGGTGGTTCGAGCACGAAACAAGGGCAAGTAGTGGTCAGCCACGCGCCGCAGGCGCCTATCGCCGCTTTTACGCCCAGTGTCACCAGCGGTGATGCCCCGCTTAATGTGCTTTTTGACAATCAAACCACCGGCGATGTTGTGAGTTATCTGTGGGACTTTGGGGATAGCACAACCAGCACAGATGCCCGCCCAACCCATCGCTATGACACCCCCGGCAGTTATACTGTTCGCTTAACGGCCTTTGGCCCAAATAACCTCAGCAGCTTTGCCGAAGCCGAAATCAGTGTAACTCGCCCGCTAGAAGCCCCTCGCGCCCAATTCGATGTTCAGCCGCTCTCTGGCGAAGTCCCACTCACGGTTCAAATCACCAATCAATCTTCGGGTGATGGCATCAGCTATACGTGGGAATTCGGTGATGGAGGCGTCTCGAGCACTGCTGACGCCATTTTCTCGCATGTTTATAACAGCACCGGTAGCTTCACCATCCGCCTGACTGTTCGAGGCCCGGGCGGCCCAGACAGCGTTGCAACAGCCAATATTTTGGTTGTAGACGCGACCCTACCACAGCCCACCAATACCACCGAAATTTTGCCCACCATCGAAGTGACTTCGACCAGCACCATCACGCCAGAGCCAACCGTCACCGATTCGCCAACCCTTACACCAGAGCCGACAATCACCGACTCCCCGTCGGCTACACCCTACCCTGCCCCCACAGCCGGCTTTATCGTCAGCAATGTGACTGACCTTACCGTGACGGTTCAAGACCTCTCGGTGGATGCAGAGACATGGTTCTGGGACTTTGGCGATGGTGTCGGCTTCAGCAGTGACCGCAGCCCTCAGCCATATACCTATGCGCAAGCTGGCACCTATACCATCACCCTAACGGTGGGCAATGCCGGCGGCGGTCAAAACAGTTCTGCCCAGCAGGTCACGGTCAATGCACCGTTTGTCCCGCCCACGCCCTATCCCGCCCCCACAGCTGGCTTTATCGTCAGTAGCGTGACAGACCTCACCGTGACGGTTCAAGATCTCTCGACAGATGCAGAGACGTGGTTCTGGGACTTTGGCGATGGTGTCGGCTTCAGCAGTGACCGCAGCCCACAGCCGTACACCTATGCACAAGCCGGCACCTATACCATCACCCTGACGGTGGGCAATGCCGGCGGCGGTCAAAACAGCTCTGCCCAGCAGGTCACGGTCAATGCACCGTTTGTCCCTCCCACCGAGACCCCAACGGAAGAACCACAACCAGAACCAACGGCAGAACCCACAGAAGAACCCCAGCCAGAGCCGTCCATTGCCGATGAAACCGCTGTAGAACCAGACATCGCCGCACTGACGAATGCTCTAAATGGCATTGTCACCAATGGGGATGGGAGTCAGCTTGTGGATGTGTTTGCCGTCATCGGTGACCGTACTGCCCGTCCCGATTACCTGCTCAACCCGTTCGGTGATGGCAGCTTCACCCTTGATGGGCGTGGTTTCGAGGTAGAGGCGGTCATTCAGGCCTATCTGAACGGTGATGCAGGCGGCCAAAACCCATTTGCACGCGCCGGCGCAGCGGTACAAAACGACCTGCCCGTTAATACCGCGTTGAATGGAGCAGGCAGCTGCGGGGATACCCCTGTAAACTGTGAGCTGGACGCCACACAAGCCAGCATCCTCATCATCAGCCTTGGCTATCGCGATGCGGTCATCGGAACGCCTATCGATCAATTTGAACGCGATCTCGACTCGCTGGTCTCATTGGTCAAGTCACGCGGTGTCATCCCTGTCCTGCTCACGCCGTTCCCGCGCACCGAGTCTGGCTTGGTGATGCGTGACTATGCCGATGCGGTGGTGCGTGTCGCAGATGACCAAGATGTGCCACTCGTTAATGTGTGGCGTCTGTTTAACACCCTACCAGACAGCGGGCTAAGCGGTGCCGATCCTTCTGTGGCCAATGCCGGCGCGGATGTGCTCAATAACAACACTATCGAGCGTTTTGGCGCCAATGCCCGCAATTTCTATGTCCTCAAGGTGCTGAGCGAAATCCGCTCGCGCGTGTTGGGGCAGTAGCACCCAGAAAGCACGGTGGGTTGAGCCAACTTGCTGAAAAGCGTTGGTTCAACCCACCAACACTCTCCTATGACGACCTCACCATTCACTCTATTCGAGGCCGAAACACTGATCGGCCTCGAACGCTTTGCTCTTGAAGAACTCAAATCCCACCTTGGCAGCGCTGGCAAGAACATCGTCGCAATGCGCGGTGCCGTGCCATTCAGCTATGATGGCCCGCTTAAGCGCCTGCACAATTTACGGGTTTCTACCGCCGTCTATGGCTCGATCATCTTTAATGTCCCGCGTCCTAAAGCGCTGCTGGGGCATGAGCATTTTAAACGCATTGTGGTGGCTTGCCGCACTGTGATACAGTCTTGTGGTCAATCCTTCGACACTGTTGGCTTAGATGCGGCCGGCGATGATACCAGCGTGATGCAGCGCTTTGTCTTCGACTTGGCCAATACCTTACAGCTCGAACCCTCCGAAAATCGCGGTGACCTTAATATTCGCCTGCGTCGCCCGCGCACTGGCGTGGGTTGGGAAGTTCTCATCCGTCTGACCGCCAAACCGCTTGCAACCCGTCCATGGCGCATCATCAATTATCAAGGCGCTTTATATGGCCCATTAGCCTATGTCATGGCTGGCCTAACCAAACCTCAGCCGCAGGATAAGGTTCTCAATCTGGCATGTGGGTCGGCCAGTTTGCTTATCGAGCGGGGTTTGCAAGCGCCAGCACAGGTGATAGCCGGCTGTGACATCTCGGATACCGCTCTGTCTGCGGCTGTCACGAACCTACGTGCTGCCGGTGTAGCAGCCCAACTCACCTATGCAGATGCCACACAATTGCCCTATCCTGTCGGTTTTTTCGATACGCTGCTGGCCGATCTGCCGTTCGGCAATTTGGTAGGGTCTCATACCAACAACCTCTCGCTTTATCCCGCTGTATTGAACGAAGCAGCGCGCGTCATCAAACATCATGGGCGTTTTGTATTGATCACCCACGAAAAACGCCTGCTCAATCGGGTGCTTGCCGAGCAACCGATCTGGAAGGTCGAACACACCTTTGCCGTTAACCAAAATGGTCTTCACCCCGAAATCGTCGTTCTTCGTCGTGTCAATTGAACCCCTGCCCGCCCTATGGTACGATTTCGCCCATGAAAACACTCAAACCATCCTCACCGCTGCTTGTCCTTGTCATGCTTCTTGCGGCTTGCGCCCCACCTCCGCCTCCGCCGGTTATGGTGGTTTCTCTGCTCGTTGACGGTCGAAACCTGACTTACGATGTCCGTGAACCCATCACGGTTGGCGAGTTCTTGGAGCAGGTGAATGTGTCATTGGGAGAGCAGGATGTCGTTAGCCCTCAGCTCTTCACCCAGATTTCAGACGGTATTCAGATCACTGTTCGACGCATTACCGAAGAAACATACTGCGAAGACCGCGATTTGCCCTATCAGCGCCGAACATTGGTTGATGAACGCTTGGAAACGGGGGCGGAGGTGCTCTTTCAGCCCGGCCAAAATGGCCGCGAGCGCCAGTGCTTCCGCGTGATGATCACGGATGGCGTTCGGGGTGAGCCTGTGCCGGTTGGTGCATCGACGGTGCTGGTCTCTCCCAAAGAAGAAATCGTCTATATCGGTCCAACCACCACGCTTGATCCCGTCGAAGTACGCGGCACACTGGCCTATATCAGCGGTGGAAACGCATGGGTGATGCGCGGCAGCAGCGACACGCGCCACCCCGTCACAAACACCAATGACATTGACCCCTTGCGCGGTTTTTCGCTCTCACCCGATGGTCGGATGCTGTTGATTACCCGCACCACAACCACCGATGGTTCGTTCGGCAATCAGCTGTATATCATCCCTGATGTTAATGCAGCACAGCCCGTTGTCCTGCCGCTGCGTCCAGTCAATACCCTGTGGGCCGATTGGGTTCCCGGGCAGCCCAATGTCATCAGCTACACCCGTGCCGAGGCACGCCTTACCAGCCCGGGATGGGGCGCGTTCAATGATTTGTGGTTCATGACTCTTGATACCCGTACGGGTGAAGAAGTTTCTCTGCGCCCAATCATCGAAGAATCTCCCGGACGCGGCGGCCCATTCAGCTGGTGGGGGCGCGGATACGCATGGTCTCCAGACGGTCAGCGCCTTGCGTGGATTCATGCCGACGGAATTGGCACAGTAAATCTCGATAACGGAGAACTCAATCCGCCTCTGACACAGTATGAAGTCTTCTCTCCTCGTAGTGACTGGTCTTGGCGCACAACGGTATCATGGTCTCCCGACAGCCGATTGATTGCCGCAGTTGTTCATGGCCCACCCGTTGGCAGTGAATCTCCAGAGCGCAGTCCCGTGTTTGATATTGCGCTTCTCGATACCTCTGGCCGATTTGTGACCACTTTGGTTGAACGAGCCGGCATCTGGGCGCAGCCCCAGTTTTCACCACCTTCGGTTGGCTCAAATGGCAACACAACCCATTACATCGCCTATCTTAAGGCACGTCAGCCGCTCGTCAGTGTCGGGGATTCAGCAGAATACGATTTGTTCGTTGCCGATGCCGATGGCAGCAATGCACGGAGGCTTTTTCCGCCAGATGGGCAGCGCGGCCTTATCCAGCGTGATTTCACATGGAGTCCGGATGGCAAGCAAATCGCCATCGTCTACCTTGGCAATTTGTGGATTATCGACGTCGTCTCTGGTGTTGCCAGTCAGGTCACATTAGATGGCGGTGCTTCACGCCCTGTTTGGATGCCCTAGCCATGTTTCGCCCAATTCTAATCTTTGTGCTGACCTTGTTGTGCTGGGCCGGTACTCTTAGCGTACTCACGGCCTCTCAAGATGCGCGCAGCTTCTATACACGCGGCATTGAAGACCCGCTTACCGCCGAGGCGCTCCCATATCGTGTGCCCCGCCTTGGCGTCACTGCCGAATTGACCGCCTTTCCCGCTGAAGAGCTGTACCATCAGCTTGACTTGATGCAGCAAGCCGGCATCAGGTGGGTACGTCAATATGCCTATTGGGATGTTCTAGAAAACGAGCAAGGGCAATATAATTGGCACATCCTTGACCCGATTGTCGAAGCCATCACCCAACACCCCAACCTAGAACTCATTTTGGTCTTACAGAATACCCCCGCATGGGCCATTGACCCCGCAGCTGTCGATCCAACAGGCCCACCGCGTCATCCGGCTGATTTTGCGGCCTTTGCTGGGGCGATAGCGGCACGTTACGCCGATTCGGTGACTTACTATCAGGTGTGGGATGAGCCAAACCTGTTCACCAATTGGGGGCGTATTGCCCCGCAAACGGCCCGCTATGCCGCTATGCTAGAGGGGGCTTATGCCGCCATTCATGCTGCCGACCCGCAAGCACAGGTGATTAGCGCAGCTCTAGCGCCCACCATCGAGACCGGTCCAGACAACATCAGTGATTGGTTGTATCTAGAAAATCTTTATGCACTCGGCGCAGCTGCTTTTATGGATGCGGTGGGCGCTAAACCATATGGCTTTGACTTTGCCGCTGATGATCGCCGTGTAGAACCCCGCCTCCTTAACTTTTCGCGTGTCATCGGCCTGCGCGAGATTATGCTGCGTTCCGGTGACGGGCACAAAGCCATCTGGGGAAGTCATTGGGGATGGAATCACTTGCCCCCCGATTGGACAGGGGCGCCATCGACATGGGGGGCGGTCTCTCAGCAGCAGCAAATCGACTATACGTTGGGTGCGCTCGCTCGTATTGAGACCGAATGGCCGTGGATGGCCGGCATGACCCTGCATCACTGGAATCCACCATACCCCGCTGACCACCCTCAGCAGGGTTTTGCCCTTGTCACACCACAGGGTCAGCCCACGCCACTGCTTCAGGCACTGATTGATGCACACACAGCGCATCCAACTCATGCCGGCATCGGCTGGCACCCTGCTAAAACGCCCTATGCACAATACAGCGGAGTCTGGACGTTTACAGACTATGGCGCGGATATTGGCTGGAATAACGACAGCAAGGCCTCTTTCAGGTTTGAGGCATCCGCAGTCGGTGTCATTGTGCGGCAAGATGACTATGTGGCATATCTATACCCCACCGTCGATGGACAACCTGCCAACGCACTCCCGCGTGATGCGGCAGGCAGCAGCTATCTTGTGCTTACAAGCGCGCGTCTGCGGCCCATCACGTCGGTCGTCCCTATCGCACAAGGCCTGAATACCGGCACACACACCCTCGAGTTTACCGCAGACCGTGGGTTTGATCGATATGCGTTGATTGGGTTTGCCGTTGGCGCAGGCAATCTAGCAGCGCCTTATGATTCGCAGGTTTACGTTGCTTTTACCGCTTTCCTCGTGATGTCTGGCGCATTGGCTTACAGCGTCGTGTATCTGCCGTGGCAAAATTGGAACAGACATCTGAGTGGGTTTTGGCGGGGATTGCGTTGGCCGATACAGTTAGCCGCTGGCGCTGCGGCTTCCATTGCTGTCATGGTGGGCATTTTGATGGCGTGGGGGCAAGAGCTGCCTGCCATCTTTCGCCGCGAAGAGATCTTGCCATCGATAGGCTTGTTGTCGTTGGGCCTCGTTTATATCAACAGCGCTGTCCCTCTAACCGTAATTGCATTGGCTGTGCTGTTTTGGTGTATCTATCACCGCCTGCTGTTGGGAGCTGCACTGACGTTGATGTTTGCGCCATTCTTCCTCTTTCCGGTCGAGCTGTATCGTTTTGCTTTTCCCTTGGCAGAGATATTGGTTTTGCTCACTGCAGCTGCCGGCAGCCTACGCTTTTTCGTTCTGTGGGGGCGCAATCACCGTGCGGGTAAATCTTTGCCCCAATGGATACCTAAGCCCTGTTTGCACCCCCTAGACCTATTGGCTGTTCTCTATTTGACCATCGGCACATTGGCGCTGTTCTGGTCACTATATCGCGCCGAGGCCAATACCGAATATCGTGTCTTGTTTATCGAACCAGTGCTGCTTTATGCGATTATTCGGATTTGCTCGCACACAAAATCCGACCATCAGTATCTTGTCATCGCCTTATTGAGCGGCGGTGTTCTGGCTTCCATCATCAGCCTTTCACAATATGCCCTTGGCCAAACCATCATCACGGCCGAGGACGAATCGCTGCGCCTTGCCGGCATTTACGGGTCTCCCAACAACCTTGCGCTTCTGATGGGGCGTATCATCCCATTCATGTTTGCAGCGGTTTTAATGGCAAATCGCCCCAAAACCCGTCTGTTGAGTGGATTAGCCTTAGGTGTCAGCGGCGTAACAGCTCTACTAACGCAAAGTGTCGGCGGCATTTTTATCGGCATACCGTTGGCGCTGGCCGTTGTCCTCATCATGGCGGTTGGCAGGCGGGGGTGGCTATACCTTGCACTGGTTGTCGGGATACTTGCAATTGGGTTTATGTTGGCGGCCAGTCAATCAGAGCGCTTTGCCCGCGCACTCGATTTCAGCCAAGGCACAAATTTCTATCGTGTTCGGGTCATGCAAAGTGCTCTTCAAATCATTCAACAGCATCCCATCACGGGTCTTGGCCTCGATCAATTTCTGTATGCCTTTCGTGATACCTATATCTATCCCGACGCTTGGCCAGAGCCAAATCTGTCACATCCACACAACATCTTGCTAGATTTCTGGGTGCGTCTCGGGATTATGGGTGCTGCGCTGCTGGTTGGCTTTATCATTTGTACTGTTCGTGCTGTTCAGCATATATGGAAAGAGCGCCATGTCACACCCATCTGGCCATGGATTATCCCCGGACTTGTCGGCTCATTGGTCAATACCCTTGCCCATGGTCTGCTCGACAACAGTATTTTTGTCCCCGATCTGGCACTCATTTTCTTTGCCAGCATCGCCTTAATCGTCTCTCTAGAGAGGCGATTGGTCTATGATAAACTTTTACCGGCAGCACCACCTACCAGCACCTAAAGAGGTCTCTCATGCGTGTTCTTATCGCCGGCGGTGCCGGATTTGTCGGTTCGCATCTGTGCGAGCGTTATCTGGCAGACGGTCATACCGTTATTGCTGTAGATAACTTCATCACCAGTACACCTCACAACATCGCACACCTCAGTCAGCACCCTGCTTTTACCTTTATCCAACACGACATTATCGAACCCTTGCAAATTGATGGGCCGTTGGATGCCGTGCTCAACTTTGCATCACCTGCCAGCCCAATCGATTATCTGGAGCTGCCGATTGAGACACTGAAAGTTGGCTCTTATGGCACGCATAACACATTGGAACTGGCACGCCAAAAGCAGGCCGCCTATCTGCTTGCCTCCACGTCCGAGGTATATGGAGACCCTCTTCAGCACCCACAGCCCGAAAGTTATTTTGGAAATGTGAACCCGATAGGCGTGCGCAGCGTATATGATGAGGCCAAGCGCTATGCCGAAGCAGCGGTGATGGCTTATCACCGTCTCTATCAGCTCAACACCCACATTGTACGTATCTTCAACACCTACGGCCCACGGATGCGCCTAAACGATGGGCGTGTCGTCCCCAATTTTGTTGACCAAGCCCTGCGCAACCAACCCTTAACTGTGTATGGCGATGGGCAGCAAACACGCAGTTTTCAATATATCTCCGATTTGGTCGAAGGTGTTGTCCGCCTGCTGGCCTCCACCATTCATGAGCCGGTGAATATTGGCAACCCCACAGAACTGACGATTCTACAGTTTGCCCAGCTGGTCAATCAGATTACCGATAATCCCGCCGGCATCGTCTATAAGCCAGCACTGCGCATCTCTGATGACCCCCAAACCCGTAAACCCGACATCACCCGCGCGCGCGAACTACTGGGATGGCAGCCCCAAGTGCCGTTGATTGATGGCCTACAAAAAACCATCGCATACTTTGCGCATGAAAACAACCACTGAGCCGATAGCTGCGCTCGGCAGTCTTACTCCGAGCATCGCGATCACCGCTGCTGTCGTGGCGGGAATCATCGCCGCCCTGCTGCCGCTAAACCTGCTTTTTGTGGGCATCGGTATAGGCGTCGTTATCCTGTCTGTTGCTGCTGGCCCGTATGCATCACTAGCGCTTGTTCTTACGATTGCCCCGATTCGTGCTCTGATTGATGCCCGAGCGCCCACCTTACTGCCCATCGATATTCTGTTGGTCTCTATGGGGCTGCTGGTGATGGGATGGGGCGTCTCTGCACTCCTAAAACGCACGCATCTCATGCCGCTACGCTTCTCACCCATTGTTTTGGGCGTCATGGTTTTTATGGCATCAGCCGCCCTATCACTGTCCCATGTACAGATGCCGGCAGCATGGCTGAATGAATGGGTAAAATGGCTGTTTTTGCTTATGCTGCTGCTGATTGTGCAGCATTTGGCGCACTGGGAATGGGTCGCCCTAGCGCTGGCCTGTGCCGGCATTGCCAATGCTGTTTTGGGAATTTACGTCTATTTCGGTGGCAGTGGTGTCGATCATTTCGCCATCGATAAAACCCATTTTCGAGCGTTCGGTACGTTCGAGCAGCCCAACCCATTCGGCGGTTTCATGGGTATTCTCACCCCATTTCTGGGCGCTTTGGCCATCGGTGCCCTGATAAAAGCGTGGCGCAGATGGCAAACAACCGCTTGTCTGCCGACTAGTCTACTGTGGTATGCAGGGTTCTTCGCGATGGCCGCGGCACTAACAGCCGCAGCACTCATCTTTTCATGGAGTCGTGGCGCATGGTTGGCATTGGCTGCGGCAGTCGTCGTCACGGCACTGTCCCTACCCCGTAGATGGATACACAGCCTTGCCTTGTTTGGCTGTGGCAGTGTTCTTCTGCTTGGTGTTGCCGCGTCAGGGCGCTTACCCGCCAGCATCACCGATCGCCTTACCAGCAGTTTTGCAGACCTTTTTAGCGCCACGGATGTGCGCGGCATCAACATCACGCCCGAAAACTATGCTGCTATCGAGCGGTTTGCCCACTGGCAAGCCGCCATCGAGATGGCCCGTCTATACCCGTGGACAGGCGTTGGCTTCGGCAATTACGAGGCCGCTTATCCGCAGTCCCGCCTTCTGGCATGGGAGTTTGCCCTTGGTCATGCCCATAATTACTACTTGAATGTGTTGGCCGAGATTGGCATCATTGGTCTTGCCGCCTATCTCGTGATGTGGTGCATAATTATCATGGTCACGTGGCAAGCACGTCGCCACCCTGACCCCTTTGCTTCTGCCGCCGCCGCTGGACTCCTTGGTTCTTGGACGTATATCGCGGTTCACAGTCTCACAGATTATCTGTTTGTGAACACGATTTTTCTCCATATCGGAGCACTCATCGGCATCGCAGCCCTCCTTCACCGTCAAACATGGAAAAACCTACGGCTTCGGCTATGACAACTTCCGAAACGCTCACTGTGCCTGAAGACAACGTCTCTACCACCATCGCAGGGATTCGAACCCCGCTGGATGCCCCAATCCGTGCTGTTGCGGGGCGATTTGGCCCTCGCGCCAAAGAAATCGAACGTTTCCTACGCTTTGCGATCGTGGGTATCAGTGGCGCAATCATCGACTTTGGGCTGGTTTATCTGCTTCAATGGTTGGTTATCCCACCCACTAGTGAAGCAGCTGCTGGTCTAGCTTCTGTCATTGCATCGACCTGCGCTGTCGTCAGCAACTTTATTTGGACACGTTATTGGGTCTATCCCGAAGCTCGCAGCCGCACCCTGCGCCGTCAGCTCACCATGTTTGTCGCCGTCAGCATCACAGGCCTAACCTTCCGGTTCATCTGGATCACGCTGGTCGCTTTCCCGATTGGCGAGGTGCTTCTACCGATTGCGCTGCCGTTCATCCAGATTTTCCGCGTGGGATATATCCCCGGGCCATTGGCCGCCAACAAATTGGGCACGCTCATCGCGCAGATGGCCGCAATGGTCATCGTGATGTTTTGGAACTTCTTTGCCAACCGCTACTGGACATACAACGACGTGGAGTAACCGCTTGGCGCGTATCGCCATCGACTATACCGGCGCGCTGCAAGGTGCTGGGATTGGGCGTTCCATCCGCCATCTAACCAACGCGCTGCTCCAACAGGCTCAGCCGGCCCATGACTATGTGTTATGGGCCGCTTCTCGTCAAAAAGCCGGCTTTCCTTCTCATCCCCGCGCCTTTCCGGTTCGCACACCCATCAAATCTATCTGGCTGACTCGTCTATGGCACAGAGCCAATATCCCTCTGCCAGTCGAGTGGTTGTGCGGGCCATGTGATGTTTTCTTTGCCACCGATTTCGCCCTGCCCCCCAGCCGCACGCCCAAAACGGCACTCTTCATACACGATTTATCTTATATCCGCGTGCCAGATGCAGCACACCCAAGGCTGAAAGCTTATTTAGATCAGGTTGTGCCGACCTCACTGAGGCGCGCAGCACAAGTTGTTGTCAACTCGCAGACAACCCGCCTTGATGTGCTGGAACAGTATGACATTGATGAGTCAAGAGTGTCCCCCATTAGGTTTGGCGTCTCGCCGGAATTCTATCACGATGAACGCCCGATCTCGGCTGTTCGGGAGTTGTTCCCTGCCATTCAGCGTCCCTACTTGTTGGCCGTCGGCACTGTACAACCACGAAAGAACTACATTCGCTTAATCGACTCGCTCGCTCAGCTCCGTTCATCCGGTCATGACATCGATCTCGTTGTCATCGGTGGCAAAGGGTGGCTCAGTGACCCGATTTATCAAGCCGCTCAAACCCCTCGTGTTTCCCAACATGTCCATATGCTTGGGCATCTTCCAGATGATGATTTACGTCTGCTTTATACACATGCAGCATGTTTCGTCATGCCATCCCTATACGAGGGATTTGGCCTGCCCATCCTAGAAGCCATGGCTTGCGGTGCACCTGTCGTCACATCCGACGTCTCCTCGATGCCAGAAGCCGCTGGGGATGCCGCCTTGTTGTGTAATCCCTATGAGGTTGAGGCAATCGCTCAC
>DAOUCZ010000211.1:0-6317 GCA_034431675.1 Anaerolineae bacterium | reverse complement strand
AACCTATACCAACGACTCCCGCGCCTGCACGGCAGCGCTGCCCCCCTTCAACCCCGAACCCACTGACTTCCAAGCCTATGCCGCCTCGATGCGGTCGTGTGCCTCTGCCGTTGACCCCACAGCCGACTTCGGGTTCTAACACCCCTCACAGCGTTCCCCTCTGGCACACATACCAGAGGGGAACGCCCCAAAAGGAGCAGAACGCCCATGCACCGCCCTTTCGATACACTCGCCTTTGCGCTTGAACGTCTGCGCCAGCACGTCATCCTAGCCGTTTGGGTGCTGATTGGCCTTGCGGTCGCCGCCAGCCTCGTTAGCGGCCTGACGCTGTATGTTGATGCTGTATACACCCATCTGCTGGACAGCCGTCTGGCCGAACCACCCTATGCGTGGCGGACGCGCTATCTGGGGGCATGGAACGGCGCAATCAGCCGCAGCGATGTCGAACGCGGCACAGCTGCTGCCCTTGATGCCTTCTCCAACACCATCGGGCTACCGGTTGAGCGGCAAGCACAGTTCGTCCGAGCCGGTGCTGGTGCGGCACGCAGCGGCCAATGGTCTATCGGCAATTTATCACTGGGGCTGCTCAGCGGCACACAAGACCAAATGACCATCACTGCCGGCCAGTGGCCGGCATCCCCCACCGCCGACGGCACACTGCCGGTACTGGCTTCGGCCAGCCTGATGGAGCGCGCCGGCCTGCAAGTCGGCGATACACTGGTCATCACCCGCTCTGGCAGCCCCTTGACGGTGGTGATTGCCGCGCTGTGGACACCCACCGACCCCAACGCTGCCGATTGGCTGTTCCCGCCCAAGTTTTTCGATGATGTCCTGCTGTTTGCTGAAAACGATTTCTGGCAAACCGTAGCTGTCGGTGAGAAGCCGGTGGATGAGGCCGACTGGTACATTGTGTTCGATGGGGCAGAGGTGCGTGCCAGCGACATCGGGGTGCTGCTAACCCGCGCGGCAGACGCATGGCGCATGCTAGAGGCCGCCCTGCCCGGCGTGCGCGAGGATGTCTCGCCACGTGCTGCGCTCACCGCCTTCAATGCCGAGGCCAATCAGCTTCAGCAGCAGCTGGCACTCATCATCCTGCCGATTGGTGGGCTGTCGCTATACTTTCTGGCGCTGGTCGCTGGCTTATGGGTAGAGCGACAAGCCCCAGAAGATGTCAAACTGCGCAGCCGCGGCGCAAGCCGGCGCTGGGTAGCTGGCATCCACGCCCTGATGTGGGGCGGGCTTGCTGTGCTGGCCGCGCTGATTGGCGCACTGGCTGCCCCCCCGCTGGTGCAAATTGTGGCACGCACCACCTCATTTTTGCGCTTCGACTCGCCTGCCTCGGTGCAAGAGGTCGGCATAAACCTTAACTCGGCGCTGGCCGGCGCGCTGACCTGCGGCCTCGCCGCGCTTGGCGGTCTCGCCATGGCATGGCGCTCCAACGCACAGGATGTCAACAGCTATCGCCAAAACAGCGCCCGCGCGCCCAGAGCATGGTGGCAGCGCACCAACATTGACCTGATTGTGGCGGGGCTTGCTGGGTATCTGCTGTGGAATCTGGCATCACAGGGCGGCATCAAAGCACAAGCCGATGCCCCGTTTGCCGACCCCGTCACCTTTGCCGGCCCTACTTTGCTATCGTTTGGCCTTGTGCTGCTGTTTCTGAGGGTGCTGCCGGCCCTGCTCAACATCGCCGCCCAGCTCATCACCCTCACGCGGGATGTCCCGATCCTAATGGCCTTGCGTGAACTCACGCGCGGTGCGGGGCGCTATCGCGGGGCGCTGTTGATGACCGCCTTTACGCTGGCCCTGACCGGCTTCACCGCCTCCATGGCCAGCACACTCGACCGCAGCTTATCAGACACGGTCGATTACCGCATTGGCGCTGATTTGGTGGTTCAGCCCGCCACCGATGCCGTCACTGAGGACGGCGGCACATCCGACAGTGGACAGGCGCAGGCCACCGTCACCGGCTACAACGTGCCACCTGCCGGCGACCTCGCCGACATCGACAGGGTCGAGGCGGTCTCGCGGGTTGGCAAATATGTCGGGCGGCTATCTGTCGGGTCACAGCGTGTGGAAGGAGTGGTGCTGGGGGTTGACCGCGCGGTGTTGGGGCAAATCGCCCGCTTCCGCGACGATTATGCCAGCGACTCGCTAGGGGCGTTGATGAACGCGCTGGCTGTGGAACGCACCGGCATCGTGCTCAATCGGACCGCCGCCCAAAATATGAACGTGCAGGTCGGGCAAGAAGTCGGCTTTGAGCTGAGCGCATTGGGCCAATGGTTCAGCCTGCGCGTGCCGGTGGTCGGTATCGTCGATTACTTCCCCACCCTCGACCCCAAGGCGCAGGCGTTCTTCGCCATCGCCAACATCGACCCGCTGTTCGAGCTGGCCGGCACGCCGCTGCCGCATGATTTCTGGCTGAGCCTGACCGACTCTGCTGACCCAACCGCAGTGCGTACCGCCATCTTTGCCAGCGGCTTCCCTGCCCTGCGCATCCAAAACCCCGTCGAAGCCCTCGAGACCGCCCGTGCCGAGCCGGCACGCCGCGGCGTGTTGGGATTTCTATCGGTAGGGTTTGTGGCCGCTGTCACCCTCACCCTGATTGCCACGCTGATTCAGATGACTGCCTCTTTTCGCGCACAAAGCGCCCAATTGGGTGCACTGCGTGCCATGGGCCTCGGCGCAGCGGCAGTGGGGGCATATGTGGTGCTGCTGCAAGGGATGCTGGCCGTCAGCGGCGTTGCTGCTGGCACGTCCATCGGGCTTGCCACCTCGCTGGCCTACCTGCCGCTGCTGGATTTTAGCGGCGGCTTACCGCCCTATCTCGTCCGCATCGGGTGGAGCGAAATTGTGCAAGTTTATGTGCTTTTCGCCGGTGTGCTGGTGCTTATCACCGCCATCACCACCGTGATGATTGCCCGCGCCCGCCTCACCACCATCCTGCGCTTGGGTGAAGGCTGATGACCGTATCTCCGAAAGGTAAACCCCGTATGCTGCTCACTCGCACATTATCCGTCGTGCTGCTGCTGTTGACCCTCACAGCATGCGGCCCTATCCCATTGGATGGCGCGACCTCTGCCTCGGCACAAGCCGCGCCAACCCCAACCGCCTATCCAACCGCGCAAGCCGCCGCCCGCCCAACCTACACCGTTCAGCGCGGTACGGTTGAGACCACGCTGGAGTTTAGCGGGCGTTGGCTGCCGCGTGACCAAACCCGCCTCTCCTTCGAGGTCTCTGGCAAGATTCGCAGTGTCAATGTGCGTGCCGGCGACACCGTACGCGCCGGGGATGTGCTGGCCGATTATCAGATTGAAGACCTCGAAGACCAGCTGGCCAGTGCCCTGCTCAACCTTGAGACCGCCCGCCTCAACCTCGAAAATTCGACCGGCGGCGGCGCAGATCAAATCACCGAGGCGGCCTATGCGCTGGCCTCTGCCAACCTCGACCTCGAATCGACGCGCGCCAACAGCCCATGGACAAGCCTTGATAACGCCCGCCGCAGCATCGAAACAGCAGAACGAAACCTCGACAATGCCCGCCGCAGTTATCAAGAGCTGCAAGGACGCCCCGACAGCAGCGCGTCGGCAGTGGATAACGCCCGTCAATCGGTCGCCAGTGCCGAAGACCAGCTGGCCAGCGCTTGGAACAGCTACTACAGCGCCGCCCAGAGCTTCAACAATCACCAATACAGCATCGCCCGTGCCGAAAACAGCCTTCAGCGTGCCCAAGCCACCTATGACGA
Organism: Anaerolineae bacterium; assembly: GCA_034431675.1. Lineage (GTDB taxonomy): Bacteria > Chloroflexota > Anaerolineae > Aggregatilineales > Phototrophicaceae > Flexicrinis. The sequence continues at coordinate 2,572 of DAOUCZ010000211.1, read as the reverse complement.
AGCGCTGGCAGGGACATCGGTCGAACCCGGGCTAATCCAGTCTGTGCGCAGCGCCGAGATGAATGTGGAGCAAATCCGCCGTGACATCGCCCGTTCAACGCTGGTGGCGCCAGTCGGTGGGGTGGTGCTCGAAGTCACCATCCAGCCCGGCTCATCAGTGGAAGCCTATACGGCGGTAATCACCATCGCCACCCCTGACCCCAAAGAGGTGGTGGTGCAGTTGGCCTATAACGACGCCCAACGCCTCAACGTCGGCATGAGCGGGCGCTGCACTCCACTCAACCGGCCGGATTTGGTGGTGGAATGCGTGGTGCGCCGCATCCCGCTCAGCAGTCGTGATGTCGATCAGACCACCCGTATCGCCGCCGTGTTCTACGATGACGAAGCCGCCTTGAGCGCCCTCATCAACGTCGAGATGGCGTTAGAAGTGCGCGAAAACACGCTGTGGCTTCCGCCGGCGGCGCTGCGCACCTTCCAGAACCGCACCTTTGTGGTGGTTGACGCGCCAGAAGGCCAGCGCGTGGTGGATGTCACCATCGGCCTACAGACCGACGAACGGGTCGAAATCCTCACCGGCCTTGAAGAAGGTGATGTGGTGATTGCGCCATAGCAGCAGTCCGAAAGAGAGGATCAAATGAGCTACATCCAATGTAAGCAAGTGGTTAAGGCCTATAAAGCCAGCGGACACGAAATCGTGGCGCTGCGCGGCATCGACTTCAGCATGACACGCGGCGAGATGGTGGCCATCATCGGGCCGAGCGGTGCGGGCAAATCGTCACTGATGAACCTGATCGGCGGACTCGATAAACCCACTGCCGGACAGGTCTACGTGGAAGGGGGCAATGTGGCCGAACTGCGTGGGACGGCGCTGGCGGATTATCGCCTAAGACGGGTCGGGTTTGTGTGGCAGCAAATCGAGCGAAACCTGCTGGTGCACCGCACCGCACAAGGCAATGTCGCGCTGCCGATGATGCTGGCCGGCATTCCTCCACGCCAGCGCATGGCCCGCGCGCGCGATTTACTCGAAGCAGTTGGCTTGGCCGAGGCCGCTCAGCGCACTGTCGGGCAGTTATCCGGTGGGCAGCAGCAGCGGGCGGCCATCGCAGTGGCACTGGCCAATCGCCCACAAATCCTGCTGGCAGACGAGCCGACCGGCGCGCTAGACCGCAAGACCGCAGCGCAGGTCATGGCGCTGCTGGACGAGCTGCGCCGACAGTTCAACCTGACGGTGCTGCTGGTCACCCATGATATGGACGTGGCCCGCCACGCCGACCGCGTTTTAACCCTGCGCGATGGCGCGCTTGGCCAAGCGCTGACCGGCGAAGAAGCCGGCGACCACGGCCTAACCCTGCGCGAAGACGGGGCACTCCCCCTGCCCGAAGCGGTTCGTCAGGCCCTCAATGGGCCGCGCATCGCGGTGGAGGTGCGGCCAGAAGGGGTTCTGCTGCGCCCCGAACAAAACGAAGAAACCGACGATCATGGCATCCTGCAAGACGCCGCGCCCAAAGCGCAGCGCAGTTGGATGGCCCGCCTAAGAGGAAAACGCTGATGGATACCCCCTCAACCACGCCCCAACCGGTGCTTGAAGCGTTTGGCGTTGAAAGACACTTTGGCAGCGGCGACAAAACCGTCCACGTTCTGCGCGGTGTCGATTTAAGCGTGCCTGCCGGCGCATTGATTGCGCTGTATGGGCCGTCGGGCAGCGGCAAGACCACGCTGCTCAACCTGCTGGGCGCGTTAGATGCCCCCCCATCCGCCGGCAGCATTCACGTGCTGGGCAGCGACATCACGCGCTGGTCAGAAAACCGCCGCGCCCAGCTTCGCCGATATAAGCTCGGCTTCATCTTCCAAAACTACACCCTGATGCCCACCTATACCGCCGCCGAAAACATCGATATGGCGCTGCGTCTGGCGGGATATGGATGGGCAGAACGCCGCCGCCGCACACAAGAGGCATTGGCCGCCGTCGGCCTCAGCGCATGGAGCACCCACCTGCCCGATGAGCTGTCTGGGGGGCAGCGCCAGCGCGTCGCCATCGCGCGCGCCTTAGCCCCACAGCCCGCGTTGGTCTTTGCCGACGAGCCAACCTCTGGCCTCGATACGCGCACCACCCGCCGCATCCTTGGGCTGTTCCGCCGCGCCGCCGCTGAGCATGGCACAACATTTGTCATCGTCAGTCACGACGCGCTCGTCACCGAATACGTCGATGCCGCCTATGACCTGCTGGATGGCAAGCTGATACGCCGTTCTGTCCCTGCCCAGCCACTCGAGTCCGCCGCCCAAAACGACGCAATACAAGAAGAACCCGCCTTTCTGGCCGCCCTCAACGGCGCTGTAGCCCACTCAGACTCCCCGAGGATGAACCACCCATGAAGCCGATCACCGTCATCATCTCGTTCACGTTGTTTACCGGTCTATCGCTGGCCGGCCTTGGCACGCTGTTTATGCTGGCCGGAGCATCAGGCATGGGTGGCCAACTGGTCGCGCAGGTGGCCAGTGCCACTCCGACCGCCACCGCCACCCTCGACATCCCGCCCAGCACCCCCTTCCCGACCCCGACCGCCTCGCAGAC
>DAOUCZ010000210.1:0-19514 GCA_034431675.1 Anaerolineae bacterium | reverse complement strand
CCAGATAGGCCGGCGGGCGTGGGGCGGGTGCTTCGGCGATGGCATAGGGGGCGTGTTCGGTCTCGGTGGCCAGCTGAACCGCCGCCGTGCTGCCAAACCCGCCATACGACTTGCCGCCGCCGTTCCCATTCCCGCTGCCGTTGTGCCCGCCGTTGAGCGGCGCGCCGCCGGTGGGCCAATCATCGGGCAGGGCAATCGGCTGATGGAGCGCGATGCGGTCGCGGTGCTTTTGGGTGACGTGGCGCAGGATGGTCGGATAATCCATCACCTCGATGGGCTGGCCGCGGCGCACGCGCAGCGCGATTTTCTCGCCGGGTGCCAGCGGCTTGGCCGAGACGCTCATCACGTCCAGCGGGTATACACCGCGCTCGGACGAGGCAAAATATTCTTTATCGGTTTCGCCAAACCACAGCGGGCGCAGACCCAGCGCATCCACGCTGAACACCACAAGGTCGGCAAAGCGCGCGGCCACCGCTGCCGGCCCTTGGGCAAACGGGCCAAACGCGCGGCGAATCTGGTCGGCCATCTGGGTCATCTCGGGCACGTCGCGGGCAAGGTCATGCTCGAACGGCGGGAAGATGTAGGTCATCGCTTCAATCAGGTCGAGGCCAAACTGCGTGCAGAAGGCGTGAATCATGCGGTCAACGTCCTGCGAGTCGCTGTTGAGCGGACTCAGCTCGACCCCCAGCATGGCAGCCTCCATGCGGAAGCGGCTGATGGTGTTGAACTCGCCGTTGTGCCCCAACAGCCCAAAGGGCTGCGCGCGCTCGAAAATCGGGTTGGTATTGGTGGAATAGCGCGAGTGGCCGAGCGTGACCGTGCTGGCATAGTCGGGGTCGCGCAGTTCGGGATAGTAGCGGCGCAAAATCTCGACCGTGCCCTGCACCTTGTACACCACGCTGTGCGACGACAGCGAGGCAAAATGCAGCCCAAGGTCGTGCTCAAGGCGGTTTTGCAGATCGAACAGCACGGTATCCAGCTGGGGCAGGGCCACCTGCCCATTGAGGCCGGCGATTTGATAGAAGGCTGGCTCGTGCTTGGAGGCGCTTGGCCCAAGCACCGCGCGGTTGACTTGGCCGGGCTGGTCATAGACCACGTGCAGGCCGGCGTCGCTCATGGTGCGCACCACGCGCTCAACGATGTTGGCGGCGCGCTGGCGCTCTTTGTGCGGGATCATCAGGTGGCCGACCCAAAAGCCGCGGTCGGTGGCCAAGGTCGAGCGGATGCCGGCCTCGCCGAGGCGCTTGGCCCACAGCTCGCGCGGGATGTCGGTCAGGATGCCGACGCCGTCGCCTTCACCGTCGATGTAGCCGCTGCGGTGACCCATGCGTGCCAGCGCCTCGATGGTGCGCTTGACGTTGCCGTGGGTGGGCTGCCCGCCCTTGCGAACCGAGCAAATCAGCGCGCAGGCGTCGCGCTCTAGCGTGTCGATGCGGTGCAGGTCGGGGTCGATGACCTGCTGGTAATACGATGTGATGTCCGGCTGATGCGGCTCACACTGGGGGTCGGTTGCATTGTCTGTCATGATGTCTGGTCTGCCCCATGCTGTTCAGTGGTGGTATCGGGCGGAAAGCGTGCCGCCTTGATGAAAGTCACCAAAATCGACACGCCCATTACCGTCAAATGTAACAACCGTTTGTCAAGCACAGTACGGACAGACTATATGAGATTTTGCTTGCCGCGCTCTTGCAAGTTGCATAGGCGCGGCGGTTTGGGGCGCTAACGGGTCATCAAGGCCAGCGTGGCGGCCACCTCACCTTCCCAGCGGAAGTCGGCGCTGCGCGCAAGGCCGGCCTCGCCCATCCGCGCGGCTAGGGCCGCGTCAGACAGCACGCGGGTGATGGCTTGACCGAGCGCTTCGGGGTGGTCTGGCGGGACGAGCAGGCCCTCACGCCCGTCGGTTAGCACTTCGGGGTTGCCGCCGACCGCGGTCGCCACGGCTGGCGTGCCGACCGCCAGCGCCTCCAGCAGGGTGTGCGACAGCCCTTCGGTGAAGCTGGACAGCACATAGACGTCGGCGGCGCGCATGTACATCAGCACGCGCTCGTGGGGCTGTTCTCCCACAAAGCGCACCCGTCCGGCTGGTGCGGCAGCTTCCAGCTCGGCGCGCTGTGGGCCGTCGCCCACCACCACCAGCTGCGCGCCCTCTGGCAGATGGGGCAGGGCGCGCAGCATCACATGCACGCCTTTGACCGGTGTCAGGCGCGCCACGCTGACCACCAGCGGCGTCTCTGGCGGCAGGTCGAGTATCTGACGCAGGGCGCGTCGGTCATCAGTGGGCAGCTGCGGCGCGGGGATGGCGTTGTGCACCACATGGATGCGCTGCTGTGGCACACCCCATCCCTGCACCACCTGCGCCATGTGCTGACTGGGCACGCTGTACAGGTCGGCATGGCGTGCGGCCCACAGGTAATAGGCGCGCAGGGCGTGCACGTGCGGCGCTTTTGGGCCGGTCTGAAAGGCGTTTTTGTCCAGCGTTGTCCAGCCGCGCCGGTCAGACACCTCCCAAGACCAGTCTGCGTCGATTTTGGCCACAATCCGCCGGGCCTGCCGGCGCACAAACGGCATCAACAGCACCGGATAGCCCAGCACAAACGTCACATCGCTGGCACTGGCCATGCGCTGCGCGGCGCGGATGTAGTGCAGGTTGCGCTGCACCACCCCCTGCCGCCGGCTGATGCGCGGGGCGGGATAGGGCGTATCAGGCGGGGCGGGGTCGCCAAAGGCCAGATGGCTGACTTGGTGGCCGGCGCGCTGCGCCTCGGGCAGAAAGTAGTGCAGAAAGGTCGAGAGGCCGCCGGTTTCGGGATAGGCCGTGCCAGACAAAAACGTGAACTTCACGGCAGCCTCGCTTACTTGGCCGGCGAAAAACGGATGTTGAGGATGTCGCCGTCTTTCACCACATAGTCCTTCCCTTCAAGGCGGAATTTGCCCGCCGCTTTCAGGGCTGCCTCGCTGCCGACGGCGATGAGGTCGTCATAGCTAAAGGTCTCGGCGCGGATGAAGCCCTTTTGCAGGTCACTGTGGATGACGCCGGCGGCTTCGGGCGCGGTTGCGCCCACCCGCACCGACCACGCGCGCACCTCGTCTGGCCCGACGGTGAAGAAGGCGTGGATGTTCATCAGCTGATAGCTCAGGCGAATCACGCGGCTGGCGCTGCGCTCGGTGATGTTGTACTCGCTCATGAACATCTCGGCGGCTTCGGCGTCCAGCTGCGAGATTTCGGCTTCCAGCTTGCCCATCAGCTCCACCGTCAGCAGTTTATCGGCAGTGGTCAGCAGCTTGGCATCGACGTGCTGCCCCTCGCCGCAGTTGAACACGACGATGGTCGGCTTGAGGGTCATAAAGCCGTAGCCGCGCAGCGATTTGATATCTTCTTCGGACAGGTTGAGCACGCGCAGCGGCTTCTCTTCCTCGAGGGTGGCTTTTAGGCGCTCCATCAGCTCGATTTGGGGCTGCACCACCGGCTCGGCCTTCTTGCCCTTGATGCGCAGTTCGTCGTGCAGCTTTTGCAAGCGGTTCTCAACCGTAATCAAGTCGCTGAGCAAGAACTCGCCGTCGATGATGGCGAGGTCGCGGGCGGGGTCGATGGTCTCGTAGGGGTGGGGCACAGACGGGTCTTCAAAGACGCGCACCACGTGCACAAACCCGTCCACCTGCTGAAGTTCATTGCGAAATTGGCCCTTTAGCCCGCCCTCGCTGATGCCTTTGTCCATGCCGGCGATGTCGGCAAAGTTGATGGTGGCATAGACGGTCTTTTTGGGCTTGTACATCTCCACCAGCTTATCAATGCGTGGGTCGGGGACGTTGACGACGGCGTTGTGCACCTCGAACTGGCCGCTGGAGACCGCGGCGGTCTCGAAGTTTTGGCCGGTGAGGGCGTTGAAGATGGTGGTCTTGCCGCTGTTGGGCAGGCCGATGATTCCCAGACGCATAGGGATAAGTTGCCTCGTGCTTGTGTGGTCAAAAACGCGCCAAGTGTAGCACAAGACACCCCTACTGGGCAGTTGGTGGTGGGCGCTTGCCCAACTGTGTATTGCCGCCACCGGCACAATCCGATAGCATGACCGCTAGTTTGACCATCAAAAAAGCGGTTAAGGCGGACATCTTATGATCCATGCCCTCATTACCGGCGGCGCAGGCTTTATCGGCAGCCATCTGGCCGAAAAGCTGTTGGCTGCCGGCCAGCGCGTCACCGTCATCGACGACCTCAGCACCGGTCGGTTGCAAAACATCGCGCATTTACAGGCGCACCCCCATTTTCGCTATGCCATCGAGGACATCCGCAACACCATCGTGCTCGACCGCCTTGTTAGCGAGTGCGACATCATCTATCACCTTGCGGCGGCGGTGGGGGTGCAAAAAATCGTCAGCCAGCCCATCCATACCATCGAGGTGAACATCGGCGGCAGCGAGATGGTGCTCAAGACCGCGGCGCGCTATCGCAAAAAGGTGCTGATGGCCTCGACCTCGGAGGTGTATGGCAAGGGCGTCAAATTCCCGTTTGAGGAGGATGACGACAGCCTGCTTGGCCCGACCAGCCGCAGCCGCTGGAGTTATGCCGCCAGCAAGGCCATCGATGAGTTCTTGTCGCTGGCTTATCACAAAGAGATTGGGCTGCCGGTGGTGGTGTTTCGGCTGTTCAACACGGTTGGGCCGCGCCAGAGTGGGCAGTATGGCATGGTGCTGCCGCGTTTTGTGCGCTGGGCGCTGCGCGGTCAGCCGATACAGGTGTATGGTGATGGGGCACAGCAGCGCTGCTTTGGCAACGTGTTCGACATCATCGACGCCATTCAGCGCCTGAGCACCGCGGACGGCGCAGAGGGGCAGGTGTTCAACATCGGCACCAACGAAGAGGTCAGCATCCTAGAGCTGGCCGAGCGTGTGCGCGAGCGTGCTGGCAGCCCCAGCCCGATTCAGCTCATCCCCTATGATCAGGCTTATGAGCCGGGGTTTGAGGACTTTCGGCGGCGCGTGCCAAGTTTGGATAAAATTCAGCGTGTGACCGGTTGGCGTCCCAGCACCCGTCTGGACGACACCATCGATCAAATCATCGCCTACGAAAAGGAGCAGATGCACCATGGCTGAAGTCACCCGTAAGGAAGTCATCACCCTGATTAACAGCTCTGACCGCCCACGCCTCGCTGGGGTTGACTTGAGCAGTATCGACCTCAACCGCCTCGACTTTGAAAACGCCAATCTGCGCGGGGCAAACCTGCGCGCCACCGTCCTGCGCGAGGCGATTTTGCGCAGCACCAACATGACCGGCGTGGTGGCGGTCAGCGCCAACCTTCAGTTTGCCGACTTTAATAACGCCGTGTTGGTGGCCGCCGACCTGACGGTGGCCCAGCTGCAAGGCGCGCGCCTGACCAATGCCGACCTCAGTAACGCCAATGTCAGCGGGGCAAACCTGCAAAACGCCAACCTCAAGGGGGCGAATGTGCAGGGCTTGCGCTTTGATGCCGGCACGGTTTGGCCGGATGGCCGGCGCGGCACGGGCGTCAACCCGTCCAGCTTCACCGTATAGGGTTGGCAGCAGACAAAAATGGACGACCTAGGTGGGCCGTCCATTTTTGATTCGCGCGGTGTGGGGGGTTAGTTGGTGCGCAGGTTGTCGCTGACACCCTTGATGAAGCGCTCGTATTCGTTGAGGCTGATGGTGGCCTTTTGGATGACGTGCACCTGCATCAGGCGCTGGCGCTCGTCTTCTTTGAGGGCGTCTTCGTTGGTGACAATCATGACTGGGATGTGCGAGGTTTCGGGGTTTTGGCGCAGCTCTTGCAGCACGGCGAACCCGTCCATTTCGGGCATCCGCAGGTCGAGGATGACGAGGTTGGGGCGATAGACTGCCACCATCATCAGGCCTTCCATGCCGCTGCGGGCGGTGTAGATGCGGAAGTTGCCATGCTCGCGCAGCAGCTCGCCCAGCAGTTTGAGGGCGTCGTCCTGATCGTCAATCAGCAGGATGCGCGGCACGTTGGCCATCTTCTCGGCACGCTCGACCGCCTCAATCAGTTGGTCGGGGGCATAGGGGCGCTGCAAGAAGGCGAAAGCCCCCAGCGCTTGCGCGCGCACGCTCTCTTCGCTCAGCGTGGCGATGATGATGGGGATGTCGGCGGTGTCTTCGCGCTGATGCAGCTCTTCCAGCAGCTCCCAACCGCTGCCGCCGTCAAAGTCTACGTCCATCACAATCAGGGTGGGCTGGAGTGCCGGCGCAACCGCGCGCGCTTCCAGCATCGAGCTGGCGACAATCACCTCAAAGCCCTGCCGCTGAAGGGTGCGCCGGTACTGATCGACCATATCGGGGTTGTCTTCCACGACCAAAATCTGGCGTTTTTGCTCCATCAGCGGCGGTGGGGTCATGGGTGGGGTCATCGGGCGCGAATCGACTGGGATGGCCACCATCTCGGCGGTGGTTTGCGGGGAGGGGGGCATGTCCCCGTCTTCTTGCATCTCAACCGGCTCGGTTGGGATGGTGATGGTGAAGGTCGATCCGACGCCGACTTGACTGGTCACGGTCAGGGCGCCGCCCATCAGCTGCATCAGCGAGCGCGCAATCGGCAGGCCGAGGCCGGTGCCGCCGGCGGTGCGCGTCAGCGATGAGTCCACCTGACGGAACGGCTCGAACAGCAGCGGCATGTCTTTCTCGGCGATACCGATGCCGGTGTCGGTGACGTCCACGCGCACCCACTGCTTGCCGCCCTCGCTGACCGGATAGGCGCGGATGGTGACAGCGCCTTGCTTGGTGAACTTGGAGGCGTTGGACACAAGGTTGAGCATCACTTGGCGCACGCGCACCTTGTCGCCATACACCTTGGGCAGGTTGGGTGAGACGTCCATGCGCAGGTCGATCGGATTGTCTTTGACGAGGCCCAGACCAATCGACTTGACCGCCTCGAGTTCTGGCTTGACGTCAAATTCTTCGATGCTGACGGTCATCTTGCCGGCGGTGATTTTGGCTTGGTCGAGGATGTCGTTAATCACCGTCAGCAGGTGGTTGCCCGAGTTGAAGATGGTGTTGAGGTCTTGTTCTTGCATCTCGCTGAGCGGGCCGGACATGCCCTTGAGCATCATGCGGCTGAAGCCGATGATCGAGTTGAGCGGGGTACGCAGCTCGTGCGACATGTTGGCGAGGAAGTCGCTTTTCAGGCGGTCAAGCTCGCGCAGTTCTTCGTTGGCGCGCGACAGACGGTCTACGAATTGGGCGTTTTGGATGATGGCCGAGAGCGAGCCGGACAGCGTCTGCACCAGCTGCACCGTTTCTGGGCCGAACTCGTTGGGGGTTGTGCCCTCCATGGCGATGATGCCGAGCAGCTCTGTACCGCTGACGAGCGGCACGATGATGGCCGAGGCGGTGTTGGGCACGATTGGGCGATAAGTGCCGTCGGCGGCCACGTCGCCAATCACGCGCAGCTGACGGGTGCGGGCCACCTCGCCCAGCGCGCCGCCGCCTTTTTCGGCAAGGCGCAGGCGCGGCACATCGTCCACCGCGATCCCAAAGCCGGCCAGCGCGGCCACGTCCAGCGCCTCGAAGGTGTTGCCGAGCGCATCGGCATACATCTGCTTGACGTAAATCACCACGTCACGCGGGACAAGCTCGCGGTACAGCCCGTCGGCCACGCGCTGGAGCGCGTCTGAGACCTTGGCTGCCGCCGCTGCCGACGTGGTGATGTCGAACAACAGCCCCATCCGGTTGGCCTGATCTTGCGCCTCGCGGTACAGGTTGGCGTTGTCGATGGCGACGCTGATTTGTGCGGCCAGCGTGGTGAGCGCGGCCACGTCGTCAGGCGTGAAGGCGTTGGGGTTGTTGGACTGCACGTCCAGCGCGCCGATGGCCTTGCCCTGAATAATCAGCGGCAGGGCCAGCTCGGAGCGGGTATCGGGCAGATAGGGGTTGGGCGCGTGGATGACTTCGGCGTCGGCGGTGTCGGCGGCGATGATTGGGCGGGACTGCTCGATGACCTGACCGATGACTGAGGCCGAGCCTTTGCGCAGCTTGTGGCGCATCGACAGCAGTTTGATGCCGGCATCACCGGTGGAGGCGCGCAGTTCGGCGTATTCCCCGCGCTCGTCCAGCAGGAAGATTTGCGCGTGGTCATAGCCAAAGCGCGTTTTAATCAGGTCTACCAGACGCGGCAGCAGCTGGTCGAGTTCGAGGATTTGGCTGGCGGTGTTGGACACCTCGGCAGAGGTTTGCAGCTGCCGGGCGCGGCGGTTGGTCTGTTCCAACAGGCGTGAGGCGTCCAGCGTCAGCGAGGCTTGCTCGCTAAAGGACTGGAAGATGCGCAGGGTGCGCTCATCGAAGGACTGCGGCTCGGACGAAGAGGCCCAGATGGCGCCCAGAATACGGTCTTGCACGCGCAGCGGGAAGACGACCAGCGCGGTGGTGTTCAGCTTGCGCAGCACCTCCACGCTCGAGCCGCGCAGCTCCAGCATATAGCGCGCCATGTCGGCGTCATAGTCGCCCATCATGATGACGTCGGGGCTGCTCAGCAGCGGCCAGCCGCTGAAGTCCTCGGCATCCAGCACCGCCCCGTTGTAGACGGTGGTGTTGTCGGCGCGCCACTCGGCCACCACACGCGCCGATGCGCCCTGCACATCCCAGCGCGAGGTCTGAAGCTCGACGAGGAACACGTGGTCAACCTGTCCGGCCAGCACGTCGCTGATGAGCACCTCGAGCACCTCGGCGGGGGTGGTGGCGTTGGACAGCGCGCGCGAGGCGCGGTACAGCGCAAGGTTCTCGCGCACCGAGGCTTCGGTTTGTTCCAGCAGCATCTTGTTTTCGAGCGCCAGCGCCAGCTGACCGGCAGTGGCCTCGACGTAGCTGGCGTAGCGCTCGGTCAGCAGCTCGGCCCGATCGACGTGCACCACCAGATAGCCAAACCAGTTGCCGTGCGATTCGACCGGCACGATCAGGGCGCTGGCTGCGCCGTTGGCGTGTAGGGCGGCGGCGACCACCCCTTGTGGGGTATCGGCATCGACCGCGTCGGTGACGTTCAAAATCACCCATGACTCGCGGTTGAGCGCTCCGCGCAGCGGCATCTCATCGGTTGTCCAGAACAAGCGGCGGCCTTCGTCGAGGATGCGCGAGGTCGAGCCGTTGACCGACCACTCATAGGCCATCTCGAGCAGCGAGGCGGTCGGTGTGGGTTCTGGGCGGGCCATCCACAGCATCACGCGCAAATCGACCGCGTTTTCGCCGGCAGCGGCTAGCACGGGGCGGGCGAGGTGGTCGGCGGTGGCAAAGTAGATGTCTTGCAGCGATTGTGCGCTAGTGATGGCGCGCGTGGCGATGTACAGGCGGCGGGTTTCGTCCAGCGCCTCGGCGGTGCGCTCCAGCAGGCGGCGGTTTTGCAGCTGGGTGGACATCTGGGCGGTAATCGAGCGGTACACTTCGTCGTCTTCTGACGACAGCTGCATCGGCACGGACGAGGTGATGTAGAACAGCGCGATTGGCCCTTCGGCGCTGAACAGCGGATAGATGGCGATGAAGCGCACTTGGTCGGCGGTGGGCAGCCATGGTACGCGCATCGAGATGTCTGGCGAGGCGGTGGGGCTGGACAGCACCTCCACGACGCGTTGGCGCAGCGGCGATGCGGCGTCGATGCGGATGCGGTGGCGGAAGTTGAGCGACTGCACCGCGTAGTTTTCCGAGTAGGCCATCACGCGCTGATAGGTCGGCCAGCCGGTTTCGTCGGTTTCGCCTTCCAATAGGGCAAGGCTGAAGGCGATGTCCATGCTGGTGGTGGTGTTGAGCGCGGCGGCCACAAGGTCGGCATAGTTGGTCGCGCCGTTGATGGCGCGGCTGGCGCCATACAGGTTCTCGTTGCGGATGTTGTTCTGCTCGTTGCGCTCGGCCAGCAAGCGGCTGTTGACCGCGATCGAGAGCGGGTCGAGCAGCGAGGGGAACAAGCGCATCTCGCGCGGGCCAAAGCTGCTGGCGTCGGCAAAGCCCAGCACCGTGATGCCGACCCAGTCATCGCGCACATACAGCGGGATGAACACCGCCGCGCCCATCTTGAGGTTTTGCATCAGCGCGCGGGTGGATGGGTCGAGGCGGGCATCGGTTTGGGTGTCTTCGATGATGGAGACCGAGGCGTAATCGAGGTGGCGCAAGAACGGGAAGGCGCTGAAGTCGTATTCGATGCCCAGCAGCGAGACCGGCGACTCGTCGGGGGCAATCAGCGCGGTGTTCAGGCAGTCAGAGCGCAAGATGGCCTCGTCGGGCAGCATATCCTCGCGCACTTTGACGGCTGACGGGAACAGCCACATCAGCGCGCGGTGGCTGGTGTTGACCGCTGCCGACAAAATCGCGCGTAGGATGTCGTCCAGCGTGCGCGCTTCGTTCAGCATACGCGACAGGGTATAGAGCGTGTTGGTCTCGGCCAGCGCGTTGCGCGATTCGGCAAACAGGCGGGCGTTTTCGACGGCCAGCGCCACACGGTCGGCCACTGCGCGCAGCAGGTTGCGCTGGTTCTCGGTCAGCGGCTCTTGGGGCGGGATTTCGGCGGCGATTTCGCCAATCACCTCACCGCGCACGCTGATGGGCATACTGAGGGCGTTTTGGGCCGGGGTTTGGGCTTGGGCGCGGCTTTGGGTGATGGGTTTGACGCTGGACAGGTCGTAGCTATAGGCGAAGTCGTCGGCCAGCGGGTCTTGGAACTGCTCCCATGCCACGCTGGTCATCTGACGGTTGAGCGACTCGATCTGCTGCAAGCGCTGTTCGGTCTGGCGGAGCAGCTGCGCCTTGTTGATGGCCACGGCCAGCTGGTCGGCCAGCAGTTCATAGACCGGCAGGTCTTCGTCGGTGAAGTAACCGACCTCGGTGCTCTGGATGTCGAGTACCCCGATGACGCGGTCGCCAATCAGCAGCGGCAGGGCCAGCTCGGAGCGGGTGTTGGGCAGCAGGGCGTTGAACCCGTGCTTGGACTGCGGGGCGCGTGTGTCGTTGACGGTGACCGGCCGCCCCTGACCAGAGGCGCGCCCGACCACGGTATCCGAGCCGACGCGCAGGCGGTGGCCGGCTTCGAGCATCCGTCGGCCTGCCTCGCCATAGCTGTAGGACAAGATGGCGTTTTGGCGCACATCGTCCAGCAGGAACACTTGGGCATGATAGACGCGCAGCTCGGTGATGATGAACTGAAGCGCGCGGTTGACCAGCTCGTCGATGTCTATCAGCTGGGCGGTGGCGCGCCCGATGCGCGAGGCCACTTCGATGTCACGGGCGCGGCGGCGGGTTTGCTCGTCCAGCGTGGCGGCCAGTGAGGCGATGCGCTGCGTGGCCACGTCGATGGCGTTCATCAGCGACACCACCTGCATATCCTCGGCCATCTCGGCATCCAGTGTCAGCCCGCCCAACGGTTGGTCGGGGATGGGCTTATTGGGGTCGATGCGCGGGAACTCGTTGGTCTTGAGGCGCTCTGCGGCGCTGCTGACCACGTTTTCCAGCGGGCGCAGAGCGTTGAACAGCACACGGTCGAGGATGACCAGCAGCAGCGCGCCGACCAGCGTTACCACCACCAACAACAGCACCGAGAGGTTGTTGGTTCCGCTCAGCAGCACAAAGGGGTTGTCAATCAGGGCCACGCGCCACGGCAGGTCAGAGCCGGTATAGGGGGAAATCTCTACCGTCGAGATTTGCAGTGCCCCCAGCGATAGATTTTCGAAGCTGCCCGGGTTTTGGCTGAGGAAGGCGCGCACGTCATCAAAGTTTTGGTCGATATTGGACGATGCGATCAACTGCCCACGGTTGTTGACCAGCACCGCCGCGCGATTTTGCGCGAACAGGTTCGAGGTCTGATCGGTCACTTCGCTGAGCGGGGCATTAAACGACAGCAGGTTGACATCCATGGCAAGGATGCCGCCCGGCTCTTCGCCAGAGCGGGGTGGGACGGGCACATAGACGCGGATGTAGCCGTTGGCAAAGTCGGAGGCGCTGAGGCGCACGCCCGACGTGACGCGGTTGGCCAGCAGGCTGAAGAAGGCCTCGTCCTGCTCGTCGACGCTGCGTGCACGGAAGCTGGAATTGAGCGTGATCTGGCCGCCGGCGTTGCTGACCTCGCCCCACACCGCGTTCTGGCGCGTGAGGTAGCGGATGGCGATATAGCGCGAGGGGTTGCGCGTGACAAGGTCGGCCAGCGCGCGCAGCATGTCGCGCTGGGCAAGGCGCAGGCGGGCCTGCGGCGCGACCGGGTCGGTGGAGAGCAGGACTTCGTCGTTGTAGGCGCGCACAAACGAGCTGGTGGCCAGCGCCGAGACATCGCTGACTGAACGGGCCAGCAGGTCATTGATGTCGCGCGCCAGCGTGTTGAGCACCTCGCGCCGCTGGATGGACAGCTGCTCGCGGTCGCGGATTTGGGGCAGGGCAAAGGATGGCAGCGCCAGCAGCACAAACAGCAAGCCAAAGATCGGCAGCAAGCGCCGTCTGATGCGCTGCTGAAGTGAGCGCCGCGCCGCGCTGGGCGGGGGGGTGATGGGGCGGAATGTCGCAGTCATCGCTCAGAGTCCTCCCGTTATGGCGGGCGTGTGATTATTGGTCATCGTCGGGGTCACTGTGGTGGCCATTGGTATGCGGCGGGCCGTGATGCCCGTTACTGCCGTTCACCTCCAGCGGGCCGGTCTTGCCGCGCCCACGGCGCAGCTTGCCCGCGCCAAGGCGGGCCTCCACGCGCCCTATCCCTAGCGCTTGCCCGACCTCGCGGACGGCGGTGGCAAGGATGGCCGAGATGTCGTTTTGGGCGGTGATTTTGGCGGCGATGTCGTTGACCACGCGCTCGCGCTCGGCGGCGCGCTGACTTTCCTCGAACAGGCGGGCGTTATCCAGCGACACGGCAAGGCGGTTGACCAGTTCTTCGGCCAGCGCCACCTTGTCTTCGGAATACTCCACCAGCGGCAGCTCCCATACCACTGCGCCCAACACCTGCCCACGCAGGATGATGGGGACGGCCAGCGGGATGGTGCGGTTGGGGGTGATGTCGCCAATCTGGGTCTTGCCGGTTTCGATGGCGCGCCGCCGCCACCCTTCGAGGTCGGTGGGGGTTGGGCGGCCGGACTCTTTGACCAGTTCTTGGGTGCGCATGCCAAACAGGTGTTGACGCCACGCCGCGGCGGTGTTTTCGCGGTTGGCCCGTGCGATTTCGTCTAGCGCGCGCACCGACTCTTGATAGAGGCGGGCGTTTTCGAGCGACACGGCGATTTGGTCGGCCATCGATTGCAGCGTGTCGATTTGGTCGTCGTTGAACGAGTTGGGGGTCAGGCTTTGCACGTCCAGCGCGCCGATGATACGGTCACCGATGCGCAGCGGGATGGCCAGCTCGGCGCGGGTGTTGGGCAGCAGGTCGTTTTTGCGGTGCACGTCGCTGGAGTCGGTGTCTAGCACCGCGGTGATGCGGCCTTCGCCGGTGGTGCGCCCAATCACCGATTGGCCGCCCACGGCAAGGCGGTGGCCGCGCTCCAGCAGGCGGCGGCCTGCGTCGCCGGTGGAGGCGCGCAGCACCGAAAACTCGCCGTATTGGTCATTCAAAAAGATTTGTGCGTGATAGATGTTGGGGAACACGTCGGTAATGAGCTTCACCACTTCGTCCATCAGGCGCTGAAGGTCGCGCTGGTTGGCGGCGAAACGCCCGACTTCTTGCGTAGCCTGAATATCGCGCTGGCGGGTGGCAAGGCGCTGTTCCAGCGCAGTGAAGGTGTCTTTAATCTGTGCACGTGCGTTGACCATATCGCGCGTGAGCTGGCCGAGGATGTCGCGGCGGGTGATGGCCGGGATCTCAAACTCCAGCTCGCCCTCGATGCCCGATAGGGCGATTTGGCGCGCCACCTGCACCGGTGCGTTGATGTCACGCCACAGCCCATAAGCCAATAGGGCAAACACGCCAATAACGATCGGCATGACCCACAGGTTGCGATAGTATACCTGTGCCGAGAACGAGCCTTGGATGATGTCGTTGGGCGCTTCGGTGATGAGCGCCAGCGAGGTGTTGGGCACGGGCTGATAGTAGCCAATCAGCGTCAGCGGCGCGTTGACGTTGGAGATGAGGTACTGGGCAAACCCTGATTGGCCGGCCAGTGCCAGACCGATGGGGCTGCGGCGGGCCGAAGCGAGTGCCTGCTGGCGCACGCTGGCGTCGGCCAGTACGTTGCTGCCGCGCGTGGCCAGATAGCTGACGATGTTGACCGGTGTATCTTCGCCGCGGTCGGTGATGTTGTCTAGGATGACCGATTGCAGGTTGATGCGGCCAATCATGTAGCCGACCACCTCGTTGTCAAACGACAGCACCTGCACCACTTCGACGCGGTCTTCGCCGCCGCTGGTGCGATACACGATGATGCGCTGGTTTTCGCCCAGCAGCTGGGCGTCCAGTGCGCCTTGATAGCCCGGCGTCCCGACGTTGTTTGCCCCGACAAGGTCGAGTTCGGAGAGCTGGATGTTGCTCTGCTGGGCCGAGATGGTCACGATGCCTTGCAGCGTCAGCACGCGGATGTTGTCGAACAGGTTGTTTTCGATGAGGCGGAAGCGCAGCAGGTCGGTGGCCTCGGCGCGCGAGACGATGTCTGCGCCGGTGGGCGTGCCGGTGATGCGAATCACGCGCAGCAGGCGCGGGCGCAGATAGCTGGCCTGCGAGGCCTCGGCCAGCGAGTCGAGGGCTTGTTGCAGCGCGGCCTCAAGGCGGGCGCGGCGGGTGATGGCGGTCTGGAGGACGTAGTTGCGCAGCTGCTGCTCGGTCTGCTTTTGGACTTCGGACTCATAAGCCGAGGCGAACACGATGATCATGAACACAAAAGAAAAGCCGAAAGCCACCAGCAGTTTGGTTGCCAGTGACCAGCGGCGGACATTCAGCGCGTTGAAGAGGGTGTTCATCAGGCTTTATCCTCCAGCGCTTGTGGGGCTTGGGCGCTGTCTTGCTGTGGTCTGAGGGGGGCTTCGGAGGCTGGCGGGGTAAAGGGCTGCACAGTGATGCGTGAGTTAATCGCCCCCAGCACCTCGCGGAAGTTTTCGACGGCCATTGACAGCACGCTGTCCACATCGTTGGCGCTGACCAGCTGAGTGGCCACTTCGCTGGCGATGCGGTCACGTTCGATCTGGGCGCGGGTTTGGTCGGCAAGGCGGCGGTTTTCGAGGGCCAGCGCAAGGCGGTTAGCCACAATTTTGGCGGTTTCCAGCTGGCGCTCGGTTAGGGGTTTATCTGCCGGCAGGCTGAACGACATCACGCCCAGCTGCTCGTCGCGCAGCATAATCGGCAGGCGGATGATGCGCTGGTCTCCCTCGACGACCACCTGAAGCTCACTGGACTGCAAGCCGGCGCGCAGCACGGCGGGCATGTCGGTGGACGGCACCAACTGCCCCGCGGTGTTGAGGTCATAGCCGGCGATGCGCTGGCCGGTGCGCTGGGCCGTCCGGCGTGAGCCGGTGGTGAGTTCTTGCAGGCGCAGGCGCAGGGCTTGGGCGGTTTCTTCTTGTTGACGTACGGTGGTCTTGAGGGCCAGCGATTGGCGGGCGGTGACCAGTGTGGCGGCGAGGTTATCGGCCAGTGTTTGCAGCGTCAGCAGCTGATAATCGGGGATGTACTCGATCGCTTCGTGCTGCACATCCAGCACGCCCAGCAGCTGATCGTTATAGACCACCGGCAGCAGAGCGCCGCAGATGGTGGTGGGCAAAAAGTGGGTGCGCCGCAGATACGAGTCGGCGCGGGTGAGGCGCAGGGCGCGCCGCACCGCCGCCGCCTCGCGCACGGCGCTGGCCTCTGGCATGGCGGTGATGGGCGCGCGCTCGACCCGGTTGACGGCGCCTGGGATTAGGCGCACGCGCTCATCCAGATAGCCGTTGACGCCGGCAAGGAAAATCTGCGCAAACGAGAACTTGAGCTCCGCCCGTGCAAAGGTCATGGCTTGTTCCAGCAGGCGGTTTTCGTCCTCGATGTCGAGCGAGGCGCCGAAGGCTGCCACGCGCTGAAGCGCGATCACGTCACGTTGGGCATCTGCCGCCACCAGCGGCGCCCAGCCGGCAAACACATACAGCAGCACGGCGTCCAGCAGCACCACCACTGCCACGGTGACGAGGTCGGCCAGCACGGTCTCAGACGGGGTGATGGTGATTGTGCCGGGGGTTTGGCGCTGGCCGATGGCATAGACCACCACCACCGCCATCATCACCACGGTGGTGATGGTGAGGCCGACGCGTCGCAGCAAGCCGCCAGCGGCGGCAATCGGCAGGGTCAGCCAGATGACATTGCCCACATACAGGCTGTTTGCACCCATCAGCGCAATCGAGATCGTGACGAGGGTGGCGATGAACAAAAACGAGGCCCAGCTGAGGATGCCGCGCCGCGCTGTTTGATAGATGGCGAAGCCCAGCGGCGGGCCGATGTAGGTGGTGATGTAATATAGTGCTCCGGGCAGTTCTTGTGTGGGGTTGAACAACTGCGACAGCAGCAGGCTGATCAACCACGCCGCCCCGCCCACCGCGAGCAGAAAACCGATGGCGGTCAGCACGCGGGCGCGCTGATCGTCTACACGGTCTTCAAACTCTACCAGCAGGCTGAGCGGCCCTTGAGAGGCCCTGTGTTGTGCCATGCGCTATCTCCTCGTCATGGCGCGGGCTGCGCGCCTTGTGTCAGGCCGACGCGGATCGACCCGGCCTCGGCGTCCAACGTTTCGGACAGTTCGGTCAGCGTGATTTGCAGCAGTTCGTCGATGGTGGCCGCTTCTTGGAAGCGAGAGACCATGGCACTGATGCGCTGTTCTTGCACCGACGCCTCTTGCGCCTCCTCGACAAGGCGCATGTTCTCGAGTGCGGCGGCCATCCGCTCAGAGATGGCGGTGACGGTGGAGAGCATGTCCACGTCCTGCCCGCGCTCCACTTCCACCTCGATCACCCCCAGCACCTCGCCGCGCAGCAAAATCGGCGCGGCCACCACCATCAAGCCATCGTCACGCGTGAGGAGTACGGGGAACTTGTTGTGCCCAGCCTGTATCATCGCATCTGACCACGCATAATCTTCGGTCAGGCCGGCCTCGGTGGCGGTAACGCCGCGCAGGGCGGCGTGGGTGGTCAGATAGGAGGCCCATGCTTGGTGGGTCAGCTGGCTGTTGAGGCGCTGAATCTCTTGCAGGTTCTTTTGCGCCTCGGAATACAGCTGTTCGTTTTCGCGCAGGCTGGCGGCTTGTTCCTCGAATAGGCGGGCGTTGCGGATGGTGACGGCCACCTGATTGGCCAGCGCTTGCAGCGCTTGCACGTCGGCGGGGGTGAAGGCCATCGGCTCGACCGACTGCACGTCCAATGCGCCAATCACGCGCGTTTGGCCGTCAATCAGCACCTGCATCGGCAGTGCCAGCTCGGCGCGCGTATCGGGCAGCAGTGGGTTGAAGGCGTGCCCGGGGTCATTTTCGGTGTCGTTGACCAGCACCGGCTCGTTGCTCAGCGTCACCTTGCCGATCACCGATTCTGAGCCGACCGCAAGGCGGTGCTGACGCTCGAGCAGGCGGCGGCCCGCTTCGCCGGTGCTGGCCACCAGATTGGCATATTCGCGCCGCTCGTCCACCAGAAAGATTTGCACGTGATAAAACCCAAACTGCGACTTAATCAGGTTGACCGTGGTTGTCACCAGCTCTTGATAGTCGAGCAGACGAACGGTTTGGCGGCCAATTGAGGCCACCGCGTCGAGGCGCTGGTTGGCGATCGAGGCGCGTCCGGCGGTGCTTTGGGCCAGATTGTTGAAATAGCGAAAGAAAATCGCCGTCAGCAGCACCAGTACCGACGAAATCACGGTGTTGATGGTGCGCTCGGTGACTGCCCCGCCATCTGCCGAAACAAGGTTGTAGGTGGTTAAGGTTTGGCCGGCGGTAATTACCGCGATGGTGAGCAGGAAGAAGCGCTGGCCGGTCAAAATGGCGCTGGTAGTGGTAGCAATCAGCGCCAGCAGGGTGCGGATGTCTTGCTCGGGACTCACCCAATAATCGAACAGCACGGCAAGGCTGATGACCACGCCAGCCATGCGATAGTTGCCAGACCGCACGAACAGCAGGGCGCTGATGCCGGCCAGCACCTCTAACGCGGTGGAGAGCAGCGAGGCAAAATCGACTGATGCGGAGTCGCCGCTGGCGATGCGAAACCCGACCAGCAGAGCAGGTATCACCGTGATGATGAGGGCAAGGGCAGATGAGATGCGGCGGCGCACGTCGTCCAGCGCGTGCTGCGAGATGTAAGCTGATGAAAACGTGCTGCGTGCTTCTGCGCTCATGTGTCGAGGGTCTCCTTAAGCGCGGCGCTAGGCGCTGCCGTTTTTGCTAACGGTGGACGGGCGGTCATCGGAGGGCGGGGCGCCAAGGCGCACCGACACCCGCTTGGCGTTGAGCGCGCGCAGGGCGGCCAGCGCCCCGCTGTTGAGCACGCCGCGGGTGCTGGTCTCGCCCTGAATGCGCTGGCTGACCGAGTTGACGATGGTGCTGGTCATGGCCATGCGCTGCATCCCAAAAGACGCGCTTAGCCGTGTGAGGGTGTTGTTGAGCTGGGCCACCAGCTGACTGAAGACGCCAAGGTCGATCGAGTCATAGGCGTCGGTGCGGGTGGTCTCGACCACCAGCGCCGCGACCGCTTCGCCCCCGACAATCAGCGGGGCGGCAAGGCCGCTTTGCATGGCCGCGCCAAACACCCCGCGGACTTTGGGCTTGGCCACGTTGTAATCGGCCAAGCTGGCAAGGCCGCCATCCCGCCCAATGCGTGAGGCCAGTGTGTTGCTGACCTCGACAATCACGCTCTGGGCGCGCGGCACAATTTGCAGCTGGCCGTTCTCCCAGCGCGCCATCAGCGGCATGGTTTCTTTATAGTTGTCACCACGCAGCAGCACCCATTGGGTGACGGGCAGGATATTGACCATTGCCCGTGCCAGTTCGTGGCCCATTTGTGCCTCATCTTCGACCTGACCGAGGGCTTGCCCCAGCGCCAGCAGCGCCGAGAGTTGTTTGAGCTGCTGCTGCAAACGGGTTACTTCTTGCTCTGCCATGCGGCGTTCTCCTTACACGGGCGCTCTGGTCGGTGGGATGGGCGGGGGTTACTGCCACTCCCAGACCGGCTCACCGTTCAGCAAGCGCTTAATCTGTTCGGGGAAGCGGTCGGGGTCGAGCGGCTTGCCCAGAAAGCCGTTGAAGCCGGCCTTTTGGGCGCGGCGCATTTGTTCTTCGCTGGCTTCTGCCGTCACCGCACATACCACGGTGTTCTTGAGCTTGGGGTTCTGGCGCACTTTCTCCAGCACCGCATAGCCATCGTTATAGGGCAGGCGGATGTCGAGCAGAATCAGGTCAACCCGCGGCAGCATCTCGGCATACTGCACCACCTGCCAGCCCGAGGTCTTCCACTCACAGCGGCGCACGCCCATGTGGTTGAGCATACGTGCAATCAGCATAAAGTTCGGCACGGTGTCTTCGACGACCAGTACATGTGCTTCGCTAGGGTCAATCCCCTTACGGTCTTCGACCATCACTGACCACCTCCTTGAGTAGTGATCTTTTGCTGCGCC
>DAOUCZ010000209.1:0-16445 GCA_034431675.1 Anaerolineae bacterium | reverse complement strand
ACGTCTGGGGCGCTTGTGCGTTGTATCGGCGCGTCAGCGGCGGATGCCGGCGGGGTGGTGACGTCTGGTGCGCTTGTGCGTTGTATCGGCGCGTCAGCGGCGGATGCCGGCGGGGTGACGTCTGGTGCGCTTTCGGCGCGCGGTATCGGCGCGTCAACGGCTGAGGCTATCGGCGGGGTGGTGACGTCTGGTGCGCTTGTGCGCTGTATCGGCGCGTCAACGGCTGAGGCTATCGGCGGAGTTGCGACGTCTTGGGCGCTTGTGCGCTGTATCGCTGCATCCACGGCGGATGCCGGCGGCGGGGTGACGGCGGGAGCGGCCTGAGGGCTGTACTCAGAGCTGCTATCCGATATGGACGGACTCTCTGCCCGTTGGATGGCGGCCTCTAGGGCGGCGCGATAGACTGGGCTGTCGGTGGGGGTGGCCGGCGCAGACGTCTCGTCGTCGTCATCACCGCCGCGCTGTGTCTGACCGCTGGACGGCTCGCGCGGGTTGGCCGGCGGCGCACCCGTATCTGACGGGTTCAGCGACAGGTCAAACTCGCGCTGGACGGGTTCTGGGGAGTCCCCACGCAGCGAGCTGGTGTTGACATAGTCGACATCGGCGTGACCGCGCGGGCGCAGCCGCCGCCCGCGTGGGGCGTTGGGGTCTTCGGGCGGGGGGGGCAGTTGGGACAGCAGCTGAGCTTTGCGCTCTTCCAGAATCTCGCGGCGGCGGGCTTCACGCTCGCGCTCGCGCTGAATCCATGCCTTGAGCGCCGGCGGGGTTGGGGTATTGCTGACCGGTATCGGCACGCCGTTCCACGTGCGCGGCACGCCTTCTGGCCACTGCGCCTGTGGTGGATTGGCCGCTGGGGCAGGGGTAGGGGCGGGCGGGGGAGGCGCTGCCGGCGGGGATGGGGATGCGGGTGGGGTGGGGGCGGGCTGCGGCGCACGCTGAACCATGGGGGGGGACGGCGGCGCAGGGGTGACCGGACGGGGCAGCGGGCGCGCCGGTGGTGGGCTGATGCGCTCTGCCGCGCGGATGGCGTCATCGACGGCGGCGGGGGTGGGGCGCACCACCGGCCCGTTGGTCGGGCGCAGCTCTGGCTCGATGTCGGGGATGGCGTCGTCCTCAGCGGGCAGATTCAGCGGCTCGTCGCCCACATAGCGTTGGGCCAGCGCGCGGCTAAATCGGCGCATCAGCAGGCCAATGGACAAAAACGGCCTGCGCTGCCGGCGTGTAGTGCTCATGCGGTTTGCCCTCCGGTGCTGTTCACGGCCCAAACTCAAAGCCGTGATACACCAACTCTAGTTCTTCGACCGCGATTTCGGTGGCCCCGGCCCGCAGCGATGGCCCAGACCACTTGGTCGGGTAGGCGTTGCGGAACGTCCACGTCAGGATGGTGGTGCGAGTGACGTCGTTCAGCCGCACCGTCACCACCCGATAGGCGTTGGTCATGTCGCCGCGCATCACTTGTGCGTACCAATTCAGCAGGGACAGGTCGCTGGTCACGCCGTGCTTCAGCGACATCGTGCCGACGTTGACGCGCGTGGGCAGGATGTGCGCGTAGCCATTTTGCCCGCCCTCTTTGATGGTCTCGGTTTCAACCTGAAGGCTGGGCAGGCGCATCTCGGTAAAAAGCAGGTTGTGGATGCCGTCGATGGTGACCGAAAAACGAAAACTATAGTTATATTCAAAGGCTTGTGAGGTCACGGCTTTCTCCTTGGCTTATCGGCGGGTTTGCGCTGGTTGGCAAGGCGCTGCTCGGCCAGCCAGCGCTTCCAGACGCGCTCGGCCACCTGCTCGACCAAGGCGCGGTATTGTTCCGGCGTGAGGCCGGCCTTGTGCTCGCCCATCCGCTGCCCCCTGCGCTCACTCGCTGCCGGCAGGCAGCTCGACCTCGAAAGGCCGCTGACAGTGTGGGCACACCACCGAATACAGACGGATGTCCACCTGATTGATTTGACGGTAAAAATCCATTAAATAGGTCAGGTCGAGGGCAAACAGGCGCTCGACCACGGCGGGCGTAATCGGTGTGGGCACACTGCCGAGGCGGGTGATGACCTGCGACAGCAGGATCACCACCAAATACGCCTCGTTGCCACGGACGCGAGGGTCGCGCAGCGGGGTAATCTCGTCCATCACCGTGGCAAGGCGCATCGCCCCCTCACGGTGGACAGCACCCTGCTCATCGACATACCCCCTTGGCAAGACGAACGCATACTCCGTTACGGTCATCCCCTCACGTCCTCTCTGGCGTCACACACATCGCGCCGGTTTGGCCAGCGCGCCCTTTACATCACGCGGCGGATGCCCTCGTGCACAATCACCACTTCTTCGATGCCGATGGCACTGGAGTCGGCCTGCACACTTGGGCCGCTGATTTTGGACGGCCACGCCGCGTCAAAGTCCCACTGGGCCACGGCTGTGCCGGCCTGATCGTACATGATGATTGAGCCGCCGGCGCGGGCGCTGCCCACCTGCCCATCGACCACCATCTGACGCCACGTCCAGAAGTCCATGTTGGCAGTGATGCCGCGCTTGAGGGTGATGTCGCCCCACTTGAGGCGGCCCGGCACTTTGCGCACCGCTTCGCGGTCGCCGCTGCCGACGATTTTGTGCTCGGTCACTTCGCTCTCCGAGCCAAGGCCGCTGCACTCGGTAAAGTAACCGCTGACCTTGCCTTCGATTTTGACCTCGAAATTAAAACTTACAAGGGGGTCACCCGTCAGTGCATCATTGGTAGTAGGCATGACGTTATGCTCCTAAAGGTTATCCAAAGCGTTCACGTACCCAAACCCGAGCGCCCTTGTTAGGCACTGGGGCCAGCCCACTGGCTGACGCGGAAGATGACAAACTCTGCCGGCTTGACCGGGCAGATGCCGATTTCGGTCACCAACATGCCAAGGTCGCGCTGCTCCACCGGGTTGGTCTCGGCATCGCACTTGACATAGAAGGCATCGGTCGGGCTGTTGCCAAACAGCGCGCCGCTGCGCCACACCATCGTCAGATAGGCGGTGATGTCGCGGCGGATGCGCCCCCACAGTGCGGGGTCGTTTGGCTCGAACACCACCCACTGCGTGCCGCGTTCGATCGACTCTTCGATCATGTTAAACAGGCGGCGCACGTTGATATAGCGCCACGACGCATCACTGCTGAGGGTGCGCGCGCCCCACACGCGGATGCCGCGCCCGGGGAACGAGCGGATGCAGTTGACCCCGATCGGGTTGAGCAGGTCTTGCTCGCCCTTGGTGACCTGCACCTGCAAGCCCAGCGCGGTGCGCACGATCTCGTTGCCGGGGGCTTTGTGCACTCCGCGGGTGTTGTCCACGCGGGCATAGATGCCGGCCATGTGGCCGCTGGGTGGGACAAGGCGCGTACGCCCGCCGCCGCTGGTGGTATCGGCAATCTCGATCCACGGATAGTAGAGCGCGGCGCGGGTGGTGTCATAATTGACCTGCATCCGCCATTCCTTGACCTCTTGCGGCATCAGATTAGGTGGGGCGTCGAGGATGGCAAAGCAGTAACGCACCAGCTCGCAGTAGTCAATCATGGCCTGCTGCACCGCCTGCACGCCCTTGCCGTCGATTTCGCCAGCTTCGTAGGCGGTCATCAGGTCGGGGGCTACCAGCATGGTCACATCGTCCAGCGCCTCGAGGCCGCCGAGGCCGGTACGCTGGATGGTGTCGCCGCGATAATCTTTGAGGCTGATGGACTTCTCTTTCACCGAGCCGCCGCTGAGCGCGTAGACGCCCGAGGCCGGCACGAGGTCGGCTTTGCCCACCAGCGTGGCGGTCAGCAGCTCTGACTTGGTTTGCAGCACGGTCACGACGTTGTTATCGCCTTTGCCGGTGGTCAGGTCGTTAAACTGCTCGCGCACTGTGCCGTTGACCTTCACCGAGATGGAGAAGGTGGTGACGGCCGGTTTTTTGGAGACATCGCCCTCTGGCCCTTCGGCTTTGGGCGGGCCTTTCACTTCCACTTCGATGTTGTTGCCCGATGTGCCATAGCTCTTGGCGGCAAATTCCAGCAGCTTGCCGGCCTTGGCGTCGCCTTCTGCGGCCACCGTTACCTTGGCTGCGGTGGCCGAGTCGGGGTCGGCTGCGCCAAGGGTCTTGATGCTGATGATGTAGCAGATTGAGCCACCGTTGGCAAAGTAGCCATAGACCGAGTCGGGGGTGTAAGCGCCTTTGACGAACCCGCCGAACTTTTGCACATATTGCGACCAGTTGGTCACCAGTGTCGGTTTGCCGACCACCGAGACCTTCTCGCCGTTGCGGATGTCCTCGGCTTTTTCGGTATAGCCGATGAACGCGGCCACCGCTGTACCCACCGATTCAATCGGTTTAGTACCGCGATCGACTTCCTCCATATAGACGCCGGGGGAGAGATAGTTGGGCATAATGTTGCCTCCTCGATGCCCCAAACACGGATGACAAAGATATTCTTAACACACTTTCACTTTTTCTGCCCGTTATCCTCCTTGGGGGGGTCTATTTTCCCACCCCGGCTTTTGGCCTTGTGCCGGACATCACTGCTGCGGGCCGTGAGCGCCTCGGACTGTGGGTCGTCGGCCTGACCAAACGAAAAAGCCGCCTCTAGTACCAATGGCGCATCCTCGACCTGTGCCACGTCGAACTCGACGGTGGCGGTGACCAAAAAGCCAAGGCGCATCTGGTTGTCCAGCACGCTCCACAGCTCGACGAGGTTGTGCCGCTCGAAAGGCGGGCTAAAATCCGCTGTCACCAGCGGGATGTCCACGTTGGAATAGCGCAGCGCTCCCTCGGCGCGGGCGCGGGCCAGCATCGGGGTGCGCTTGAACACCGTAAAGGCTCGCCACAGCAAGCGGTGTTCATCTTCGACTTTGCGCGCCCACGCTGTGACCAGATAGGTCAGGTCGATGCGGCGGGGGGGCAGGGTGATGCGTCCGTGGGTGGCGCTGCGCGTCACCTCGCGATCGACGTGGCGCAGGCGGACGTTTTCGCGCAGGTCGAAGCAGAAGCAGTTGAGGGTGGGCCGGCTGAGGCGTGATGACCATTCGCGGTTGGGCATCTCGAACGACACGTCGATGTCGCCGCCGAGGTTGCCCACCTCTTTGACCAGCTTTTCCAGCGTCTTATCGCAGTCTACCAGCATCGCGTGCTCCCCTCTTGAACCTGCTTAGTCATCCAGCAGGCGTCCCATCTTTTGGTTCTCGCGCCGCACCGCCCCGTGGATGTGCGCGGCGGTAATCACCTGCCCATCTGCGGCGGCCAGATAGGCCGATGCCAGCGCGGCGTTGCGGATGTTGCCCCCGGCGAGGCGGTAGGCCTCGGATATTTCGGCCCAGTCCACATCGGGCGAGAGCGGCGCGCGCGGCGGAAAGTGCACCTGCCAGATGCGCCGGCGGTACTCGGCGGATGGGAAGGGGAAATCAATCAGGAAGTCGAGGCGGCGGGTGAAGGCGTCGTCGATGTTCTGGCGGAAATTGGTGGCCAAAATCACCACCCCGTCATAGTTCTCCACCCGCTGAAGCAGATAGGCCACCTCGATATTGGCGTAGCGGTCGCGGGCGTCTTTGACCTCGGAGCGCTTGCCAAACAGCGCGTCGGCTTCGTCAAAAAACAGGATGGCGTTGCCGGACTGCGCCTCGTTGAAGATGGTGTTGAGGTTTTTCTCGGTCTCGCCGATGTATTTGCTGACCACCGCCGACAGCTCGATTTTGTAGAGCGTCAGGCCCAGCTCGCGCCCGATCACCTCGGCGGCCAGCGTTTTGCCCGTGCCGCTTTCGCCGGCAAACAGCACACTCACCCCACGCCCGCCGCGCCCGCCAAAGCCCCACACGTCATCGACAAGGTGGCGATAGCGCATCCGGTCAACCAGCTCACGCAGCTGCGCGAGCGGGTCTGGGGGCAAAATCAGCACCTCCCACGTGGCTTTGGGCACGATATGGCGGGCCAGCGCGCCCAGCTTGAGGGCGGCATGGGCTTGTGCGCCAGCCAGCAGGTCGGCGGCAGACGGGGCTTGCCCGCGCGACAGGGCGCGGTCGGCGGCGGACTGCACCGCGCGCAGGGTTTGGGCTTGGGTAAAGCGGAACTTGGCCGCCAGTTCGTCCAGCTGGTCATCGGTGACCTGTGCGCCAAAGCGCTGGCAAAAGCGCACCCATGCTGCACGCCGTGCCGCATAATCGGGCAGGGCAAAGCTCACCCGCAGCATCGGGCGGGCACGGTCGAGGTCAGGCGGCTCCCAATCCTCGCTGCCACAGATAAACACCGGCAGACGGTACTCCAGCAAGGCGGCCCACAGCGCGGTCAGCAGCGGCAGCGACTCGGCGGTGAGCAGGCTGTCCCACGGCTCGACCAGCAGGGCCGCGCCGTTCAGCAGCCCTTCGCGCACCAGCAGGCGCACCAGCAGCGCCGGCGGATGGTTCAGCGTCAGCAGCTCGTCAAGGTCGATGCGCAGCAGGCTCAGCCCGTGCTCGGCGCACAGCAGCGCTGCCGCGTCGAGCTGCCCCCACTCGCGCGCGCCGCGCAGATAGACCAGCGGCGCACGGTCAAATACGGCGCGTATGCCGCTCAAATCGACGTCTGGCGGGGCGGGCAGCGCCTCGGACACGCCGCGCACCGCCCGTTCGATGCGCTCGTCCACCGCGTCCACGCCCAGCACATAGGCCAGCACGCGCCGGTCAACGCGCAGGATGCGGGCAAGGCTGGTGGCATTGGCGCGGGTCGGGTCGGCCATCAGCTCAATCAGGTGATGCGCCATCAGCGGCGCGCCGGCAGACAGGCAGGCCCACACCGCATAGCGCCCGCCAAGGTCTGCTGACAGCAGGTTCATGGCAAGGTTGACAGTGGGGTAGCGCTGACTGACATCGTCTTGCAGATAGCCAAACAGGCGCTCATAGCGCCGGTCGAGGTCGGGGGCAAGCGCCAGCAAGAATACATACTGCTCCACCACCGACAGCTCGAAGGCCCGAAACAGCACCGCCAGCCGATGCTGGGCATCGAGGGCCGGCAGCAGCGGCGGCAGATGCTCGAAATGGGCTGGTGTGCCCCCCCACAAGCCGGCCAGCGCGCCGGCCTCAAAGTGGCGTTCGACCTCTTCTGGCGCAATCACAAGGCCGCGCAGGGCGTCGGTCGGGTCGTGCTCGGCAGCATCAGCCCGGGCCGCAGCCGAACGCAGCAACCCCTCCAGATGGGCAAATACCCCCAACATCCCTTGCATGTGCGCCTCGTGCGTCACCGACAGACTGCCCCCCGTTGGCATCACTGCACCTGTGGATATGTTTTTCGTTACGGTTCAAATCAAACTATAACATAGTTTTCGTGAAGTGGCGACAAATTGGGCTATACTGTGAAGGACGAATAACCTAGAAAGGCGTCTGACTATGGGTCAACCCGCAGCCAAACAAGGTGACAAAATCGTAGGTGTCGATACGCACATCATCTTGATTCCCGCTCCGCCCGGGCCGCCTGTGCCCACGCCGCTGCCGCACCCGTTCAACGGCATCATCAACGGCAACCTCAGCGCCAACGTCAAGATCGGGGGGATGCCTGCCGCCACCGTTGGCAGCACCGCCGATAACTTGCCGCCTCACATCCCACAGGGCGGGCCGTTTCAAGTCCCGCCCACCAACAAAGGCGTGATTAACAAAGGCAGCGCCACGGTCAAAATCAACGGCAAGCCCGCCGCGCGTGCTGGCGATACCGCCCTGACCTGCAACGACCCTGCGCCCGCGCCGACCGGTACGGTGGTGGCGGTCGGCAATGTGTTGATTGGCGGGTGAGGGGCTAGCGCCGATAGAACGTGGCGTCGGGCGTCAGGCGGGCTTGTGGGACGGCCAACCGCAGCACATAGGGCTGTACCCCACCCCCGCCTGATGGATAGGGCAGGTGACCAGCCAGCGCCCCGACCAGCCGCGCCACCGGCAGATTGAGCGAGGCGCGCAGGGTCAGCGGGACGGTCTCGTCGCCGTCCCACACGGTGACCGGCAGGTCTCCGACGGGCAGCAGGCCGGCAGCGGACGGCGCTTGGCCTTGTGTGAGGTGCAGGGCAAGGGGCGGCCCGCCGTCGGGCGGATAGATGCGCAGCACGGCCTGCGCGTTTATGGTGACCGGCAGGTCGGTGGGCAGTTCCAGCTCATCAAGCTGCACGCGCGCGCCCCCGATACGCAGCGCCGACCACCCGCCGCGTACCGCGTCGTAGGACAGCAGGGCGCATTGTGCCGGCAGCCCGCTCGCCGGCAGCGCCGATCGCAGGTCGATGTCGGGCTTATAGGCTGAGTCGGGCTGACTTGCGCCGACGGTCAGGCGCGTGCGCCCCGCCGAGTCGATGGCCAGAGCCGTCCCGTCGGCCTGCCATGCCGCGCGCAGCGGGCGCACCCCGCTGAGGTCGTACAGCGCGCCCTCGCCGGCGGCCATCTCGACCAGCGCGATGCGGTCGCCCGCTTGTAGGCCGGCATCTCCCAGCGCGGCTTGGGGGGGCATCGGCAGCGCCATCTCCAGCATCATGCGCGCCTCGGTGCGTGGGCCAACCCGCGCCAGCCCCGCCCCCAGCTGACTGACGGTGGTGGATGGGCTGACTTGTGCGCGCCACACCTGTCGCACCCGCAGCAGCGCGACCGTGAAGGTGAGGACCTCGGCCACGGCGTCAAATATCCGTCTTGATGAACTCGGAGATGTCCTGCTGGGCGTTGGAATGGAACAGCAGGATGACCTCCCCGATGCGCAGCTCGGTGACCGGCTCGAGCTGCTGAAGCGCCAGCCCGCGCCGCCGCCGCCCTTCAATCACGGTGGAGACGCCGCGCTTGCGGTTGGTATACCACCATGCGCCGCGCCGCCACATCACCACCCCGTGCTGGCGCGAGATGCTGGGCGAGTCGCCAAGGTTGACGTCGTTGGACGCCCCGCGCCCGACCATCACGGTCTTTTTGGTCAGGGTGTGCGACTGGCGCACCCCGTCGCGGATGGTGGTCAGCGTCATCAGCTGTGGGCTGAGGTCGATGTTATCGGGGGTCAAAATCATCCGGCGGATGCGGATGCGCTTAATCAGCCGCACCAACAGCAGGTTGGCCAACGTGAGCGCCAGCGCGGCCCACCACGCCAGATTGCGCCGCACCAGCGCCAAAAAGCGTTCCCATCCGGTGAGCGGGCGGGGCGGCGTCACGCTGACCGGCGTGGCAGCAAACGCAAAGCGCAGCGGCTGACCGGCCAGCGCCAGCGGCGCGTCATCGGCAGAGAGGCCTTCGACCACCGCGCCCAGCACCAGCGCCTCGCCGGCGCGCGCCTCGGGCAGGGCGCGCCGCACCGCCGCCTCGATGTCGTCAATCGGCAGGATGGCGATGCCATCGGCCCTGAACGGCACAACGCCCAACGTCTGCACCGCCTGCGGCTGACTGGCGCGCGCCACCGTAAACGTCACCGGCGACAGCGGATACTGCCCGCGTGAGCTGGCGATCAGCTCGACCGCGCCGCTCAGCGCGTTGGTGTCGATGCCGGCAGGACCAACCGACAGCGTCAGGCGCTGTTGGGCCACCACGCGCTGCACGCTGTCGGTGCTGGCCAGCGTGTTGTTTTGCAAATCCCACAGCTCGGCGCGGATGAGATAGACGCCCGGACTGACCGTCCCCGCGTCGAAGGTGTAGACCAGTCGGTCGCTGGTCTGCACCACCTCGTCATTGACCCGAAACACCACGCGGGTGGCGGCAAGGTCGAGGTCGGTCTCGACCACCACGCCGATGTCCACCGGCCCACTGACCGGCGCATCGCCCAGCGGCCCGACGAAGCGGATGCTGGACTGCGGCGCTTGATAGGGGCAGGCGATGTCGTCGGTGAGGGTGTAGGGGGCAAGGGCCGGCCCGTCAGCGGTCAGCGTGAGGGTGATGCGGTTGTCGGGGTTGGGGGGCAAGCCGCTGGGGTCGATAGCCAGCTCGATTTCGCTGTCGAGGGCGCGCGTCAGCTGCTGAAGGTAGGCGGTGAGGGCGGCTTGCAGCGATTGACGATTGCCGCTGCGCTCGCGGTACAAAAACGTGTAGCCGCGGCTGGCGGTGGCGATGTCGAGCACGGCCTCGACGTCGGGGGTATCGCGCAGGCTGAACATCACCGGATAGGCCTGCACCTTTAGGCGGGCATAGGCCTCGGCCACTTCGCTCTCGGCGGATTGTGTGCCGGTGCGCCGGCCCGAGTCGCCAATCAGCAGCACCACGCGGCGCGTTTGGTTGGAGAATGGGAAGGCATTGACCGCGCTCAGCAGGGCGTCATAGATGCGGTTTTCGCCGCGCCCAGCGCTGAGGGGACGCAAAAATTGGTCGGCCAGCGCGGCTTTATCGGTCAGAAAAGGGGACGGCAGCGAGATGTTTTCGTCGAATGACATCACCGCCACCTGATCACCGGGCTGAAGGCCGGCCAGCAGGCCGTCAATTAAGGCCTGCGCCACCTGCGGCACAGGCACGGTATCGGTGATGTCGAACAAAATCAGCAGCTGAAGCGGTGGGCGCGGGCTGGCGCGCACCACCGAGACCGCCCGCTCGCTAAGGGCCTGCCCGTCCGCCGAGACGCGCACATCGTATGTGCCAATCACTGCCGAGGGGGCATCGCTTTGCAGCACGGCCTGCACGTGCAGGCGGTTTGCGCCGCGGTCAAAGGTGCAGGCATAGGCCAGCAGGGCCGCCGGCTGTGGGATTTGCCCGCCGGCTTCCTGCGCCATCATCAGTCCACCGCTCAACACCCACAAGGCCGCCATCCCTAGGCCGGCCATCACTCGCCTGATTGTGTTCACGGTGTTCACCCCACACCTCCCAGCACACGGATTATCACCCACAGCAGCGCCCCAAACCCCACCCACAGCAGCACCATCCGCCCATCCAGCGGATAGCGCGTGATCGGGTCGGTGGTGCGGCGCAGCTTGACCGGCCAACCGCTCTGCCATCCGGCAAAGATGCGCCCGTCGGTCTCGGCCCGCCACGTATCTTTGACAAACGGCTCGGGCAGCACATGCACCACCACCGCGCTGGCGTTGTCCTTTGCCCCGCGGCTGACTGCTCGGTTGACCAGTGTGCCGGCGGCGTGCATCGGCGTCACCTCGCGCAGGGTGGCCACGATGTCGGGCTGCGGCAGCGTATCATACACCCCATCGCTTAGCAGCAGCAGGACGTCATCGGGGCGCAGCGCCACCGACAGCAGTTCGGCGTCCAGCCTGTCGGTTTTGCCGATGGCGCGCGTCAGCACGTCACGCAGGGGGTGCGGCTCTTGCAGCTCATAGGCGATGCGCGTCTCCAGCATCACCGGCTGACGCTGCACATGATCGGTGGTGAGCTGGCGCAGCGCGCCGTCGCGCCACAGCAGCGCGCGCGAGTCCCCCACGTGCGCGATATAGGCCTGAAAATCTTTGATGACCATCGCCGTCAGGGTCGTGCCGACCGGCAGCGGGGTGCGGCGCGAAAACGCGCGCACCTCGGCGTTGATGTGGGCAAAGGCGGTCTCGAGCACGGTCAGCCACGGCAGGCTGTAGCGCGCGTTCTTGTGGAAGGCTGCCAGCAGATACTGCACCGCATAGGCGCTGACCTGATCGCCGGCCTCGCCGCCGCCCACCCCGTCGGCCAGCGCAAACAGATAGGCCTTGTCGTGCTGATAGATGCCGATGGCGTCCTCGTTGGTCTCGCGGTGCGGTCCGCTGTGCGTGGCATACGAGGCCTCCACCCGAGTCACCAGCGGCACGCGCTCCCACGCGTACATCTCAAAGCGATATTCACGCCCGGCCACGCGCAAGCGGTCGCCGTGTCGCACCAGCGCGCCAGCGGCCAGCGCCGCGCCGTTGTGCTGCACCCCGTGTTGGGTCAGCGCGCGCACCTGCACCGCCTCTAGGCTGCTGGGCAGGTCGCCACGGTCAAAGCGCAGCACGGCGCGCCCGTCGTCTGCCGGCAGGGCCAGCTCTGCCGCGCTGCGCCCGATGCCCGTGCCGATGTGCAAGATGTGCCGCACCCCGTCGGCCATCCCGATCAGGTGCACCTGCGAGAACTGTGTCACCAGCCCGACTCGCCGCCGCCGCTCGACCGAATCGCGCGCAAACAGCGCCTCGCGCCAGCCCTCAAGATCGAAGAAGCGCCCGAGCTTGACCCCGCCTTTGATGCCCAGCATCGCGCCCAGACTCCGAAACGGCGCGCTGACCGAGCGGCCAAACTGCCGCAGGATGGGCAGCGGGTTCAACATGCGCGTCTGGCTCATGAACGCGGCCAAACGCTGAAATGGCATGGCGATCAACCGCCCAACCATGCCCAGCATCCCGATAAGCCCCGAAAATGGCGACATGCCCATCCCTTTGCCCGCCGATTCATACGGTCAACTATAGCGCGTCACCGCTTTTTTTGGCACAAATCGATTTGTTGTTTTTGGGGGCGTTGGCCTGCGTTCACCCCAACCTCTTAACCTTCAGACAAACACGGCTTTACTTGTCTATGGGATAATCCAAACCGAAATCCAACCTTGAAGAGGTTTATCCCGCGATGACCGCCAATGTGTTCATCAGCTATCGCCGCAAAGATTGGGCCTTGGCACAGCTATTGGCCCGTGATGTTGACCAGCGCGCCGATGCCACCATCATGATCGACGATCGCACCGTAGACGGCGATTCGCTGGAGCGTGTTCTGCTGCCCCACGTGCAGAAAGCTGCGGTGGTGCTGCTGCTGGTCACGCCGGCCACCTTTGATGAAGACCGCATCAAGCGGCCCGATGACCGCATCCGCCGGATTGTGGCCGCGGCCATACAGGCGCGCCGCCCGATCATCCCGATTTATGCTGATGGCGCACGCCCGCGCTACAACCTGCCAGACGACATCCGCGCGGTGGCGTGGGCCGACGGGGTGACGCTGTCGCCGGTGTCCTACGAGGCCTGCTT
Organism: Anaerolineae bacterium; assembly: GCA_034431675.1. GTDB lineage: Bacteria > Chloroflexota > Anaerolineae > Aggregatilineales > Phototrophicaceae > Flexicrinis. The sequence goes on along the minus strand of DAOUCZ010000209.1, from coordinate 3,593 downwards.
GGACAAGCTGCTGCATCTGATGGGCCTTCAGGTCGGGATTGGGCGGCGGCAGCGGGCTGCGCAGCCGGCGATGGCTGGCGTCGGGTACGGCGCCTCACGAGCTGTCGCCGCGACGCTTGACCCCGACCTGATAACGGGCACAGCCCGCCGCGCTCACTATGAACTGCCGATGCTGTCGTGGGTCAACCTGCCTGCCGGCAGCCTGACGATGCACACCATCGTCGGTGCGTTTGAAGTGCCAGCCTTTGCCATCTCGCGCTATCCGGTCACCCATGCGCAGTTTCGCGCGTTTGTGGACGACATGGGCTATTCCGATCAGCGCTGGTGGGAGGGGTTGGTGTTCCCCACCGAAGTGGAACTGCCTGACCACACCCGCCAGACCCATCCGATGGTGAACGTGACATGGTATGAGGCGATCGCCTTCTGCCGTTGGCTGAGCCACAAAACCGGCCTTGACCTGACCCTGCCGACCGAGGCGCAGTGGCAGTGGGCCGCCCACGGCGAGGCCCGCACGCTGTATCCATGGGGCGACACCTTCGACCTGTCACGCTGCAACATCAAAGAGAGCGGGTTTGGCGGCACGACGCCGGTTGACCGCTTTGCCGAGGGCCTCAGCCCGTTTGGGGTGGCCGATTTGTCGGGCAACGTGTGGGAGTGGACGCGCAGCGAATATGACAGCCCTGACAAAGAGGCTGAGCTAAAAATCACGTCGCCCACCCTGCGCGGCGGCTCGTTTGAGGAGCGCATGAAGCACGTGCGCACCACCAGCCGCGCGCGCTATTACCCGCACCTGCGCCGCCATGACCTCGGCTTTCGCATTGCCAGCCGCACATGGGTGGAGCTGAAGGGGACTGAACAGCCCTAGGGCAGCGGCAGCGCCGCTGGCTGATTTGCCCCGCGTGTAACGGTCAGGCGCAGGTCATCGACCCACAGCGTGCCCGCCCCAGCGCGATAGCGCAAACGCAAGGTAAGGCTTGTCCATGACGGGTCAACTGTCAGCGGGGGCAAGCTGCGCAGGCGCACGTCATAGACTGGGGTTTTGCGCGTGGTGGTGCGTTTGAAGGTGGTGGCCGGCAGCGTGAGCAGCGTGACGCTGCGCCCGTCGGCGTCATGTGCGATGAGGGTCAGGTTTAGCGCGTTGGTGACAGGCCGCGCGCTGTAGGCAAGGCGCACCGTCAGGATGTCGCCGGCTTGCAGGTCGCCATTGGCCAGCGTGACGCGCTGGGACAGGCGGGTGTTTTCGCCCGCCCCGCCGCGAAACCGAAAGGCGCACGCGCTGGATGCTGCGCCCTTGTCCCCGCACAGCACGCGGTCATCGGTGGGTGTGCCGGCGGCGCGCTGCACCTGCCAGCTGCTCAAACCGGCCTCGAACCCGCCGTTGACCAGCAGGTCGGTGCTGCTGCCGGCGTTGGACTGCACCACAAGGTCGGCTAGCAGGTCATTAAAGCCGGTATCGGCCTCCCAGACGCCGGTGTTGGCCAGCCGGATGCTGTATTCGGGTCGGCCATACAGCGTCGGCTCGGGGTCTGGCAGGTGCAGCAGGACGTCATACGTCCCAGCGGGCAGGGTGGGCGGCAGCTGCATCTGGAGCGGCAGCACCAGCGGGCCGGCGTCGGGCAGCCAGCGGCGCGGGTCAGGCGGATTGACCAGTGTTGGGCGGTAGAGCTGGCCATCGGCGTGGGCACGCAGCACAATCTCGAAGCCGCGCGGGTTATACGGCGCGGCGAACCCGTCGTTTTGCAGCACCAGCGTCAGTACGGCGGTCTCGCCGGCCTGCGCCTGTGACGGGATGCTGGATTCGATGAGGCGGAAGCGGTAGCCGAGGCGGCGCGCAATCTGGCCAAAGCACCCTTGGCTGCGCCACACGTTCAGCACATCCTCGTTGTAGTCGATGTTCAGCGCGCTGAAGCGCAGCAGGGCAAGGTCGGTCAGTGCGTTGCTGCACCCGATGAACTGCTGGGCGTCTGGGCCGGCGTTGCAGGTCTCGCCGCCCTGCGGCAGATAGCGGTTGTCTGCGCTGAGATAGCGGCGCACCGCCCGCCGCTCAGCTGCATCCGAGGGGTATGTGCCCCAGTCGGTGCGCGAGGCCAAAAAACAGTCGTTGTGCGCGCCGATGCGGGCTTGCGCCGTGCCGTTGAAGGCCTGTGCCTCGGTCAGCGGGTCTGGCCCATACAGCTGCTGCTTGTGCGGGGCATAGCGCATGGCGGTCATGCGGGTGGCCGGCAGCGCGGCCAAAACCGCGTTGATGATGGCTTGGCCGCCTGCCTGAACTGTGCCATTGGTGTAGTGCACATGGCCGTTGGTCGAGCTGTGCCACTCGCCCCACGCGCCCACGAAGCCCATCTCCATAAACGCGATGACGTCGGCGTGGGCGGTCAGCACCGGCGTCAGCTGCTGGATGTGCGTTAGCGTTTGGGTCAGCGTGGCGTCGGGGTCGGTGTAGGGGAATGTGCCGTCGGTGGGGAAGTTGTAGGCAAAGCGCGGGATGACCTTGATGCCGGCGGCGCGGGCGGCGTCGAACTGCTGCCCGATAAACGTCAGGGCGGCGCTGCTCAGGTCGGTGCTGACGAATTCGTCAATCAGAAAATACCAGCGCACGGTGCTGATTCCGCGCGTGCGCAGGGCGGCCAGCCCCGATACCGACTGCGGCAGGGTCTGCGTGCCCACCCACATCGGCGCGTCTTGGTGATAAAAGCCGCGTTCAGGGTTGGCAAAATTGGCGGTGCTGGCCGTATAGGGGGTGAAGGTGCGCGGCGCGGCCTGCCCCTGCACCGTCGTCGAGAGGCACAAGGCCAGCAGCAGCAGAATCAGGCGTATCATAGGTGCTCCTTGGGCGGTCTTTGCCTTAACGCCGGCGGGTGGATTGGCTGAAGGCGATGATAATCAGGCCAAGGGCAATCAGGATGGCGACAAACAGGGTTTGCCCGCCGCCCGACTCGCTGACCGGCGCGATCGGGTCGGGGTCGAGCAGCGGCAGGGTGGCGGTCGGCAGGGCGGCCTCTGCGGTCTGGGCGGCGAGGGTGGCCGCGCGCGCGGTGACTGCGCCCACCGTCTGCGTGACGGGCGCATCGGTTGGGGGGAGGGTTGGCGCGGCGGTCACTTCCGGTGTGGGGGTGGCGCTGGGCGGGGCGCTGGTGTCGGTCGGTGCTGGGGAAGGGGTTTGCGTGGCCGTGGCCGGCGCAGCGGTCGGCGTGGCGGTGATGGGGCTGTCGGTGGGGGTGGGGGTGGTGATGGCCTGTGCCGGCATACGCACGGCCAGCAGGCCCAGCGCCAAACACACACCGATTGCGGTCATTCCTAAGCCTGTCCGTAGGCGCATCGCGCGTCCCTTTCCGCTGATGGGGTCATTGAGTGGGGGGCTGGTAAGCATCCGCCAGCACAGCGATTATAGCACCTTGGGCGAGAAGTGTTGAGTCGGCGCACCACACCAACAGGGTAATCGCTTCAAATTTTCTGGTCGTAGGGGCAGTTCGTGAACTGCCCGACGTCACGGGCGCATCACGATGCTTGACGGGCGCATCGCGATGCTTGACGGGCGCATCACGATGCTTGACGGGCGCATCGCGATGCTTGACGGGCGCATCGCGATGCGC
>DAOUCZ010000208.1:0-6207 GCA_034431675.1 Anaerolineae bacterium | reverse complement strand
GTAGCCGGATCGCGGAAGAAACGAAACTCAATTTCTTCGATGGTCTCGCCTTCTGCCGGCGCACGATAAAACGACGGCCCCCACCGATACTGCGCATTCCGACGCAGAATCAGATGGTCATCGGGCACGTATTCCACAAAAATATAAGGCCCAGTCCCCACCTGATTAAACTGATACCGCTCCAACCCATAGGTGTTGAATGCGGTCGGACTTGCCATCCCCAGATAGAACTGGCTCAGCGAATCCAGCAGCGGCGCATTTGTCTCAGAAAGCCGAATCTCTATCGTATAATCATCTATTATTGTATATCCCACATACGGCCCAAGCAGCAGCACCGCATTCTGTGACCGTGTTTCCGAAGCCGTGATGCGGTTCAAGTTCGCTGCAACTGCTGCCGCATCAAACCGCGTTCCATCATGAAACGTCACATCCTCGCGCAGCTTAAATGTGTATACCGTCTGGTCTTCCGAAATCTCCCAAGACTCGGCCAACCCGCTCACAAAAACACCTGTCTCAGGGTCGCGATAAAGCAGCGTGTCATACACCTGCCTCAACACAATGCCCATCTCTGACGACTGATTGATATGTGGGTCAAAACCGCTGGGGGATAACGTCAATCCATAGCTGATTTTACGGCGGGTCACTGGCGCATCGTCTACGCCGGCTGAGCACCCAGCCATTACGGTCATCAATACGCATAAAAACACAATAGACTTACCGTAGTGGGTGATACGCATGGTTGTCTCTGTTGAACACTGGCTGATACAGACGTATACTGGCACACAGCAACGTCGCGTAAATTCTAGCAAACGTCCCTCAGATATGGAACATTCGCCTCATGACGGATTACCGCTCTCGCCTGCTCACCCCCCCACGTGAAGAAGAAGATGTCCAGCTCTACCGCTCGGTATGGCGCAGCATCATCATCGAGCACGGCTTGTTTGCGGCGCTGGCCATCCTGAGTTTTGTGGTTTTTGGACTGTTGGCCATCCCCGTGAGCGGCACATTACGCCTCGTCCTCAATATCATCATGGCCATCAGCCCATCTGTCTTTTGGCTGGTTTTCTCATGGTTCAGCGAACGCTTTGTCCCTATGCCCAGATCGGGCATGTTTACTATCTATATCCTCGCTGCCCTCGCTTATGGCGCAGTTGCCGAACCGCTAATATCCGATTTCTTCCGCATCTCCGAATGGCTTCCTCTCTCACCCGCCCTAAACCGCATCGTTGGCTACGCCATCTGCGTTGGTACGGTTCAGGTCGGGCTGTGTTATCTCATCACACGCACCGTCATCTGGCCACATGCCTTGCGTGAGCGATATGACCCGCTGGCCTATGCCATGGCAGCATCCACTGGCTATATTCTTGTCCCTGCCATCGAATTTGCCCTAAATGGCAATCCCAATCCCTATGTCGTTGCGTCTCATACCCTATCACTCATGGCCACCGTCAGCATCCCCAATGCGCTGATGTCATATGGGCTTGCCGCCCTGCGCTTCGATCATGCCCCTGCGGCTTTCATGCCCTTCCTCATCGCACTGTCATCCGCGCTGGTAGGTATTGGTATCCCGCTCTACCTTGGGTTTCTGAATGCTTCCTTCTCTCCCATTGGCTCATCGGTTCAGCGCCATATTTTTGGCCTAGGTTTTGCCATTGGCTTTATCTTGGCAGGTTTTATCCTCATCTTCACTCTGTTTGGTTATGCAGAGCGACAAGCCATCCGCGCCGTCGATGATGTGAGCTAAATCATGCGTATCGACCCGTATAACGAAACACCTCAAACCCGCGCCCAGCGGTTCTCACACTATTTCTCCATCATTTACTGTCTCGCAGCCCTTATTGTCGGCGTCAACCTCCGCGACTCTGTCCTATATGCCACTACACCTTATACCGATCGCGAAGTTGGCATCACCGCCAACTATCCCGCCGGATGGCTGCTTAGTATCCCCGAAGGGGATGTGCTTTATGTAGAAGATATGCGCCGCTTGGGGTTCAAGACCACCATTCGCATACAGGTCTTGCCCTTTTCCCCATCCACCCATATCCGCAATGTAATCGACTCTCTAGCCCTGCGCCGCAGTGCTGAACTACCTTTCTACAAAACGCTGACCATCTCCTCGCGCCCAATTCGCGCCAGTGAGCAGGCCACCATCCTGCAATATACCTATGTATCCTCCGATAACGACCCATTCCTACAAAAAGTGCCCATCGTGGTTCAGGCCGAGGATGTGTTAATTATTCGCCGTAATCAAGTCATCCTCATCTCTTTTGCTGCCGATGCCACCCGTTACAATGCCGATTACCCCATCTTCACACGTTTTCTAGAAGCCCTGAGCTATTAACCCCATCATGACCCGTCTACGATTCATCCTGCTGCCCTTTATAGGGGTAATCATCTCGCTGAACCTCAACGCCCAAGTCGAAGTCGCTTTCGATCTCAATCGCATCCTGCGCGCTACAGTGCTGATTATTCAGACCGTCACAACCAATACCGGCACACATATCACCTGTGTCAGCTCTGGCACGATTGTCAGCAGGGACGGCATCATCCTCACCAATGCCCACAGCACTGTGCCCAATGCCGCCTGCAATGGGGACGCCATCTACGTGGCCTTGGCTGTCCGCGCTGATGAACCTCCAGTCATCTCGTATCAAGCACAAGTACTCCAGTCCGACATCGGCCTAGACCTTGCCCTGCTCCGCATCACCGCCGAGGCCAATGGCCGAGCCATCGCCCCCACAGACCTCAGCCTGCCTTTTGTCGAGCTGGCGGACTCCAGCACCATCACCCTCGATGAAACCATCACTCTCACCGGCTATGCCGGCATGGCCCAACATCCCGTTAATGCCGTTTCGGCCACCATCATCGGTTTTGTGGCAGAGCCGCGCGGTGGCGAAAAAGCATGGCTCAAGTTCCGCACCACCGACTCACAAGCCGAAATCCCCGGCGTTTTCAGCGGTGGTGGTGCCTATAATCGCGATGGCCGTCTCATCGGAATCCCAGCCACCGCGCCCACCGCTCGCCAGTCAGATGGGGGCGACTGTGCTCGCTTTCAAGACACCAATCGCGATGGTCTCATCACCAGCGCTGATGCCTGTGTACCGCTTGGTGGCACAATCAACGCGCTCCGCCCATCCGATTTCGCTCTGCCGCTCATCCGCAGCGCCTCGCTCAATCTATCGGTCTTCACGGCCACCAGCGCCTCTCCTATCCCCCCTACCGGCCTAGAGCCGCGCATCTCCAATGCATTTTTCTCTCCCTCTGCCAACAATGACATGCCAACCACCGTCATCAGCAGGCTGCCGGGTGGAACCAGCAGCCTGTTCCTGTTTTTCGACTACGACTTCATGACCCCCGAAACTGTCTATGAGCTGCGCGTGACCATCGACGGGAATACCAGCCCTATTTTTAGCCTTCCGCCGGCGCGCTGGGCTGGCGGAAGCCGTGGGTTATGGTATCTCGGCCTAACAGGCCAAACCCTCCCCAACGGGGAATACAATTTCCGACTGCTGGTGAATGGTGTCCTCGCCGCAGAAGCACCGCCGCTTCGCGTTGGCGGTGTTCCTGACCCAACGCCCACTTTCCGCAACATCCAGTTTGTCCTTATCGAAGATGGACAGATGTTTGGCAACGGCTACATCCTTGGCGTTGGGCCAACCGTCAGTGCGCAGTTTATTTATGACAATATGACCAACGGCCTCACATGGACGGGCATCTGGTATTTTAATGGTCAAGAACTTGCGCCCCGTGTCGGCGGCAGCTGGGACGCAGGGCCAAACGGCGCTCAAACCACCTCTATCACTGCCGGCAGTGGGCTTTTGCCCGGCACATATCGACTGTCCCTCTACATCGAAGGGCGTCTATCCGCCCAAGCAGATTTTACCATTGCCGGAGAACGCGGTGGCGCAAGACCTCAAATCTTTACCAACGAGCGCTTCGTTGTTGCTCCTACACTCTCTGAAGCGGTGACAGCACCTGTGCTGCGCGCCGTCACCACGCCCACCGATACCCTCTATGCCCTCTTCGATTGGCAGTCCATTGCAGTGGGCACACCGTGGCGTCTGCGCCTCAGCGTAGACGGCAACGTTTTCTATGATCGCCTAGAAAGCTGGTCGGGCACATCTGCTGGTCAAGCCTATCCCATCACCATCCGCTCTGGCCAAGGACGGATACCCGATGGCACTTATCAGCTAGAGCTGTTGATGAACAACATCCTTCTGCGGTCTATCACCATCGAAATCGGTATTGGCCAGCTCCCTATCGACCCATTTGCTATTCCTGACGGCGTCCAGTTCGAGGGACAGCTTATTGACGGCGCAACCGGTTTAGGCATCCCCAGTGCCACCATCTTCATCCTCAGCGCCGAGTATTCCGTGGTCGATTTCAACGCCACCGATGCACAGCTGTATGGGACAGCCATTACTGACCGCAGCGGAAACTTTCTGTTCAATCGCCCGCTTCAGTTCAAAGTCCCCTACAGCATCATCATCTATGCCGAGGGCTACCTCCCCATCACCGCAGACGGGTTTACCGTCACCAACGACCCTCCCAACCCAACTCCCAACCCGCTCAATCTCACCATCTATATGACCAGAGGCTAAGCGTCATGTCAGAACCCACCGAACGCCTCGACATCTTGGTCAGCTCTCGCGGGCTTGTGCCCACGCGCGAAAAAGCCAAAGCCGTCATCATGGCCGGTCAAGTGCTTGTCAATGGCACACCCATCGACAAACCCGGCACACGTATCGCCCTATCCGCCGAAATCACCCTCAAGGCTCGTCCGCGTTTTGTCAGCCGCGGCGGCGATAAGCTTGCAGCAGCGCTACAGGCCTTTCCCATCAACCCACAAGGCAAAATATGCGCCGATGTCGGCGCGAGCACCGGCGGGTTTACCGACTGCTTGCTCCAGCACGGCGCATCGCGTGTCTTTGCCATCGATGTCGGTTACGGCATCCTCGATGCCTCACTGCGCAGTGACCCACGGGTTACTGTGATGGAACGCACCAATGCCCGTCATCTCGAACAACTCCCCAAACCCGTCTCACTCGTCACTGTTGATGCCTCATTCATCTCCAGCAAGCTTTTACTCCCCACCATCCAGCGTTGGTTGACCAACCCTGCCGAAATCGTGCTCCTCATCAAGCCACAGTTCGAAGCCGGAAAAAAAGAAGTAGATAAAGGGCAAGGCGTCATTCGTGACCCAACGGTTCATGCCCGCGTCCTACACGAAGTGCTCGCATCCGCACAACAAATCGGGCTAACCCCTGCCGGCCTCATCCGTTCTCCCCTGCTCGGGCCAGCTGGCAATGTCGAGTTTCTGGCATGGCTGACCACAGGCCTTGACATCACTCCACCTTCACCCGACAGCCTGATCCAGCTTGCCTTGGGCGGGTGAAGACCCCGTGCGCTAAAACAGCACCCTTTTCTGATATAATTCCCGCATAGTCAACAACCTAAGTTATCAGGGTATCGGATGGATCAGTCACATATTCGCAATTTCTGCATCATCGCCCATGTCGATCACGGCAAATCCACGCTGGCCGATCGTCTGCTTCAGCTCACCAACACCGTCAGCGACCGCGATATGCAAGCCCAGTTGCTCGACAGTATGGATCTCGAACGCGAGCGCGGTGTCACCATCAAAGCTTCTGCCGTACGGATGCAGTATCAGGCCAAAGATGGGAATGTTTATCTTGTTAACCTCATCGACACACCCGGGCACGTCGATTTTACCTATGAAGTGAGCCGCGCCCTTCAAGCCTGCGAAGGTGCTATCTTGGTTGTCGATGCCAGTCAAGGCATCGAGGCACAAACGCTCACCAATGTCTATCTTGCCCTTGAGCAAGATTTAGAGCTGCTGCCCGTGGTCAACAAAATTGACCTGCCGGCAGCACGCCCCTATGAAATCGCTCAAGAAGTCGAGGAGATGCTCGGCCTCCCTGCTGAGGAAATGGTGCTCATCAGCGCCAAAAATAATATCGGCATCGAAGAGGTTATGGAGCGCGTTATCCAGACCGTCCCAGCGCCATCGGGCAATCCGTCATCCCCTCTGCGTGCGCTTGTATTCGACTCACACTATGACCCCTACAAAGGCGTAATCGCCTATGTTCGCATCGTGGACGGCGCAGTCACCCGCCGTGATAAGTTTAAGCTGATGCAGACACAAGCTGTTTTCGAAGCCGTAGAGATCGGCGTTTTTAGCCCCAC
>DAOUCZ010000207.1:0-2583 GCA_034431675.1 Anaerolineae bacterium | reverse complement strand
TCAATCTGGTTTTAGGCCTGTGCCTCGGAAGGTTCGCCTTCCGTGACTTCTAATTCTAGCGCAGGGGCGGCGGTGTTTCCAGCGCTAGATTGGCCCATGAGGGGGGAAAGTGGGCGCTCTGGGTGTTGTTCTTGCCAGACGGCGCGGTCTTCTTCGGTGACGTCCTTGAGGCTGAGACCGAGGCGCTGTTTTTCTGGCTCGATGCTGATGACACGCATTAGCAGGTGCTGCCCCTCGTAGACCACCTGTGAGGGGTGGGTTGGGGTGGGGTTGCCGATTTGGCTGAGGTGGAGCAGGGCTTCGATGCCGGGTTCCATGCTGACAAAAGCGCCGAAGTCGGCGAGGCGAGAGATTGAGCCGCTGACCAACTGACCGACGTGGTACATTTCTTCGACGAGAGACCATGGGTTGGGCTGGAGGCGCTTGAGGCTGAGGCCGATGCGCTTGCCTTCGTCGTCGAGGCGGAGGACATAGACGGTGACTTGGTCACCGACGTTGAGGACTTCTTTGGGGTGCTTGACGCGGTGCCAAGCCAGCTCGGAGATGTGGATGAGGCCATCTGCACCGCCGAGATCGACGAACGCGCCGAAGTCGCGCAGGCCGCTGACGACGCCGGTGCGGATTTCGCCTTCCTTCAGCTCGCCCAGCAGGGTTTCCTTACGGGCGTCACGGCGGTCACGTTGGGCTTCGCGCTGGCTGAAGACCAGACGGCGGCGCTTGCGGTTGACTTCGATGACTTTGAGGGTGACGGGTTGGCCGACCAGACGTGACAGGTAGGCGCGGCGTTCGTCTTCGTTGAGGCCGCGGGGCAGGTCGGAGACGTGGCTGGCGGGCACAAAGCCGCGCACATTGCCGAACAGGATGATGAGTCCACCGCGATTGGCATCGGCGACGAAGCCCTGCCAGTTTTCCTGCTTTTCGAGCAGTTCTTCGGCGTTCTTCCAGTCTTCGCTCTGGCGAGCCTGCGAGATGGAGAGGACGAGATTGCCGTCTTCGTCTTCCATGCGCAGGATGTTGACATCGACCTCTTGTCCGATGGTGAAGTCGCTGGGCTGTTGGCCGAGTTTTTCGACGTCGGAGCGGTCAACGAAGCCGTCGCGCATAGAGCCGACGCCTACGATGAGGCCGCGATGATTGATGGACAGCACGGTACCGCTGACGGTATCGCCACGCTCGAAGGTAGACTGAGCGAAAGATTCTTCCAGCAACGCTTCGAAATCGACATCGCTGGGAAGAGTGGAAAGATCATACATATCGGGAAACCCTCCGGACCAAGTTTTCTCAACAGGTAGACAACAGAAAACCCGGTCACCTCTCACGTGGTGAGATGCCGAGTCATATTGTAAGCACTAGGGCAGAGAATGAATGTGCTGCTAACCCACAGTAACACTGGCCCGGCGTAGGCGCTTGTTCTGAATGTCCCCCTTGAGGTCGGGAGGCATTCTACAGAAAGCATTAATCTTTGTCAACGACGGGCGGGGGTTAAATTGGCCTTAATTGGTTTAAGAGGGGGTTTTGTAGGATTAAAAAATGGTTGTGATGGCGAGTATGAGAGTGACATTGGGATGGAAGCGCTGAACGAGCGGAATAGTTTTCGGTGGTGGATGGGGCAGGTGATGCGTCATCCACGTGCGGTATGGGGTTCGGTGGGTTTTGGGGTATTGGCGGGGATAACGACCGCGGCAGAGCCGTATTTGATTGGGTTGTTGGTGGAGCGGCTGAGTGCGGGCACGGATATGGAGGTGGTTTGGGGATTTGTGGGTGCGATTGTGGGGTTGGCGGTGGTGAATATATGGGCGTACAACCAGCTGCGTCGGTACAGCGGGGAAGTGGCATATTCGGTGGATTATGACCTGCGCCGGATGTTGTTTGACAATATGCTGCGGTTAGATCAAGGGTTTTATAAGGCGTATTCGAGCGGCGACCTGATTTCGCGGATGCACAACGACATGATGGTGATTTGGCGGTTGAGTGCGCTGGGATTTTTACGGACGGGCACAGCGCTTTTTATGCTGTTGTTCAGCTTTATTTTGTTGGCCACGGTGAATTGGGGATTGGCACTGCTGGTCTTTTTTATTTTGTGTGGGTCTACGGTGCTTCAGGTGTGGGCTGGTTTGGCCTTAGCACCAATTAGTGAAGAAGTGCAGGATCAGGCGGGTGTGTTGGCTGGATTTGTGCAGGACTCGGTGACTGGTGTGCAGACCATTAAGACCAATGGGCAGGAAACCAGTTTTGCGAGGCGTTATTATGCCGAGAACAAGCTGTATCGGGATAAGTGGCTGCGGTTTCGGCGGCGCAATGAACCGGTTGGGATGATCCCCAATGGGGTGAGTGAGTTCACTGCTGCGGTGGTGGTGGTGATTGGTGGCGCGATGGCGATACAGAGCCAGATGACGGTGGGGGAATTCACCAGCTTTTTGCTGTATTTGGCGATTATTAGTGTGTGGCTGCTGAACCTTGGCACGGTGTATCAGCGGTGGCAGCAGGGAAAGGCGGCCTTGAACCGTTTGGCCCCGCTGACCCGTCAGACGGCGATTGAGTCGGGGGCGGATGCGCTTCCATTGGGTGTGGTAAAGGGTGAAG
>DAOUCZ010000206.1:0-37626 GCA_034431675.1 Anaerolineae bacterium | reverse complement strand
ATGCCGCCGCCAAAAAAGCTGCGCCCGCCGCGTTCCGACTAGGTGTTGTCGTACAGCTGAGTGGGCAGCACAAGGTGGCCGGGGGCGTAGTCTTCTTTCAGCGAGCCGCAGGCATTGGCGGCGATGACAAAGCGTACCCCCAGCGATTTGAGGGCGTAGATGTTGGCGCGGTAGGGCACTTCGGATGGGGTGAGGTGATGCCCGATGCCGTGACGGGCAAGGAAGGCCACGCGCTTGCCGCGCAGTGTCCCGACCACGATGGGGGCGCTGGGTTTGCCAAACGGAGTGTCGAGGTCGAGGGTGACTTTGTCGGTCAGGTCTGGCATGTTGTAGAGGCCAGAGCCGCCGATGACAGCGATGAGGGCGGTTTCGGTCATGAGGGGTCTCCTAAGAGGGTTTATGAGGGGGAAGTGTCGGCCAAAAGCTCGATTTTGAAGTGTAGTTTGCCGATGCCAATCACATCCCCATCGGTGACGATGGCCGGCTTTTGGATAAACATGCCGTTGAGGGTTGTGCCGTTGCGACTGCTGCGGTCTTCTAGCCACCACTGTTCTCCGCGCTGGGCCAGCACGGCATGCTCGGTAGAGGTGGCTGGGTCATCCACTTGGATGGTGTTGGTGGGGGCGCGTCCAAAGGTGGTTTGCGGCATCAGCGGATAGCTGGTGCCCGATTTGACCCAGCGGCCATCGACATCAACCAGCGGGATGATGTGGCCAAGCTGGCGGCGCGATGTGCCGCGTGTGGCGGCCACGCGGTCGAGGTCACGCCAGATTAGCCATGCCAGCGCCAGCACAAAGGCCATCAGCAGGCCGGCAGAGACGAGGCGCAAGGCAAACAGCAAAATCGCGGTGTCCATGAGGGGCTGTCCTAGACGGCATCGAGGGTTTCGGTGGGGGGAAAGGTATGGTCATCATCGCGGTCTTCGATGTAAATCAGGCGGGTTTTGCCGATTTCGATCAGGTCGCCGCTGCGCAGGCGGTGCTCGCGCACGGTGCGCCCATTGACGCGCGTCCCGCGTGAGCTGCCGACGTCGAACAGCAGGGTTTCTGTGCCACGTTGGCGCAGCTGCAAATGATGGCGCGAGACGTGCGGGTCATCAATCACGATGTCATTGTCTTCCATCCGCCCGATGTTGACCAGTGGGGCTACCAGCGGGCAGGCGCGCGTGCCATTGACCAGCAGGTGGGCGCGGATGGCCGCGACTGGGGAGGGCACTTGGATCGGTTCTAGGCCGGTGGTGCTGCTGCCGGGTTCGTCGGTGTGGCTGGTGTGCACGCGGGGGTGATGCGGCTCGCACTGCGGGTCGGGGGTGAGGGTGACGATGGGCTGACGGGTGAGGCGGTATTCCTTTTGGGCGGCCAGCGTCACCACATAGCTGGCCAGTTTTTCGATCACTTCTGCCTCGCGGTGGTGCAGGCGCTGATAGGCGGCGTCATGCAGCACCACGCGGTAGATGTCGGGGGCGGTGGGGCGGTTTGTGCCGGGGGCAAGGGTGACGCCGGCATCCATGGCACGGGCGATATGCAAGGCGATGTCGAAGACGTCGATGCGCGGGCCAAATGCCGCGGCAAAGGTGGATTCCATCCACTGTTCGATACGCGCTTCAATGCGCGAGAAGTGGTCGTTGGGTGAGTTTGTCATGCAGCGGATTATACACGCTGTGGGGATAGCGGGCTATGGAACGGTGGGGCAGGCGTATATCAAAAGCAAGGCGGGGCGGCCTCTATCAGGGCCGCCCCGCTGTGTTGTTTTTGTGGCGGTGTGTGTAATCGAGGTGCTTTAGCGCGGGCGATACACAAAGCTGGGTGAGGATGGCACGTTGCTCAGCCACGCGCTGGTGGTCGAGAAGTTGCCCTCGTTTTCGGCGCGCAGGTCTTTCAGCCACGCCTCGAAGGTGATGCGGCGTGAGCGTTCGATTTCGCTCTCGGTGGCATCGCGCTCCTCGCGGGCACGCACCTGAATGATGTGGAAGCCGAATTGGCTCTCGACCGGCCCGACGATTTCGCCAATGGGGGCGTCAGTGACGGCGTCAGCAAACTCGGTGACATAGTTGGAGACGGCAGCCCATCCCAGTTCACCGCCGCGTGCGCCGCTGCCGGTGTCGGTGGACGACACCTTGGCCAGCTCGGCAAACGATTCGCCGGCCCGTAGGGCGGCCAGCAGGTCGTTGGCGGCTTCTTCACTGTCCACGAGGATGTGGCGGACATCGGCATACAGGGTCTTGCCCTCGGCAGTGCCGCCGACCACCTGCGCGATGGCGTCTTGCAGGGCCAGATAGCCGAAGTAATCGCGCACGGCTTGCTCGCTCACACCAGCCTGACGGGCGACGTCTGCAATCAGCGACCGCTTGCGGTTCTCATAGTCGGTGCGCACCTCGTCGGCGCTGCGGGTGGGCAGCGGGGTGGCGGTGGCCACCGGCGTGGTGGTCGGGGTGGCGGTGATGCCGCCTTCCAGCGTCGGGGTTGCGGTCGGCTCGGTGGTGGCGGTTGGCTCGGGCGACGGGGTGGGCGAGACAAACGGGGTCGGGGTGACTGTCGGCTCAGGGGTTTCGGTCGGCTCAGCGCCGATGGCTGCGACCGCTTCGGGGTCATAGCCGATCACCTGATTGATACGTTCCTCGATTTGCTCGTCGGTGACGGTGATGTTGTTGGCCGCGGCATACTGCCTGACCAGTCGCTCGTCCACCATATCATCCAGCACGCGCAGGCCCATCACTTCGGGGGCGTTCAGCTCGTTGTAGTAGGTGGCATACGGCTCGATGCCCAGCACCGATTGGGCGGCGGTATTGACATCCACCCCAAAGCGTTCGACCGCGTCGTTGAGCGCGTTGTTGACCACCGCGATTTGGACGGCCCGCTCGAGGCGGACGCGCTGGGCAAACTCTGAGACGGTGATGTTTTGGCCGTTGATCGTTGCCACGGTTTGCGAGGGGCGAATCAGGCCATCGACCACCAAGCCAATCACCAGAAGCACCACGATCAGCGCAATGGCCGCGCCAAGGCCGATGAACAGCAGGCGGCTGACCTCGGCCTCTTTTTCTTGGCGCGACATCTGTTCACGGTTTGGGTTTAGCCCCAGCGCTCTTTGCAGGCGGGTGGGCTGAACCGGTTTGTTTTGGGCGGCCCGCCGCTCTGCGCCGGTCTTGGGCAGGGGGGTATCTAGACGTTTCTTCGCCATGAGTTGGGAGGCTCCGTCGGTGTGGGTTTAGTCGTTGGTATTCACGAAGGGCAGCAGAGCGAGGTGACGCGCACGCTTGATCTCCCGCGCGAGCTGACGCTGGCAGCGGGCGCAGTTGCCGGTTTGGCGGCGGGGCTTGATGCGGCCCGACTCGCTGATGTGGCGCTTGAGCAGTTCGACGTCCTTATAGTCGAAGCAGCGCCCATCTGGGCAGTACGAGCCACGCCGGCGGCCCGCAGCGCCGCCGCGTTCACCACCGCGCCCGCCACCGCGGGCGGGGCGCTCGCTTTCCTGTTCCACTTCGTTTTCGCGTTCTTCCTGATCGGTCATGGTGTTCCTCTTCCCCATCGGTGGGGGTGTTCTGGTTTGCTGGTCAGATGGGTGGTGACAGCCGATTAGCTGTCGTAATCGTCGTGTTCGTCGTCGTAGTCGTCGTCTTCATCGCGGCGGTCGCCCAGTTGTTTCATCTCTTGGGCCACGACCTCGGTGCGATAGTGTTTTTTGCCGTGGTCATCTTCCCAACCGCGGGTTTGCAGGCGGCCTTCGATATACACTTGCTGGCCTTTGGTCAGGCGGCTCTTGCAGATTTCGGCCAAGCGCCCCCACGCCACAACGTTGAACCATTCGGTTTTTTCGCGGCGTTCCCCTTCTGGGGTGATATACGTATGGCTGACGACGGCGACATCGAAATTGGCCACCGGTGCGCCGTTGGGCGTATACCGCAGTTCTGGGTCTCGCCCGACATGCCCGATAATCATCACTTTGTTCAGACCGCGTGCCATTTGCCGCACCTCACGCGCCGCGTGCGCGGCGCACCTGTTTACTCGTCCTTGCGAACGACAAGATGCCGCAGAATCTGCGGCGCCAGTGTCAAACTGCGCTCAACTTCTTCCATGTGCTTGTTGTCGATGCTGGCGTCAAACAGCACATAGTAGCCTTCGCGCTGGCGCTCAATTTCGTAGGCCAGCTTGCGGCGACCCCAACGGTCGATGCGGTTGACCTTGCTCACGCCATCCGACTCGATCCAGCCCTTGGCTTGATCGACAATCTCGTTGATTTGGTCATCTGTGCCTTCAATGCGAACAATGAAGGTGACCTCGTAGTCCCTTTGCACGGTGATTATGTCCTTTCCCCGGACGTTCAGCCCCACCATCGCGCGGGGTGCGCGATTTGAGGCGAAAAGGATGTGGAATTGCCGCTGACCCGATGGTAACGGCGGACGAACTATACAGGACGGGGTGGTTTTGTTCAATATGCAAACCCCCGATTGAATGCGCCCGCCCGCCGGCATGGCGCAATCGGGGGATAATCGCCTTTGAATCCGCCGGCCAAAGGCTGGTACACTCTGGGGCATTGTGTGATATACCGAGGCCTGCTGCCCTGTGATTGATGTGTCTGTGATTATCGTCAGCTGGAACACGGCTGACATCCTGCGCGACTGCCTGAACAGCCTGTATCATGCGCCGACGGGCGGTCTATCACTGGAGGTGATCGTGGTCGATTCGGCCAGCACCGACTCGACGGTGGCGATGCTAGAGGCGGAGTTTCCGCAGGTTATCCGCTTGCCACAGGCCCAAAACCTCGGCTTCAGTCGCTGTAACAACATTGGGCTGGCGGTGGCGCGCGGTCGGCATGTGCTGCTGCTGAACCCGGATACGCTGATTATCGGGGACGCGCTGGCGCGCCTGTCGGCTTATCTGGATGCAAACCCTGCTGTGGGGATTGTCGGGCCGCACACGCTCAATGCCGACCGGCAGACCACCCAATCCACGCGCCGGCGTTTTCCCAATCGGCGGCTGGCCTTTTTGGAGAGCACATGGCTGGAGGGGCTTGCCCCGCGCGGCTGGTTGGCGGCGTATCGGCTGGATGACCGCGATGACCGTGACTGCTTTGAAGTGGATTGGGTGCAGGGGTCGTGTTTAATGGCGCGCCGCGAAGTCTATGAGCAAATCGGCGGCCTTGACGAGGGGTTTGTGATGTTCTACGAAGAGATGGACTGGTGTCGCCGCGCGCGCGAGGCGGGGTGGCGCGCGGCTTATGTGGGGGCGGCGCAGATTGTGCATCTGGGCGGCAAGAGCACCGAACAAGCCTCGGCGCGCAAGCATATTTATTATAACGAGTCGCGGCTGCGCTATTTTCACAAGGTCTATGGCGCGGGGTTTGCCTCGGTGCTGCGGATGGTGCTGCTGACGGGCTATCTCTATCAGATGGGGGTGGAGGGCCTAAAGGGGATGCTGGGACACAGGCCCGATTTGCGCCGCCAGCGGGTGGCGGTCTATCGAGAAGTGCTGCGATCTGGGCTGCGGGTGCGCTGACCATGCGAATCGGGTTTGTGACCGGAGAATACCCCCCGATGCAGGGCGGGATTGGGGCGCACTGTCGTGAGCTGGCTCAGGCACTGACGCAGGCAGGCCACGAGGTGCTGATTTATACCGATGCGCGCGGCCAATCTGGTGACCCGCGCGTGCGCCTGACCGCAGACCAGACCGGATGGGGATGGGGCAGTGGGCGGGCGGTGGAGGCGTGGGTGCGCCGTGAGCGCATCGAGGTGGTTAACCTGCATTATCAGACCGCGATGTATGGGATGTCGCCTTGGGTGCACTTTATGCCCGATCGGGTCAAGAGTGCACCGGTCGTGACGACGTTTCATGATTTGCGCTTTCCCTATCTGTTCCCCAAGGCCGGCCCGCTGCGCCCGTGGATTGTCAAGCGGCTTGCACGGGCATCGGCTGCTGCCATCTCGACCAACCATGAGGATGTGCAGGCACTGACGCAAATTTGCCCGCGTGTGCCGGTCAGCCTCATCCCGATTGGCAGCAGTGTGCATACCGACCTGCCAGATGGCTTCTCACGCGCGGGGTGGCGTGCCGCGCGCGGCCTCTCGGATGCGCATTTTGTGGTGGCCTATTTTGGGTTTATGAACCACACCAAGGGCATTGAGTGCTTGCTGTATGCGGTGGCCGAGCTGCGGCGTGCGGGGGTGCCCGTGCGGTTGTGGATGATTGGCGGGCGCACCGGCACGTCTGACCCGACCAACGCAGCATTTGCCCAGCACATCGAGTACCTGATTGAGGCGATGGGGCTGGCGTCGGTAATGGATTGGACGGGCTTTGTGGATGATGCGACTGCCTCGGCCTATCTGACCGCGGCGGATGCGGTGGCGCTGCCGTTTTTGGATGGCGCAAGCTACCGCCGCTCGTCGCTGATGGCCGCGATTGCGCATGGCTGCCCGATCGTCACCACCACGCCGGCGGTGACCATCCCGACCTTTGTGGATGGGGAGAACCTGCGGCTGGTCGAGGCGGGGGACGTGCCTGCGCTGGTGAAGGCGCTGAGCGCTCTGGCCGCAGATGCCGGCTTGCGCGCGCGCTTGAGCGCTGGCGCGCTGGAGCTGTGCCGCTGGTTTGATTGGGGGTATATTGCGCAGGCCAATTTGGACTGTTTTGGGCAGGCACTAGCGAGGTGGAAGCGATGAATCGGCGTGAAAAGCTGCGCCTCGATGGCTTTTGCCTGCTGGCGCTGACGCTGATTTGGGCGGCGTTCTTCTGGCGGATGCTGACGCCGATACAGGCCGATCAGGCATCGCTGACGCAGGGCGATTTTAGTGCGCAGTTTGTGACGTTTGGGGCGTATCAGTATGCGCGCCTGACGGCGGGCGAAGTGCCGCTGTGGAATCCATATAACAACGGCGGGCTGCCCTTCATTGCCGACACGCAGGCGGCGGTGTTTTATCCGCCGCGCCTGTTGACGATTGCGCTGGCGCATGTGTCTGGCACGGGTTGGACGTATCATGCGCTGGAGCTGGAAATGATGTTCCATGTGCTGTTCTATACCCTGACGTTCTATGTGATGATGCGTCAACTGACGTTGGTGATGGATGGGTCTCATGCCGGCAGCATGGTGGGGGCGGTGGTGGCGGGCTATGGCGGCTATCTCACCGGCTATCCGCCGCTTCAGCTGGCGCTGCTGGAGGCCGGCATCTGGCTGCCGTTGGTCATCATCGGGCTGACGGCGGCCTCACGAGGGCGGCTGCGCTGGCTGCTGCTGACGGGGTGGGCCTTGGGCCTGAGCTGGATGGCCGGACACCCGCAAACCAGCTACTTTCTCACCCTGCTGGCGGTGGCGTATTGGGGGTATCGGGTGTGGTTGAACGGCCTTGGCTGGTGGGTATGGCTGCGTGGCACGGCGTCGTTTGGCCTGCTGAGCATTGGGGTGGTGGCGGTGACGTTGTTCCCCGGCATCGAATACTTGATACAGACCAGCCGCGCCGAGTTCGGGTTCGAGGCCAAGGCGGGGGGCTTCCCTTATCGCGATGTGCTGCAAGTGGTGTTTCCGCATGTGTTCAGCCTGTTTTCGCCGCTGTACATCGGGGTGGTCGGGCTGTTTCTGGCCGGTGTCGGGGTGTTTGGTCGCTTCCAGATTCGCGGGACGCTGTTCTGGACGGGGATTGCCGTGTTGACGGTGTTGTTCAGCGTGGGGGGCGAGGGCGGGTTGTATCATGTGATGTACAACGTGCTGCCGGGCCTGCGCTTCTTCCGCGGGCAGGAACGTGTGGCCTTTTTGTTTGCCAACAGCATGGCGGTGCTGGCCGCCTTAGGGACGGTGTGGCTGGCGTCTGCCAATCGCCCGCCGCTGCGGCTGGTGCGGCGGGCGGCATGGGGGCTGGCGCTCACGCTGGTTGTGATAGCGGTTTTCGCCTCGTTTTTGGCCTTTGGTGATGCCGAAGCATTTGGCCCGCTCAGCGAGGCGGCAGCGTCTAGCGGCTTGTTTATGGTGTTGGCTGCCGGCATCCTGACGCTGTGGACAGGGCCGCGCGCGGCGTGGTTTTTGTTGGTGCTGCTGTGCCTAGAGCTGCTGGGTGCAAATATTGACCGCCCATCCAATTTTGACCCGATACCGCCGCAGGCCCAATTGACTGACAACCCGCTGCTTGGGCCGGTGCTTGCGGATGATGATGGGCCGTTTCGGGTGGATGGGCTGCGCGTGCTGGGCGGCAATTATGGCAGTTATTATGGGGTGATGGATATTCAAGGCATCAGTCCGCTGTTTTTGAACGGCCCGCAGGAGATTATTGAAGACGGCCTGCCGGATGAGCGGGCGTGGGAGCTGTTCAGTGTGCGCTATGTGTGGTCGGATTGGCAGGCGCTGCCCGTGCCATGGGAACGAGTGGCGCAGGGCGAGGACGCGCGTGGGCCGGTCAATTTGTTCCGCCTGACTGCGCAGCGTCCCTTTGCGCATTTGCTGTATCAGGTGGTGACGGTGGAATCGGATGAAGAGGCGCGGCGTGTCTTGGCTGATCCCAACTTTGACCCGCGCGTGACGGCCGTGCTGCACCGCGCCCCAGAGGCGCTGCTGCCGGCAGACCCGCCGTCGGTATTCGGGACAACGGTCTTGAAGTTTGCGCCGGAGTCGCTGACGGTGGCGGTGGATACCCCGACGCCGGCCATATTGTCACTGGCGATGGTGGATTATCCGGGCTGGCGCGCCAGCATCGACGGCAGGCCGGCAGCGCCGATACGGGCCTATGGCGGGCTGGTGGCGCTGGAAGTGCCGGCGGGCAGCTCTGTGGTGGAGTGGGTGTATGACCCACCAGCGTACCGCGTCGGGGCGTTTGTCAGCCTTGTGACGTGGGTTGGGCTGGGGCTGTTGACCGTGATGGGGCTGGCACACCGCCTGCTGACAGGGAAGAGGAAGGCTTTGGCATGAACACGACTCGCGAGCGTGTCTATGATTGGCTGACAGCGGCTGACCGGCGTGCGCTGGCGGCCCTAATCGGTGTGGCGATTGGCGTTGTGGGGGCGGGCATCGGCTTTGCGATGGCGCTGGTTGGCCCGCTGTATACCACGGCGGCGGTGATTGGGCTGTTGGCCGGCGTCTATGTGCTAACCGACATCCGCGTGGCGCTGTATGGGCTTGTGGGGATGGCTGCGCTGCTGCCATTTGGGACGCTGCCGTTTAGCATCGGGTTTACGCCCACCCTGATTGACGTGATGATCGGGGCGTTTTTGCTGATTTATCTGCTGCAATGGATGACCGGACAGCGGCGTGAGTTTCGCATTACGCCGGTACACATCCCGCTGGCGCTGTATGTGCTGTGGATTCTGGCCGCGTTTGCACTGGGATTGCGCTATGCCGAGCCAACCACCCAGATTCTACGCCAGTTTGCCGAGCTGATGCTGACGTTTTTGTTGGTCTATGTGCTGGTCGATTTAATCCGCGATGCGCGCACGCTGCGGCGGTTGGTGCTGGTGGTGATTGTGTGCGTGGGGGTGCAGGCACTGATGGCGCTGGTGCTGTGGGCGCTGCCCAACCCCACCGCCGAGCGCCTGCTGCGCCTGCTGTCGCGTATTGGCTATCCAGACAGCAACATCATCCGCTATATCGAGCAGAATCCGGCCCTGAGTGAGCGCGCCATCGGCACATGGGTTGACCCGAATTCGTTGGCTGGCACGCTGGCGGTTTCGGCGGCGATGATTGCGCCGCAGGCTTTTGCGGTACGTCCGGTGCTGCGCTATCGCTGGCTGACGCTGGGCGTGTTGGGGGTGGTTGGGCTGGCGCTGCTGCTGACGTTCTCGCGCTCGTCGATGCTGGCGTTTGGGGCGGCGTTGGGCTTGATTGCGCTGGCGCGCTATCGGCGCTTTATCCCGCTGATGCTGGCGGCTGCGCTGCTGATTGTGCTGCTGCCGCAAACGCAAGGCTATGTCGAGCGGTTTATCGACGCCTTTCAGGGCGAAGACCTTGCTACGCAGATGCGGATTGGCGAGATCAGCGACTCGCTGCGCCTAATCCAAGAATACCCGTTGTTTGGCATCGGGTTTACGGGGTCGCCGCGCATCGACTTGTATTCCAGCGTGGCCAACCTGTATCTGCTGATTGCCAACCAAATCGGTCTGGTGGGGTTGGGGCTGTATCTGGGGACGATGGGCGGGGTGTTTGCCTATGGGTGGCGGGCTTGGCGCTGGGCCAAACAGGATGCCGAGCTGGATAGCATCCACCTTGGCTATCATGCGGCGGTCTTTGCCGCGTTGGTCAACGGCATCGGCGACTTTTATTACTTCCGCATCGACTATCAGGGGTCAATCGTGCTGTTCTGGCTGATGGTCAGCCTTGCGCTGGCCAGCTCGCGCCTTGCCCTAGACAAAACAGCCTCAGCGCCGGCAGGTACAGCCCACCAGCGCTGAGACGAACGAGGTTAGTTGTTATAGGTGACGGGCACGTTGCCGCCCCCGCTGACGCTGAAGTAAGTGCCGCGCACCCACCCGCGCACACCGTTGGGCAGGACAATCTGCCACCACGTGCCCGAGGCGTTTTTGCCGACCACGGTATAGGTCTGGTTGCGGGCAATCACCGACAGGATGTTATAGACATACGGGTTCGGCTCGCTGCGCACATTGAGGAAATAGGCCGTGACATAGCCGCTGGCTGTGCCGCCGGGCTGCGATCCGCCGCCGGTATAGGTGATGGGGACGCTGCCGGCATTGGTTACATTGGCATAGTTGCCGTTAATCCACCCGCGCGATCCGTCTGTCAGGACGATTTCGTACCATGTTGGGCTGCCGCTGTTTTTGCCCACCACCGGATAGACCCGCCCGTAGGCCGTCACAATGCGAATCTGGCCCGTATAAGGGTCGGGGATGCTGCGCACGTTGAGATAGGCGGTGGTCACCACGGCATTCGAGCCGGTATAGGGGGTTGGGCCGGTGGTCATCAAAACCGGCACGTTTTCGAGGCCAATCACGCTCATAAACTGCCCCGACACCCACGCGCTCATGCTAGAGGGGAACAGGTTGATTTGATACCACGAGTTATCGCCAAGTCTGCCGGTCACCGGATAGACCGCGCCACGCGGCAGCACGGCCAGCACGCCGGCGGCGGTGCTGGGAGCGGTTCGGGCATTGAGCGCGCTAGCGCCGACAACTGTGCCGCTTGGGCCGCCAAACCCGCCCTGTTGGGCGTGCGCGACGGGCACAGCGCTCTGGCTGAACACCACCATTAGGCTGAGGATGAGAGCTGTTAGGATACGACGCATGTTGATGATTTCCCTCCGTTGGGATTGTGTTGCGATGTTGTTACATCGTTGTTACATCCCTCAGTATAGGCCGAATCGGACAACATGAGTGACGGGCGCTCTATCGCTGCCTGACGCCTGCTCTACGCTGTGCCTGATGGTTTCACTACGGGCGCAGAAGGGTCAGAAGCCAAAGGCACGTACCAGCTTGACCATTGGCGCAAGGAAATCGGCAGGGATGGTCTGTGGGTCGTTGCCCTCGATGATGACCCATCCGGCGTAGTTGGCGGTGCGCAGCAGCTCGGCAATCGGCGACAAATCACGCCCTTCGGCCCCCGGCCAGCGCCTGCCGTGGTCTCCGATATAGACACAGCCGACGTGCGGCAGATGGGCGCGCAGCGTCTCTGCGAGGTGCTCCCCTTCCATCGCCATATGATGGATAGAGGCGGCGGCCCACAGATAGGGGTGCTCGTTCTGCACAAGGCGCATCTTGACGGCGTGTTGCAGGCGGCGCAGCAGGGCGGTTTCGCCGCTGTGGGCGTGCAGCAAAAACAGCCGCTTGCCCATGGCATAGGCAAGGTCGCACAGGGTGGCACGCAGCTCTGCCGACAGCAGCTCGGCCTCTAGCTCTAGCGCCGATTTATAGGGGTGCAGGTCTGGCAGCACGTGCGTGCGCGCATAATGCCCGTAAAAGCTGACGCCGTCTGCGCCGAGGTCTACCGCTGCACCCAGCGCCTGCCGCACGCGCACGCGGGCGTGTTCACGCTCGGCATAGTCGGGGTGGATGAGGGTGGTGTGCCCCAGATAGAGGGTCGAGGCGCGCAGGCCGCTGGCGTTGAGCGCGTCGGCGATGGCCGGCAGCTGTTGATAGAACTCGTCATTGGCCTCAAACTCAATGCCGTCAAGGCCGGCAGCGCGGGCATTTTCGATTTTTTCGGCATAGCTGATACCGGGCAGGCGGGTGTCGCGCAGGGCAAGCAGCATCGGGTCTGTCCTTGTGTGGCGGGCCGGCAGGTCAAACAGGGGCGGCGCGCAGGCGGATTTTAACTGGTTTGGGCGTGCGCGCGCAGTGTCTGTTTTTTTGGTGCTTGCGATTATGCAGATTGCACAACTAAAATAAGGTGTCGCCCCGTTTTGTTTGGAGATTTTGCCCTATGCCTGCCGTGATGACGATTGAACGATTTATTTTGGAGCAGCAGCAGCGCTTTCCGGATGCCACCGGCACGTTGACCCAGATGCTGTACGATATCGCGCTTGCGGCCAAGATTATCGCGCGGGAGACCGGACGCTATGGCCTGAGCGGGATGATTGGCGCGTCGGAGACGCAGAACGTGCACGGCGAGCGGCAGCAAAAGCTGGATTTGTTCGCTGATGACATCATCTTCAAGATGAACGACCATACCGGTCGGCTGTGCGCGATGGCCTCGGAGGAGCACGACGACATCCTGCCGATTCCGCCGCATTTTGGGCGGGGCAAATATGTGCTGCTATATGACCCGTTGGATGGGTCTTCCAATATCGACGTGAATGTGTCGGTTGGGACGATTTTCTCGATTCATCGCAAGGTGACCGAGGGTGAAGTAGGGACGATGGCCGACGTCTTGCAGACCGGGCGTCATCTGGTGGCGGCGGGCTATGTGATTTATGGCAGCAGCACCATGCTGGTGTATTCGACCGGGCAGGGGGTGCACGGCTTTACGCTCGATAACAGCCTTGGCGAGTTTTTGCTGAGCCATGCCGACATGCGCTTTCCGGATAAGCCGCTGTATTACAGCGCCAACCACGGCAACGAAAAGTATTGGACGCCCGGGGTGCGGCGTTATGTCAAGGAGCTGCAAGGCATCCACGGACAGGGCGGCCAGCCCCTCAGCCACCGCTATATTGGGTCACTGGTGGCCGATTTTCATCGTAATCTGCTGAGGGGCGGGGTGTTTGTGTATCCGGGGGATATGATGAACGGAGGACGCAAGCCTTATGGCAAGCTGCGCCTGATGTACGAGGCGCAGGCCATGGCCTTCATCGCCGAGCAGGCCGGCGGGTATGCCAGTGATGGGCTTGGCAATGTGTTGGACATTGTGCCGCATCACCTGCACCAGAAAGTGCCGTGCTTTGTCGGCAATCGGGGGGTGGTTGAGCTGGCAGAGCAGTACATCCGCGAATATGACCAAGAGTGGATTCAGGCTTATTTGCCATACCGCTCGCGCCTGCCAGAAGGGATGGCGGCACAGCCTTGATGTGCGCAGGTTTGTGCGGCTGTAACCCCACGCCATGCTGACGATGCTCCTATGTGTGCGGCCAAAACCCTCTTGATGGGACGGGTGTGGTGTTATACTACACCCCTTGATGCACGCACGTGTGAAATGCGGAGAGACGAGCACATGAAAAGAATATTCAGCGTGGGGGGGATGCTGCTGGCGGGTCTGCTTGGCCTGTCATTCAGCGCAGGCGCACAGGGGACTAATCTGCTAAGAGACCCCAGTTTTGAGGCCAACAGTGGGGTGAACGTCATCCTTGACGGGCGCGGTCAGCCTCAGGACGGCACGGTTTACAGCGTGCCGGCGGATTGGGGCGGCTGGGCGACGACGACACCCCGCACTGAGACATGGATGAACCGTATTCCCGACGGTTATCCGCACACCGGCTTGTTCAAGATTGATGGTGGGCGCTCGTGGAGTATTTCGCGCGGGTATGCGACCTTTACGGCGGCCATGCATCAGCGCGTCTCGGTGACGCCGGGGACGAATGTGCGCGGCTCGGCGCAGGGCTTTATGGAACGCGGCAAGGATTCGGGCGGGAACACCATTCCCGGTGCGCAGTTCCGCGTGGGGATTGACCCCAACGGCGGCACTGACCCGCTGTCGCCGTCGGTGATTTGGTCGGGGTGGGTGACCAGCCCGAACGGCTGGGTGCGCGCCTCGGTCGATGCGACCGCGGTCGGCGACACGGTGACGCTGTTTTTGTTTGCCACCCAGTCGCAGCCGGCCAACCCCAACGCAATGTATTGGGATGATGCTAGCCTTGTGGTAGGTGGTGCTGGTGGCACAGGCCCGACGGCTCAGCCGGGGGCAACCGCCGTGCCTGTGGTGCCGACGCCGGCGCTCGCCCCGTTTGTTTCGGCACAGGGCAATGTCCGCCCAGATGGGTCGGTGGTGCACATTGTCGGGTCGGGCGATACGATTGATGCGATTGCGGTGGCCTATCAGACCACCCGTCAGGCCATCCTTGACCTGAACCCGGGCTTGCGCCCGTCCTTCATCTTCCCCGGCCAAGAGATTATTGTGCGGGGCGCGCCGACGCCAACTCCGACGGTGAACGCTTCGCCGACGCCGGCAGTGACCGCGGTTGCGGTGGTCAGCACCAGCACCACTCAGCCGACCTCGGCGGTGATTGTGGTTGGGGCATCCCCAACCGCCACGGTGACAGCGGCATCGACCAGCGAAACACTGCCGACTGCTGAGACGACAGCCGATGCGCCGCCGGTAGACGCCACGGCAGAGCCGACGGCCACCCCAACCGATGTCCCACCAACCCAGACCCCCACTGACCTGCCGCCCGCGCCGGTCACACAGGTGGCCAATGTCGCCCCGCCCGAGGTGACGTCCCTGTGCGTGTGGGTATTTGAGGATGCCAATCAGAACCGCATCCAAGAAGAGGGCGAGCGACTGCTGCCTTCGGGTCAGGTGGAGGTGCTGCAAGGCCAGAATGTGCTGCGCACCTATGCCACGGATGGCTTGTCCGAGCCGTTCTGCTTTACTGACCTTCAGCCGGGGGATTATCTGGCGCGGGCCAGTGCGCCAGACGGCTTTGGCCTGACCACCTCGGCATCACTCAACCTGCGCGTGCAGGATGGGGTGCGCACCAACGTGCGCTTTGGCGCGGCAGAGGGGGTGCAGGCGGCCCAGCTTCCGGCAGTGGACGCCGGCAGCGAGGCGGTGATTAACGCCCCAACGGTGCAAGAGACACAAGCAGCGACCAGCACCGACACCCTGCTTCAGATGGCCGGTCTGGTGCTGTTTGGGCTGGCCGGTTTGGTCATCCTTGGCGGCATCGGCGTTGCGCTGTACATCCGCGGGCGGTGAGCTGATGGCCCGTCGTTTGGTGCTGTGGATGATGCTGGTGTTGGGGCTGGCTGTGCCGGCCTCGGCCCAGCTGGGCGGTGACTTCTGCGTGCGGGCTTATGAAGACCTGAACGGCAGTGGTGTGCGTGATACCGGCGATGGGGCGACCTTCGAGCCGCTGCTGCGAGCCGGCATCGGTGCAGACCTGTTGAACGAGGATGGCATCGTGATTGCCAGTGCGCTGTTGGCCGATTCGCCGACGGCAGAGCAGGGCGTGATTTGCTTTCAGTTCTTGCCCGATGGCCAATATACCATCCAGATTACCAGCGCCGAATACCGCGCGACCACGCCGGATACCATGACGGCGGGCATTCGGTCTGGTGAGCTGCCTGCGGTCATGGAACTGGGGGTGCGCTCTGCGCTCGAGACGGTGGCGCTGCCCTCGACATCGTCTGTCGAGCCTGCGGATGAGCCGACCCCCAATCTAGAGCGGCTGTTGATGGCGGCGGCGGCGGGCATTGGCGCGGCGTTGGTGATGCAGCTGTTGGGCTTGCTGATTTATGTGGTGCGTTTTGGCCGTCGGCGCAAGCCGGCAGACGATGCCACCGCCACTTTTCGTCCGCCGGTCAGCTAGGCCGGTGATTTGAGAAATAACGCCGAGCGAATCACTTCGATACAGACTTCGCCCCGTTGATTGCGCCCCAGATGCCGGAGTTTGACCACACCGGTGTTGGGGCGCGATTTGCTTTCGCGCTTTTCCAGCACCTCGGTTTCGACATACAAGGTGTCACCGGCGAACATCGGCTTGGGATGGCGTACGCTCTCATAGCCAAGGTTGGCGACGATTGTGCCTGCCGTCAGGTCATAGACGGTGATGCCGACCAGCAATCCCATGGTGAAGATGCCGTTCATCAGCAGCTGTCCGCCGTATTCGCTTTGGCGGGCCATGTAATCGGCGTTGATGTGCAGGGGGGAAGGGTTGAGCGTGAGGGACGAGAACAGGATGTTATCGTATTCCGAGAGGGTGCGCCCAATCTCGTGCTTGATGACTTGCCCGATTTCGAGCTGATCGTAGTATTTGCCTGCCATGAGAGGCTGTCCTATCCGTTGTGCTGCGCTGGTTTGCGATTATAGCAAAACAGAACCGCCGGCGTGGGGGGGACACGCCGGCGGCTTTGTGGGGGGATGACAGGATTTTGCGCCTGTCTGAGGTTGGTTTGGGGTCATTGCTAGCCAAGGAGGGACTTTCCGCACAAGTGACCAACCTCATCTTGCCTATATAGTGCGCCACTCCCCTAAATCCCCCGTGAGGGAGTTATGAGGGGCGGCTAAAAGGTGCGGGCTGTTAGGGCTGTGGGGTAGGCGCAAACGGGTCAAACCCGTTGGCGGGGGTGGGCACAAAGCCTTCTGGGGTGGGCGTGCCGTTGGCGCAGTAGGTTTCGGCGGTCAGGCGCTTGCCGCTGACGCTGGCGTCGTTGAACAGACGCAGGGCCGCGTTGTACTGTTCCACCGCAAAGCACGGCGAGCTGAGGGTGAGGGCATCGGCATAGGCCACATAGGTGCGGAAGAGCATCTGCGAGATTTCGCCGTTGTTGTAGTTGGGCGATTGGTTATAAATCTCGCGCAGGGCGTTGAGCGCGCCGGTATAGTCGCTGGTGCCGACCTTGGAGCGCGCCGAGAGATAGAGGGTGGCGATGTAGCGCTCATAGTTGAGGCCATCACGCAGCGGGCCAAACTCTTCGGCGCGGTCGGTGAGGTAGATGGCCTCTGCAAGGCTGCCGGTGCGATAGCTGAACAGGGCCAGCTCGTTCAGCGAACGGGACATCAAGCTGCGCACCGTCACCACCTCATAGGCGGGGTCGATGGCGAGGATGATGTCTAGTTCGTTGATGGCCTCGCGCCATTGGCCCAACGAAACGGCGCTTTGGGCGCGGTTGAGGCGCTCTGAAAGGTTGTAGGGGTCAGCCAGCGTGGCAGTGGCTTGGGGGGTGGCGGTAGCGGCAGGGGCGTCTGGCGTCTGGGTGGGGGGATGGGTTGGGGTGGGTGTCGGGGTGACGGTGGGTTGCAGAATGAGGTAGACCGCTGTGCCGGTTTGGAGTAGGGCCGGCAGCTGAGGTATCGCTGGGGCGTTGGTGGCAAGGTAGCGGATGCGTGTATCGGCAAGGCTGTAGTTGCCTTGTGCGATGTCGTTGGCCACCGCATCGGCCTGTGCCTGATTGCCCGACTGCACGGTGGCGGCGGCGGTGGCACGTGCTGCGCGCTGACCGTTCGTCCAGCCCGCGCCGGCAGAGAGGGCCACGATGGCAAGGCCAAACAGGGCCAGCACCACGCTGACGAGGGTGAACATCCCACACCCGATGCCGCGCCCGCCCTCACTGTCCTCTTCGGTCTCAGGCGGGGTGATGGTGGGGGCAAGGGCTGCGGGCTGCGGCTCGGCGGTGACGCGGCGGACGGGTTGTGTATCGTCGAGGTTGGGCGGGGGTGTGGTCATCCCGACTCCGTAAACTGTCTGAAAGCAAAAGCGCACCGAATTATACAAGACGGTGCGGGGGTCTCAATGCTTTGGGGGCGTGGCGTAGGGGGAACGTACCCCGTTAGCGCAGCACATCCACGTCTTGGTCTTGCGGCTGCATGATTTTGGGGGCTTCGGCGGGCTTATACTGGGCCACAATTTGCGAGGCGGGGTTCTCGACCTCGGCGATGCCGTTGCGCACCTCGGCGATGATGCGATTGAGGCGCTTTTCCAGCTCGCGCAGCGAGTCGGCCACGTATTTATCGGCATCTTCCATGATTTGCTCGGCGTCGCGCTTGGCCCGCTCGATAATTTCGTGGGCGCGGGCTTGGGCGGCTTGCACCGAGGTTTCTTGGTCAAGCAGCTCATCGGACTTTTTGCGCGATTCTTGCAGCAGGCGCGCGGCGTCCTCGTTGGCGCGCTCCATAATGCGGTTGCGCTCTTGGATGATGGTGGTGGCCTTCACGATTTCTTCGGGGATTGAGATACGCATCTGGTCGAGGATGGCCAGCGCGCGCTCTTCGTCAATCATCGTGAATTTGCTGAACGGCAGGTGTCGCCCTTCGTCGATCAGGTCTTCCAACCGGTCTACCAGCTGTAGGATGTCCATAGGTGTAGCCCCCTCCACTTGCCCTAGATGAGTGATGCTGCGATGACGGGTAGGTCAATCGCGGATGCTGATGGTGTAATCGATGCCGCTGTGATTGGCACGGCGCTCGGCAAACCGGTTCTTGAGCGCTTCGTCCACAAAGGCGGGAACCATCGATGAGACGTCTCCCCCCAGCTCTGCGATTTCGCGGACGGTGCTGGAGCTGATGTGCAGATGGCGCTCATCGGCCATAATGGCCACCGTCTCGACGTTAGGCGCGAGCTTTTTGTTGGCCACCCCCATCCGGAATTCGAACTCGAAATCCGAAAAGACCCGCAGCCCGCGAATCACCGCCATAGCGCCCACGCTTTGCACATAGTTTACTAGCAGGCCCGAAAATTTGGCAACTTTGATATTGGGATATTCGGCCAAGGCCTGCCGTGCCATGCCGATGCGCTCATCGACATCGAACAGCAGGCGCTTTTTGGGCAGGTCATAGACTGCGACGATCACTTGGTCGAACAGGCGGGCCGCCCGCACGGCGATGTCGATATGTCCGTTGTGGATAGGGTCGAGCGACCCGGGATAAACCACGATGCGGGCCATAGCACACAAACCTTTCTGGTGTTTTTTTAAGCAAGCGCCGTACTGTGTTAGCTCACGTCGCTGTCGGGGTTATACAGCATCTGGACGCGCTTTGCCAGCAGTTGATGCTCTGGCAGGCGCAAATCGGGGTCTTCTTCGAACAGGGTGCGGGCCTCGCGCTGGGCCAGCTCGACCAGTGACGGGGTCATCGATTCGGCCAGCTGAAGCGGGTTGCCGCCGCTTTGGCGCGTGCCGACCAAATCCCCTGCGCCGCGCTGACGCCAGTCCAGTTCGGCCAGCTTATAGCCGTCGTTGGTTTGCTCTAGCGCTTTTAGGCGTGTGTGGGCTTCGGGGGTGGCGGCAGAGTCAGGCAGCAAGAAGCAGTAAGAGCGGTGCTGACCACGCCCAACGCGCCCGCGGAACTGGTGAAGCTGGGCAAGGCCAAAGCGGTTTGCCCCTTCGATGACGATGACCGAGGCGTTGGGCACATCTACGCCGACCTCGGCCACCGAGGTGGTGACCAGCACGTCGATGTCGCCGGCGCTGAACTGGGCCATGATGTCGTCTTTTTCGGCGGGGCGCATTTTGCCGTGCAGCAGGCCAACGCGGTGACGGTGGAAGATGCTGCTCAGCTTTTCTAGCCCTTCGACCGCCGAGGCGATGTCGTTGGTATCTGAGGCCTCGACCAGCGGGTGAATGACAAAAGCCTGCCGGCCTTCGTTGAGCTGGTCGGTGATAAAGCGGTACATCTTCTCGCGTTCGACCTCTTGCAGGGTGATGGTGCGCACCGGGGTGCGGCCCGGCGGCATCTCATCGAGGACGCTCAGGTCAAGGTCGGCATATAGGGTGAGGGCCAGCGTGCGGGGGATGGGGGTGGCGGTCATGACCAGCACGTGCGGGTTGCTGCCCTTGCCGCGCAGGACGGCGCGTTGTTCGACCCCAAAGCGGTGCTGCTCGTCGATGACGGCCAGCGCCAGCTCGCGGAACTGCACGGTATCTTGAATAATGGCGTGCGTGCCCACCACAATATCGATGCTGCCCTCGGCGAGGCCGGCGATGACCGCCTCGCGGTCTTTGGCGGGCAGTGCGCCGGTCAGCAGGGCGACGGTGGGGCGGGGCTGACCCTCTGGCAGGTTGGCCAGCAGCTTTTGCAGGCCGCGGTAATGCTGTTCGGCGAGGATGCTGGTGGGGGCCATCATGGCGCTTTGCTTGCCCTGTGAGTAGGCCATCGCCAGCGCGGCAACCGCAACAGCGGTCTTACCTGCGCCGACATCGCCCTGAAGCAGGCGGTTCATCGGGATGCTTTGGGCGACATCGCGGCGGATGTCGGCGATGGCGCGCTGCTGTGCGCCGGTCAGCGGATAGGGGAAGACGCTGGCGATGAAGGACTCCAGAAAGTCGTCGGAGACCGGCAGCGGCAGCGCTGGGACGGCCTGCACCTCGCGGCGGGCGCGCAAAATGGCCAATTGCAGCAGGATGAGCTGGTCAAAGGCGTGGCGCTGGCGCGCGTGTTCCAGATGGTCGTGGCCTTCGGGAAAGTGCAGGTTCTTGATGGCCCATCCGAGGTCGGCCAGTTCGGTGCGGTCGAGCACCGAGGCCGGCATATAATCGGGCAGGCGTTCGGCCCAATAGCTCACGGCCTCGCGCATCAGGCGGCGCATGGTGCGTGCGGTCAGGCCCTCGGTCAGGCGGTAGACCGGTACGATGCCCGGGGTGCGCAGGTTTTCGGGGTCAATCTGTTCCCACTCGGGATTGGCCAGCTGCAAGCGCCCTTGATAGACGCTGATGCTGCCGTGCAGCACAAATTGACTGCCGGTGTGGAAGGTGCGCGTGAGGTAATGTTGGCCAAAAAAGGTGGCCGTCAGCGCGCCCGTTCCGTCGGTGAACTCTACCACAAGGTCTTTGCGTCCGCCGCGCATCACGCGCAGCTCGGCACGCTGCACCGTGCCGATGACGGTGGCCGTGGTGCGTGGGCGCAGTCGCCCGATGGGCAGCAGACGGGTGTAGTCGTCGTAGCGGCGGGGCAGGCAGAACAGCAGCTTTTCGATGGTGGTGATGCCGAGCTTGGCCAGCAGTTCGGCATATTTTTGCCCGATCCCGCGGATGGTATCGATGGTGCGGCTGAGGCCATAAAGGATGTCGGCGGCCTGCTCAGCGGGCATGGGTGTGCGGGGCTGGCGGGGTGGCTTGGCGAGGCGCACTTCGGTCGGGATGTCGAGCTTGCCGGTGTAGTGCACCTCGATCGGGTCACTGGTGTCGAAGGCGGGTTCTGGCAGGTCTGGCCCGTCGTCGTCCCCGTGGTGCTGCGGGCGATTGGGGCGCTGGGGCTGCCGCTGCTGTGGGCGGTTATCGGGCTGACGTTGGGGCTTGTTGTTCTGGCGCGGCTGCTGCTCCCGCGCGGGGCGGTCAGCGCGAGGTGGGCGATCGGCGCTGTCGCCTTCGGGGCGCTGCTTGCGACTGCCGCGGTCACGGTCGCGATCCTGCCGGTCTGGCTGAGCAGTGGCGTTTTCGCTGCGCTCTGCGCGCGCGGGGCGATCTGGGCGTTCGCGGCGCTCACGCGGGGGGGCGTCTTCAGCAGTGCGGCCTTCACGCGCGGGGGGTGGGGCATCGTCGCGCGCGTCGCGCCGTGGGCGGCGCTCTGGCCGGTCGGCTGTCGGGGTATCGCTGCGCTGCTGGCCGATGGGGAAGTTGTCGCGGCGTGGAGGGCGCTGGGGTTTATCCGGCGGGGTGGGGGCAGCAGAAGCCGCCCCCTCGCCCGATGGCGCGTGCTGCGAGCGGTTGAGGATGCGGTCGAGCATATAGCTGACCACTGTCAGGCGCTCACTTCGGTCTTCGATGTGGTCATATCCACGCAGCAGCGAGGCCAGTTCGTCAATCAGACGGCGTTGTTCGGGGCGGCGGGCCTGCTCATAGGCCTGCTGTGCCCATACGTCCCCAAACGCGCTGAGACCCCCGACCACGGCGCGATTGCTCCCGCCCTGCTCACGTTCGAGTTTCAGGATTTTGACCAGTGTTTCGATAGGAGATGGCATGGATGTAAAGACTCTAGACCTTCCAAGAGGCACTGACCGAGGCGAACCCCAGACCCCCCGGCCCGACGTGTGTGCCCAGCGTCGGCCCGACGCGGGTAATGATCACATCTTGGGGCAGGATGTCCTTGAGGGCGTCGCGCATGGCCAGCGCGCCTTCTTCGTTGTTGGTATGGAAAATGGCCAGTTTATCGAGCTTGCCCTGCTCGCGTACGAGTTCGTACAGCTTTTCGACCGCTTTGCCAAAGGTGCGGATGCGGGCGGCGGCTTTCACTTCGCCTTCCACCACCTGCACAATCGGCTTGATTTGCAGCAGCGCGCCGATGCCGGCGGCGGCCCATCCCACGCGCCCGCTGCGGCGCAAAAACTCCATGGTCGCCATGGCGCAGTACAGCGTTTGATTCTTACGCACGCGCTGGATGGCGTCTAGGGTGGCGTCTACGCTGCCGGTTTGGGCGGCGGTCTCGGCGGCGATGATGATTTGCCAGCCCATGGCCATGCTCAGGTTGCCGCTGTCGATGAGGGTATAGCGGTTGGCTGGCAGGCCAGAGCCGCCGATGCGAAACGAGTTATAGGTGGCGCTGAGCTTGGCCGGCGTCACGATGGCAATCAGGTGGTCTGCGCCTTCCATGTGGCGGTGCAGCACTTCTTCGGCCAATGCGGGGGGCGGGGCGGCGGTGGTGGGGTGGGTGGTCATGGTGGGCAGCTTGCGATAGTAGGCCTCGCGGTCAAGCTCCACCCCGTCATCGGCGAAGCTCTGGCCGTCATAGTTGACGAAGCAGGGTACTACGGCGATGTCGTATTTTTCGATGATTTCTGCCGGCAGGTCGGCCACGCTGTCTGCCACGATTTTAATTTTTGTAGAAGCCATGAGTTTCTTCCTTTTCTCCACTTAAAATGACCAAACCGCCGGCATTAGCCCCAATCAAGGCGGCGAGGGCCGGCGAATAACTACAGATATGCGGGGTTTTGCCCGGCAGCACATCCGACAGACGGTTGATGAGCAAGCGTGAGGTCTCGGTGCGCTGCGCGTTTTCGGGCTGCACCACCACCGCCTCGCGGATGTCATCGAACCCCGAGGCGAACTCGATCAGCTGATCGACGATTTGTGTGCGGGTACGCGCCTTGCCCGTGGTCACCAAGCGTCCCTCATCAAAGGTGAGCATGGGCTTGACCCCCAGCATCGATGCCAGTACGCTGTGCTCGGCTGACAGCATCTTGTTGGCCAGCAGGGTCTCCGTCGATTCGACATAGTATATCGCAAACACGCGCGCGGCAATGGCGCGCACCTGCCGGATCAGGTCGTCGAAGGTTTTGGCGCTGCGGCTGCTTTCCAATGCGGCCTGCACCACCAACCCGTGGGAGGCGCTCATGCTGCGGGTGTCAATCAGCCCGATAGGGCAAGTGCCAGCAAGGCGCTCGGCGGCTTTTTGGGCGTTGTGATAGCTGCTTGACAGCTGACTGGACGAGTGGATGCTGAGCACCGCATCAAACTGGGCTGCGCCGGCCTGAAACAGGCGGTAGTATTCCTGCGGGGATGGGGCATCGATTTTGAGGGCGCCCGGATTGCTGCGCAGGGTATCCCACAACTCGCGCGGGGGGAAGTCAGTGCCTTCGTAGCCGGTGCGGTCGCCCAGAGTCACACGGTTGAGGGCGACGGCTAGGTTCGTCGCCCCCAAAAACGAGCGGTCTGGGATGGCCGCGCCAGAGTCCGTGACGATGAGGACGTTGGGCATGGACGGCGGGTTACTCGACGCTGATGATATATGGATAGAGTGGTTGGCCGCCGCGGTTCACCTGCACCTCTGAGACGTTGCTGAAGCGTTTGCGCAGCTCTTCGGCCATTTTGTGGGCCTGCGCTTCGCGCACGTCCCACCCAAAATACAGGGTAATCACTTCGGCTTGGTCAGCCCCTGCGGCTTCCAGTGTTTGGATGACCACGTCTTCGAGGGTTTCGCCAGAGGCGGCCAGCTTGTCGTCCAGCAGGCCGATGATTTGCCCCTCGGCCACGGTGACCCCGTCAAGGGTGATGGCGCGGGTGGAGGTGGTGATTTCGACTGTGCGCGCGGCGCTGAGGGCCTCGTTCATCTCGGTGGTGGTTTCATCGAGGTTAGCGCCGGCCTCATGCGCATTATAGTAAGCCAGCATGGCGCTGATGCCCTGTGGCATGGTGCGGCTGGGCACGACGGCCACACGCTTGCCTTCGGCCAGTTTGGCGGCCTGCTTGGCGGTCAGGATGATGTTGCTGTTATTGGGCAGCAGCACGATTTCGGTGTTGGGGATGGCGTTGATGGCGTTGAGGAAGTCTTCGGCGCTGGGGTTCATGGTCTGCCCGCCGCTGATGACATAGGCTGCGCCGGCGTCACGCATCAGGCGCTTTAGCCCATCGCCGGCAGCTACGGTGATGACGGCCACGCCTTCCACCTGCTGGAACGGCTCGTTATCCTCTTTGCGCACGCGCTTGGCCAGCTGCGCCTCGTACTGGATTTGCATGTTTTCGACCACAAGGTCATCCAGCTGGCCGAGCTTGACGCCGTAGCTCAGCGCCATGCCCGGGTCGGATAGGTGCACATGGACTTTGACCAGCGATTCGTCGCCGACCACCACAATCGACCAACCGCCCATCTCTTCGAGGTCTTTGCGAATTTGTGGCACGCTGAGGCCTTCGCCCTGAATCAAGAACTGCACGTCATAGCCATAGCCCTCTTCATCCTCTGGCTCTAGCATATCTTCCCACGTGTTGTCCTCTGGAGCGGGGGCTGCCGAGGTGGCTTCGTGGCGCATCTCGAACAAGATGACTGGCTCGCCCTGAAGCAGACGCACCATGCCCTCGAGGATATACACCAGCCCCTGCCCGCCGCTGTCTACCACGCCGGCCTTGCGCAGGATTTCGAGCTGGTCGGGGGTACGGCGCAGGGCGTCTTGTGCGGTGGCCAGCATCACTTCCAGCACCACCTGAAGGTCGCTTTCTTCTTGGGCCACGCGCATGGCCGCTTCGCCGGCGGCTGTGGTCACGCTCAGGATTGTGCCTTCCACCGGTTATTCGACGGCCTTATAGGCCGAATCGACGGCGGTTTTGCAAGCATAAGCCAACACGCGGGCGTCAAAGACCTCTCGGTCTTTCAGGCCGTCGGCGAGGCCGCGGAAGATTTGCGACAGGATCGTGCCGGAGTTGCCGCGAGCGCCAATCAAAGCCCCGCGGGCCACCATATCGGCCACTTTGCCCACATGGGCCTCTTCTTGGTCGGCGATGTTGGCATAGGCACGACGCAGGGTGTGCCACATGTTGGTGCCGGTATCGCCATCGGGGACTGGATAGACGTTGAGCTGGTTGACCCGTTCTTTGTTGTGCTCAAGCCATGCAAGGCCGGCGTGAACCAGATACTTTAGTTTGTGACCATCGCACACGCGGCGGGAAACTTCCAATACCATGATGATAAAACCTCAAAATCGTTAAACGACGAAAAGGACAGCGCCTTGAATTGACGTGGGCGCTATGGTAGCATCTCGCAACCGGATTAAGCAAAATCGAGGCAACACCTCCCATGGCCGTGTGTGAAGTTTGTGGTAAAAAACCGCAGTTTGGCAATCAGCGCAGCTTTTCGATGCGTGCCACCCGTCGCAAGTTCAGCCCCAACATCCAGAAGGTGACGGTGCGTGAAGGGCAGACGATGGTGCGCAAGAGCATGTGCACCAAGTGCATCAAGTCGCTGGCCAAGAACTAAGCTGCCCAGCGTAAACAGGACAAGAAAGCCGGCATCACCGGCTTTTTTGTTGTCTCTCATCGGGGGATTCCTCTATGGCGGTACGCAGCGCGGCCATGCCGGCAGCGAGGCCATCCGCATGGCCAAACACCGCGTGACCGGCCACCAGCACCGAAGCGCCGGCGCTGGCTACCTGTGCGGCGGTATGTTCATTCACCCCACCGTCGGCCACCAGATGCAGGCCTTGGCCGGTCTGGGCGGCGTATTGGGCCAGCGCGGTGAACTTGACCAGTGTGGAGGTAATCAGCGACTGCCCGCCAAAGCCCGGGTTGACGGTCATCACGGTGACGATGTCGGCGAGGTAGAGCACCTCGGCAATAGCACTGATAGGGGTGTGGGGGTTGAGGGCGATGCCGGCTTTGAGGCCGAGCGCCCGGATGCTTTCGAGGGTGCGGTGCAGGTGTGGGCTGGCCTCGACGTGCACGGTGATGTGGGATGCGCCCGCTGCAGCAAAGGCCTCCAGATAGCGCTCTGGCTCGACAATCATCAGGTGAACATCAAGCGGCAGGCTGGTGGCGCGCCGCGCGGCTTGCACAATTAGTGGCCCCATGGTGATGTTGGGCACAAAGCGCCCGTCCATCACATCGATATGAATCCAGTCCGCGCCGGCGGCTTGACAGGCCTGCAACTGTTCGCCCAGACGGGTGAAATCAGCCGAAAGGATGGATGGGGCGATGTAAGGGGTGGCCACGATAACCCTTTGCAATGGTGTCTGGATAAAGCAGTCGAATACTATAACACTTGATGAGTGGAATCGTAACGGACTCCTTGGCCTAGACGGGTATGGGTATACTTGCGAGGCGGTAAACACCCCTGTGTCATCCCTTTGTTCTGTCTATCAAGAGAGGATTTAACCATCATGGCTATGCAGTATCGCCGTTTGGGCCGTGCCGGCATGAAGGTCAGCGCCATCAGTATTGGGGCGTGGCTGACCTATGGCAGTTCGTGGATGGAGGAACAGAATGCGGGCAGCTGTCTGCGCACCGCCATCGAGGCCGGCATCAACTTTATCGACGTGGCGGACGTGTATGCGCGCGGTGAGGCTGAGAAGGTGGTCGGCAAGGTGGTGCAGGATTATGACCGCTCCAAGCTGGTCATCAGCACCAAGGCCTATTGGCCGATGAGCGACGACATCAACGACCGCGGCCTGTCGCGCAAGCATATCTTTGAGAGCGTGCACAAGTCGCTGAAGCGCTTCAATATCGATTATCTCGACATCTTTTTCTGCCACCGCTATGATGACGAGACCCCGACCGAAGAGACCGTGCGCGCGATCAGCGACCTGATTCAGCAGGGCAAAATCCTGTATTGGGGCACGAGTATGTGGTCTGCCGCCGACATCGAAGAGGCGATCGGGTTTGCGCATTCCACCGGCGGCTATGCACCGGTGACCGAGCAGCCGCTGTATAACATGCTCGATCGCGAGGTGGTGGAAGGCGCGTTGGAAGAGACCTGCCTGAAGCGCGGCGTGGGGCTGGTGGTGTGGAGTCCGCTGGCGCAGGGTGTGCTGACGGGCAAATATAACGACGGCATCCCCGCTGGCAGCCGCGCCACCAATGTCGATCAAGCGTGGTTTAGCAAGCAGATTGAGAGCGGGCGCATCGAGAAGGTGAAGAAGCTGGGCGTGCTGGCGGCAGAGATGGGCACAACCACCTCGGCACTGGCGCTGGCATGGGCCATGAAGAACCCTGCCGTCTCCAGCGTGATTACCGGCGCGTCTCAGCCGGCGCAGGTGCACGAGAACCTCAAGGCGCTGGATGTCACCATCACGCCAGAAATTGACGAGAAGATTGAGGCGATTTTGGAGAATAAGCCGGTACGGCGCAAGTTCAACTAAGGCTGGCGCGGCATCTGATGAGGGTGGGCGGGGCGCTGCGTCGCTCACCCCATGCTGGCGCAGGATAGATGTGTGGAGTGGTTGAAAAAGGTTTTAGGGATATGCTCAAAAAATGTTTGATTGCGAACCGCGGCGAGATTGCTGTGCGGATTGCGCGGGGCTGTCGCGCGCTGGGCGTGGGGGTGGTGGCGGTCTATTCCGATGTGGATGCGCGCGCACGCCATGTGCAGATGGCCGACGAGGCGGTGCATATCGGTGGCGCTGCGCCAACACACAGCTATCTGCGGGCCGAGCGCTTGATTGAGGCGGCCTTGCAGACCGGCGCGGACTGTGTGCATCCCGGGTATGGGTTTTTGAGCGAGAACGCCGATTTTGCCCAGCGCGTGATGGATGCCGGTCTAATATGGATTGGGCCGCCGCCCGCCGCCATCCGCGCCATGGGGGTAAAGACCGAGGCACGGGCGCTGATGGCAGCGGCGGGTGTGCCGCTTGTGCCGGGTTTTCAGTCGGCAGAGGCCAGCGATGCCGAGTTTGTCGAGCAGGCGCGCCGCATCGGCTATCCGGTGATGGTGAAGGCGGCAGGCGGCGGCGGTGGCAAGGGCATCCGCATTGTGTATGCCGAGGCCGACCTGCTGCCGGCCCTCGAATCGGCGCGGCGCGAGGCCCAGAAGGCCTTCAATGACCCGCGCGTGTTTCTGGAGCGCTATATCGAGCGTGGGCGTCATATCGAGGTGCAGGTGCTGGCCGACCAACACGGCCAGATTGTGCACTTGTTTGAGCGGGAGTGCAGCGCCCAGCGCCGCCACCAAAAGGTGATTGAAGAGTCGCCGTCTCCGCTGTTGAGCGCGGGGCAGCGTGCCGCTATTGGGCAGGCGGGGGTGGATGCGGCCCGCGCGGTGGGCTATGTCAACGCCGGCACGGTGGAGTTTATCGCCACGCCATCGGGCGAGTTCTTCTTTCTGGAGATGAACACCCGCTTGCAGGTCGAGCACCCTGTGACCGAGCTGGTGACTGGCTTGGATTTGGTGCAGCTTCAACTGCGGGTGGCCGCGGGTGAGCCGCTGCCGTTTGCCCAGCACGAGCTGTCGCAGCGCGGGCACGCGGTGGAGTGCCGTGTGTATGCCGAGGATGCCGCCAGCGGGTTTTTGCCGGCCACGGGCAAGGTTTTGCGCTTTGTACCGCCAGAGGGGGTCGGGGTGCGGGTCGATTCGGGCATTCAGTCGGGGGATGAGGTGACCATCCACTATGACCCGATGATTGCCAAGGTGATTACCCATGGGGCGACGCGCGCCGAGGCGCTGGCGTGGATGGAGCTGGCCTTGCGCCAGACGGTGGTGCAGGGGGTGACCACCAACATCGGCTTTTTGCTGAGCTTGCTGGCGCATCCGGCCACCCAGTCAGGGCAGTTGGATACCACCTTTATCGATGCGCATCTGGCCGAACTGCTGCCCTCACCGCCGGCCCTAGATGATGCTGCGTTAATCGCGCTGGCGCTGTCTGAAGGGGCTGGCGCGCCGCAAGCTGTCGCACAGCAGGCCGCCGCGCCCGAAACCGACCCGTACTCTCCGTGGGGGCGGGCCGATGCCTTTCGTTTGTGGTCGCAAGGGGGTTGAGTGAGCCATAAGCCGCGGGTGCTGATGGTCTCGAAGGCGTGTATCGTTGGGATTTATCAGCGCAAACTGGAAGACATCGCCCGCTTGGGGGTCGATTTGACCGTGGCTGTACCACCGTCTTGGAAGGACGAGCGCGGCGAACAGCCCCTTGAGCGCGTCTATACCGATGGATACCGTCTAGAAGTGCTGCCACTGCGGCGCAACGGCGATTTTCATCTGCATCATTATGTTGGGCTGGGCCGCCTGATGCAGCGGGTCAGGCCCGACATCGTCCACATCGACGAAGAGCCATATAACCTTGCTGCGTGGCAGATGTTTTATCATGCGCGGCGGATTGGGGCGCGCAGCCTGTTCTTCAGCTGGCAAAACCTTGTGCGGCGCTACCCGCCCCCGTTTAGCTGGGGGGAGCGCTGGCTGATGGGTGGGGTAGACCATGCGCTGGTGGGCACAGAGGATGCCGGCGCGGTGTGGCGCACCAAAGGCTATCGCGGCCCACTGTCGGTTATCCCACAGTTTGGCACAGACCCCGACTTGTTTGTGCCAAGTGTGCCCCCGCCGCGGCCGTTCACCATCGGCTATTTTGGCCGGTTGGTGGAAGAAAAAG
Source organism: Anaerolineae bacterium (assembly GCA_034431675.1). Lineage (GTDB taxonomy): Bacteria > Chloroflexota > Anaerolineae > Aggregatilineales > Phototrophicaceae > Flexicrinis. The sequence goes on along the minus strand of DAOUCZ010000206.1, from coordinate 7,850 downwards.
GGGTGCGGGTGCTGCTGGAGGCGGTGGCCGGTTTACAAGGCGATTGGCGGTTGATGCTGTTGGGCGGCGGCCCGCTGCACGCCGAGCTGGAGGCGCTGACGGCCCATCACGGCATCGTCGAGCGGGTGCGGTTTGTCGGGCAGGTGGCTTCTACCGAGATGCCGGCGCAGTATCGCCAGATTGATGTGCTGACATTGCCTTCGCTGACTCGCCCGAACTGGAAGGAACAGTTTGGGCGGGTGCTGGTGGAGGCGATGTGCAGCGGTGTACCGGTGATTGGCTCGGACAGTGGGGCGATACCGGGCGTGATTGGCGAGGCCGGCGTGATTGTGCCAGAGGGGGATGCCGCTGCTTTGCGGGGGGCGCTGGCGCGCTTGATGGCCTCGGCGCAGGCGCGTGCCGCACTGGCAGAACAGGGCAGGGCGCGCGCCTTGGCGCTGTATACGCACCGCGCTGTGGCGCAGGCCACGGTTGAGGTCTATCATCAGGTGATGGCCGGCAGCGTCACATAATAAGATGTAACAATGGTTATTCAAAACGCCCAAAAATTTATGAGAATCGCCACGTTTTGAAACCGCTTTCACCAAAACCGGCCCGAATCGTAAAACGTTTACATGTCTTGTCTACAGGGGACTTGGATAGAGATGGCGATTCGAGTTTCGTGTAAAACCAACAAACTTCCAATAAAACCTCTTGTCAGGTGGCTTTGTTTGTGAATTTTTGTGCTGGCTATAATCCGTCATAGGGGTTAGTGCGTCTCTTATTGACCTCTGTAAAACCGTTCGTTTTGTTTGATTTGGAGTTTTAACCTTATGGCAAGATGGTTTTGGACGTGGCGAACATGGACGTTTGCGGCCTTGCTGATGGTCTTGGCCTTAACGACTGTTCGCCCACAGCATACGGCCTATGCGTCTTGCGGGCCGAACAACATTTGTTGGAGCGATTTGTTCCACGATAGCCGCGATCCGCTGTATCGCACGCCCACCGGCCCAGCGCCGATGAACTCGCAGGTGACGCTGCGCTTCCGCACCGCCGCCAGCGATGTGCAGTCGGTGTTTTTGCGCGTTTATAACACCAAGCTGGGGGCAAACAATTTTTACAGCATGAACCGCGTAGCGACAGTGGGCGCGTATGACTATTGGGCTTACACGCTCAATACCGGCGCGACGCCCAACATCCTGTACTACTGGTTTCGCGCGGTGGATGGCACTGCCGAGGTGTACTATCAGGATGACTTGGCTGCTGCTGATTTTAATCACCGCTTGTGGGGCGGCAGTGGTCAGCCCTATGGCGGCAACCCCGATTATTCGTGGGCGCTGACGGTATATGACCCGTCGTTTACCACCCCGGATTGGGTGAAGAATGGCGTGTTCTATCAGATTTTCCCCGATCGCTTCCGCGTTGGTAACCCGGCCTACAACCTGCTTGCCGGCGAATTTTTCTATAACGAGGCCGGGGGGACGATTTTCCGCTCTGATCCCTCGTATGGCAACAGCGGCGCTTGGAACACTGCCATCTGCGACCCGCGAGCGATTACAGGTGATGGATGTCAGGGGTCATGGAGTCGTAACTTCTACGGTGGCGACTTGCAGGGCATTCAGGACAAGCTGGCCTATCTGAAGGGCTTGGGCGTCACGGTGATTTATATGACGCCGGTGTTTGAAGCGCCGTCCAACCACAAGTATGACGCGCGCGACTTCAGCGTGGTGGATGATAACTTTGGCGGGGATGCGGCGCTGACGGCGCTGATTAATGCCGCCCATGCCGAGGGGATGTATGTGGTGCTGGACGGCGTGTTTAATCACGTGTCGTCCGACAGCCCGTATTTCGATCGCTATAACCGCTATGCCACGGTGGGGGCGTGCGAAAGCACCACCAGCCCATACCTCAACCTGTTCAAGCCGTTTTCGCTGACGGGCAGCGGCCCAGCGCCGTGCTCTGATGGGCGCTATTACACCGGATGGTTTGGCTTTGACAGCCTGCCCGAGTTTGAGAGCGCCACGCCGGGTGGCCTTGCACGTGCGGCCATCTGGGATGGGGGCATCACCCACCCGTCGGGCAAGTTTGCCGAGATTGGCACGTACTGGATTACCGATTTTGATATTGACGGTTGGCGTCTGGACGTGGCCAACGATGTTGACCCATCGGGTTCGTTTGGCAGCAACGATTATTGGGAGAACTTCCGCGATAAGGTGAAGGCGGCCAACCCCGACGCCTATATCGTTGGTGAGTTTTGGGGCATCGGTACGCAGTGGATCAGCGGTGGCTTGGCCAGCGGCTATACCTCGAGCGGCAGCAACCCGGGCGAGTGGGACGCGGTGATGAACTATCAGCAGTCCGCTGCCCTGTTTGGCTTCTGGCGTGACAGCGCGCTGGATGCCGAGAACGACTTCAACAGCGGCTCACTGCCGGGCAAGATTGTGCCGCACACGCCGTCGATGTTTGCCACGCGCTATTATGACCTGTACGAGCGCTATCCCGAAGAAGCGTTCTACGCCATGATGAACCTCAACGGCAGTCACGACACGCAGCGCGCGCTGTGGCTGTTGGACGAGACCATCCCGAACTCGCCGCCCAACGGCACAGCCTATCCGACCAGCGCCAACCACTACGAGGTGGGGCAGCCGGGTGCCGAGGCCGTCGCGAACTTGATGGGCTACAGCTTGATGCAATATACCCTGCCGGGCGCCCCGCAAATTTACTATGGCACCGAGGTTGGGCTTGTCAATCCGGCCTACTATCACGGCGGCAAGTGGGAAGACGACCCGTATAACCGTGCCCCGTTCCCATGGGGGGACGAGACCGGCACGCCGTTCTACACCCACATGACCGAGGGCAACAGTGTGCGCGATGCCCTGCTGTCGCACTTCACCACGCTGGGCACAACCCGCAATGCACATCCGTCGCTGCGTACGGGCAAGTTCGTCTTCAGTCTTGTCGATGATGCCAGCAAACAGCTCGGGTACTACCGTTATATGCCGGATGGCAGCGATGCGGCGGTGGTGCTGATTAACCGCAACACATCGGCAGCCAGCATGACCATCAATCTGGGCCAGCATGTGCCGGTGGGCGCGACGTTTGTCAACGTGTTTGACAGCGCCAATTATGTCACGACGCCGGGCAGCGGCAGCACCACTCAGCTGACCGTTCCGAGCGTGGCGGCCAACAGCGGCATCCTGTTGGTGCTGAGCAGTGGGGCGTATGAAGTGCCGCCCAAGCCAGCCGTGAGTGCCACCGTGCTTTCGGGCACGGAGGTCGAGTTGAACTGGCTAGACATGGGCACGCACAGCTATGCAGTGTATCGCAGCCGGTTTGCCGGCGGCGGCGCTCGCACGCTGATTGCTACCTTGCCGGATGGCACGACTACTTATACCGACAGCGGTCTCAGCTCTGGCCGCACCTACTACTACACGGTCGAGGCCATCAGCGCCGCCGGCGTGACCAGCGGCCCGTCGAACGAGGTATCTGCCACGCCGTTCTACGACTTGAGCGGTTCGTATCGCAATGTGCAGTGGCCTTCCAGTTTGACGCATGTCATCAGCACGCTGGACAGCACCGATGATGTGTATGGGGCGATTTATCTGGCTGGCGTGACCGATGCGCAGTCTGAGCCGGTGGACGGCCTGACGGCGCAGCTGGGGTATGGCGCGGCGGGCAGCAACCCGTCCAGTGATGCCAGCTGGCGCTGGGTGGATGCCGCCCCCAATGTGCCGGCAGCCACCGGCAGTAATGACGAGTTCTATGCGTCGCTGCGCCCGGATGTGGTCGGCACATACAGCTACACCTATCGTTACAGCAGTGATGGCGGCCAGACATGGTTCTACGCCTTTGACTTCCCCGGTGACCTGTGTGATGAGGCCACCCAGACCGGCTATGTGCTGTGCCCGCTGACGGTCAATCCTAGCAGCGATACCACCGCGCCAGCCGCCGTGACACTGAGCAAGCGGTTTGATACGCCCACCGAGGTCGGGTTGGGTTGGTCGCTCTCGAGCGATGATGTCGCGGTGCATGGCTATCGCGTGTATCGCAGCGCGGACGGCGGCATGACCTATCAGATGGTGGCCGACCTTGAGGATGATGCTGCTGACAGCTATACCGACAGCAACGTGAGCGCCAATCAGACCTACAAATATATCGTGCGCGCCTATGACACCTCGTTTAACTTCTCGGCAGCCTCGAACGTGGTGGATGCTGAGACCGTGGCGTCGATGGTCGATGTGACCTTCTCGGCAGTGGTTCCGCCGTTCACGCAGGTATCCAACGCAGTGCAGGTCATCGGTGGTCACCCTACGCTGAGCAACTGGGGCAGCGGTGTGGACATGACTGAGGTCGCGGCGGGGGTGTGGGAAGTGACACTCAGCTTCCCCGAAGGGACGACCTTCCCGTATAAGTACCGCCGTGATGGCACGTGGGACAAGGTCGAGAAGGCCCTCAACGGCTACGACGAAATCCCTGACCGCATGTATACGGTGGGCTATGCCGAAGACGGCCCATTCGTGGCGGGCAGCACGGTGCTCAACTGGCGCGACTTGCTGGTGACCGGCTTTACACCTGCTGATGGCGATGTGGATGTGTCGGTGGGCAGCACGGTAGTGGTCAGCTTCAACAAGAGCCTTCAGCCGTCCTCGACCTTTGCGGTTGTCGACAGCAGTTCGGCGGCGGTGAGCGGCACATTCAGCCTGAGCGTTGATGAGCTGTCACTGACCTTTACGCCGGATGCGCTGCTGGCGCAGGGCGAGACCTTCACGGTGACGGTGGGCAGTTCGGCCTCGTCGTATGAGGGTGGGCGGTTCTTCACCGACAGCTTTAGCTTTACCACCAAGCCCTACATCATCACCAATCTGCTGGTTAACCCGGGCTTCGAGAGCGCCCTGAGGCCGAATTGGCGCGTCATCAACCGCACGCTGGATGGCCGGCGCTGCGACGCCAATGCGCGCACCGGCTTGTGCTCGTTCCGCTTTGTGGGCAGCGCGGGCGAAAACGCGCGCGTGGTGCAGGTCTCCGACCTCACCACCACCACCTTGGCAGTGGGTGATCAGCTGGTACTGAGCGGGTGGTTCCGCACCACACGTCCCTCGCGCTTGATGCTGGTGATGACCGTGACCTATGCCGACAACACCACTGCGGTGCGCAAGGTGGCTATCAACGGTGCAGGGCCGTATCGCCGCGTGCAGACGCCGGTGCTGTCGCTGACGCGCACCGATGTGCTGCGCGTCCAGACCCGCATCCGTAATACCAGCTTGAGCAAGAACTCGTGGGTGGATGACCTTGAGCTGAACCTGCTTCAGCCCGATTTGACGCGCGGGGTGGTGGTGCTGCCTGATGTTGTGCCTGACGTGCCAGATGTCGATGCGGCGCTGCCGCTGCCCGACCCGATCGAGGGGCAGGACGAATAGCGCCTGACGCCGCTGCGCGTTACACTGAACAGGGTGGGCTTGTGCAAACAGGCACACCCTGTTTTTTTGTGGAGATGCCAGCGAGAGATGATGTTTATGGCGGCGGTGACGCTGTTGAAAGGCAAGCGCGTGGTGCTGGGGGTGACTGGCAGCATTGCGGTCTATAAAGCGGTTGACTTGGCCAGCAAGCTGACGCAAGCCGGCGCGCTGGTTGATGTGGTGATGACCGAGGCGGCCCAAAAATTTGTCACGCCGCTGGCGTTTCAGGCAGTGACGGGGCGGGTGGTCTATACTGATTTGTGGCAGACCGAGGCACGCGGCGGCCTGCCAACCCATGTGGCGCACGTCGGACTGGGAGAAGGGGCAGACATCATCCTGATTGCGCCGGCCACGGCCCATACACTGGCCAAGCTGGCCCACGGCCTTGCTGATGACCTGCTGACGGTGACCGCGTTGGCGGCGCGCTGCCCGCTGTGGGTGTCACCGGCGATGGATGGCGCGATGTATGAGCACCCGGCAGTGGTGGCCAATCTGGCCACGCTGGCTGCGCGCGGTGTGGGGGTGATTGCGCCAGAGCGTGGGCGGTTTGCCTCTGGCCTCGAGGGGGTGGGCCGCTTGCCCGAAACCCCGACGCTGCTGGGCGCACTGCGGCGCGCCATGGGATTGGCTCACGGCCCGTTAAAAGGTCGGCGGGTGGTGGTGACTGCCGGCGGCACGCAAGAACCGATTGATCCGGTGCGCTATATCACCAATCGCAGCAGCGGAAAGCAGGGGTATGCGGTGGCACAGGCCTTGTTGGATGCCGGTGCAGACGTCACGCTGGTGACCACGGCGTCGCTGCCCGCGCCGTATGGGGCATTGGTTGTGCCGGTGGGCAGCGCAGCGCAGATGCTGGAGGCGGTGTTGACCCATGGGCGCGGGGCGGATGCGCTGGTGATGTCGGCGGCGGTGGCCGATTTTCGGGCCAAGCAAGTGGCGCAGCACAAAATCAAAAAGCAGGACGACGGTGAGGGGCTGACACTGGAGCTTACCCGCAATCCAGATATTTTGGCTGAGGTGGCGCGCGTCAAAGCCGCCCATGCAGCAGACGGGCCGCGGGTGGTGATTGGGTTTGCTGCCGAGAGCCGCGATTTGCTGCAAAACGCCCAGCACAAGCTGGCGCGCAAGAACCTAGACCTGATTGTGGCCAATGACATTTCGGCCAGCGATGCCGGCTTTGCCACCGAGACCAACCGTGTGGTGCTGCTGTGGCGTGACGGGCGGCGTCAAGACCTGCCGTTGATGGAAAAGGCGGCGGTAGCGGAGGTGTTGGCTGGTCATCTGGCGGAGATGTTGGCACAGTAACCAACTGAGGTAAAAACACAGACATCACGGGGGCGAGCATGGGGACGCTGTATTTTGCGTTGATGTGGGTGTGGGGGCTGTGGCTGAGCGATACCCTGCCGGACATCTCGCCGGTGGTGTGGGGGATATTGGCGCTGTTGGGGCTGTTGGGGTGGCTGCCGGCGCTCCAGCGTCCGGGATGGCGCATTTTGTTCTCGCTGGTGGCGGCGTTGGGCTTGGCCGGCTTGCGGGTAAAGCTGGTGTCAAGCGTGGGCGATGTGGCTGTGCTGAACGATCGCGGCGGCCTGACGATTGACGGGCGGGTGGCCGAGCCGCCCGATGTGCGCGAGATGCGCACCTTGCTCACGTTGGAGGTCAGCCGGATTGAGGCCGGTGGTTTGGTGCGTGAGGCGCGCGGTAAGGTGTTAGTACATGCGCCGCGCGCTTTTCAGCCCCGTTATGGGGATGTGGTGCGGATGACCGGCCTGCTGATTTCGCCGCCGGTGGTCGATGCCTTTGATTATCGCGATTATCTGGGGCGGGGCGGGGTAGGAAGCGTGTTGATACGCGGCACTGACCCACAGATCTTGAGCACTAACAGCGCCCATCCCCTCGCATGGGTGCATGATGTGCGGTTGGCCGCGGGCCAGCAGATTGCCGATGTGCTGCCACAGCCCTATGCCGGTCTGCTGATTGGGGTGCTGCTGGGTGATGACCGCTGGATTGCGCCAGAGACGATGACCGCCTTCAACCGCAGTGGAGCGGCACATGTGCTGGTGGTCAGCGGATACAACATGACGCTGGTGGCGGGCGCACTGATGGCGCTGCTCAGCCCTTTTGGGGGTTTGGGGGTGACGCCGCGTGTGCTGCTGGTATGGGCGGGCATTGCGGCTTATGCGCTGCTGGTGGGCGCAGAACCTTCGACCGTTCGGGCGGCATGGATGGCCGGCATCGTAGCAGCTTATCAGCCGACCGGCAGGCAGTCCTATCTGCCGCTGGCGGTGGCGTCTTCGGTCATCATCCTCACGGCCTATGACCCGCAGGTGCTGTGGGACAGGGGGTTTCAGCTGAGTGTGGTGGCGACGCTGGGCTTGGCGTATTGGTTTGGACCGTTGCATCATTTTGTGTTCA
>DAOUCZ010000205.1:0-26405 GCA_034431675.1 Anaerolineae bacterium | reverse complement strand
TCCCCACCCAGCCCGGCGGCGGGCTTGACCCCGCCTCGCTGGCCGCCGGCACGCTGATGCCGACCGCCCTGATTGGCGGCGCGCCGGTCAGCCCGACCCCGCTGGCCGCCACCGCCACCCCAGCGACCCCCATCGTCACAGCCACCCCAACCGATGCGCAGGCCGGCACGCCAGTTCTGCCGGTAGTTGATACCAACCCGATTAATGCCACCTCTACCGCGCTGGCCAACCTGCTGGGCACGCCGATGCCGACCAGCCTGCCGGCCACCGCCACCACCGCCGCCAGCCTACCGGTCACGCCGGCCAGTCAGGCCAGCGCCACCGCCGGCGTCATCCCCACCAACAGCGGCCCGGTCGCCGCGCCCACCACCAGCGGTCAGCCAGTGGTGCAAGACCGTGTGCTGGTGCTGGCCGAATGCGACAACACCGCCGCGCGTCAACCTGCGCCGGCCAACCTTGGCGCTGGTTCGACCGTGCAGCTGTATTGGCGCTGGTTTGCCAAAACCGAGCAGCAGGTGCGCGACCATCTGGACGCCGCGCAGTACAGCCTGCGCGTCAACGGCCAGCCCATCAGCCGCACCCGCCTGAGCTTTACCGATGTGCTGCGCCGGCCGGGCGGGGACTACTACGTCGATTGGCTGACGGTCATCGGCCCATTAGATGCCGGCACATACCGCGTCGAATACACCGTGTCGTGGACGCGCCAAATCAATGACGGGTATGATGTATTTGGGCCGGGCACCAACAATCTGCAATATGCCGGCACATGCACCTTTGTGGTGCGCTAGGGCCGCATGACCTTCTTTGACGACGCCGCATGGATGCGCCATGCGCTGGACGAAGCACGCGCCGCCCTTCAGACCGGGGATGTGCCGGTGGGGGCGGTGGCTGTGTTGGACGGGCGCATCATCGGGCGCGGGCGCAACCGGCGCGAGGCCGATGGCGACCCGACCGCCCATGCCGAAATCGTCGCCCTGCGCGAGGCCGCTCAGGTGGTGGGGGAATGGCGCTTGGCGCGCGTGACGCTGTACTGCACGCTAGAGCCATGCATCATGTGCGCCGGCGCGATGGTACAAGCCCGATTGTGGCGGCTGGTGTATGGCGCGCTGGATGAGCGCTATGGCGCAGCTGGCAGCGCCCTCGACCTGCTGCGCAGCACACGGTTTAACCATCAGGTGGAGGTGTATGCCGGCGTGCTGGCCGAGGAATGCGCCGCCCTGCTCGATGCGTTCTTTCGGGGGCTGCGCGACCGCTGAAGCGCGGCCCAACGCGCCAAGCTATTCCTCCGAAGGGCGGGTCTGCGAGGGCGACGCAACTTGCTGCTGCGGCGCACGCCAGCTCAGGACGACCAGCACAATCACCCCGGCGACGATGGCATGGTCGGCAAGGTTAGACACATTCGAGAACAGGCCCTCGATGCGATAATTGATAAAATCGACCACATAGCCATAGGCGACGCGGTCAATCACGTTGCCCAACGCCCCGCCAATCACCAGCCCAAAGGCGATGCGCTGCCCCCATGCCCCTGCCGGCGTGCGCGCGTGCAGCACCAGCATCCCCACCGACACCAGCACCGCAATCACGCTGAACACCACCCCCGCCCCGCTGAACATCCCGAACGCCGCGCCGGTATTTTGCACATACACGATGCGAAATACCCCGCTCAGCGCCTCAATCGGCACCCACAGCTGGCCCACCGCCATCCGGCTGAGCACCAGCTGCTTGGTCAGCTGGTCAATGAGGAGTACTGCGGCAATCAGCGCCAGCAAGGTCAGCCAGTGGCGCAGGGTCGGATGTATCAACATTGTGGGGAAATCCTCTAAACACACAACACAGCCTGAATGCCCCGTATCTTATCAGACAAACCGCCCCCGCGCGCCGTTATTCCACCGGATATACCACCTGCATCGGCAGGCCATAGGCATCGCGCACGGGGGTCGGCGGCAGCGTGGCCATCTGGCCCACACGCGCCCCCACCGCAAGGCACAACGCATCCACCACATCATCTAGGCCGCAGTATTTGCGCGGAAAATGCGCTGCCGCGTAGGCCAACACCTCTCTGGCCGGCGGATACCAGCGGGACAGCACAATCATCCGCTCGGCGCGCCCCGCCGGCGTCTTTTTGTTATAGTTCATCGGGCGACGGTTGTTCAGCGCCCAAAACACCACCTCGGGGTGCGATTCGTGCAGGGTGGCAGCAATCGACGGGTCGGAGCGCAGCAGGCCGTCCACCTCGCGGATTTTGGGGGCAATCCCCCACGACTGCACGCTTAACCCTTTGCCGGTCAATTCTCGCTGACAAGCATTGGCCGTGTGATAGTCTGGGGCATAAGCCGCGAGGCGGGCCGGCGTATTAAACACGCTGCTGCGCCGCGCTCCCAACACCGCCCGACACGCCGCCTCGACCGTGCGCGTGCCGGCCTCGGGCAGGCCAATCGGGATGTCCACCCACACCTGCGCCGCCTCGTACGACGCCGCCCACACCGACACCATCGAGGGGTGCAGCGCACACGCCCACCCCTGTTCCAGCTGTTCATGGAGCGTAACCGCCACCCATCCCGCCGGGCAGCCATCCACGCCGACGGTATACCTCATCCCAGCACCCGATAGGCCCAGTTCAGCATCAGCTCCATGTGCTTGAGTCGTTCATCACTGACCCGTGAGCCGTGACCGGCATCAAACCATTCCACGTGGATGTCCTTGCCCAGCGCCTTGAGTTTTTCCTCATACACCCGCATCTGACGGGCAGGGCAGCGCGTATCATTCGCCCCCTGAATCACCAGAATCGGCGCGCGCACCTGCTCGGCATAGGTGATGGGCGAGGCCACACGGTGCGCCTCGGGCTTTTCATCAGGCGTGCCGCCAAACAGCGACCGTTGATAGCCACGCAGCGTCTCGGCCTGATCTTCATACATCAGCCGCCAGTCAGCGATGGCCACCAGCGCCATACCCCCAGCCCACAGCTCGGGCCGCCGCCCAAGGGCTTGCAGTGTCAGATAGCCGCCATAGCTCCCGCCGGTCAGCAGCACCGCGTCGGGCTGAGCAATCTGGTTGTGCACTGCCCACTGATAGGCCGCCGCCATGTCATCCACTTCCACCGTGCCCAGATTGCCCCAGATGGACTGCTCAAATTCGCGCCCAAACGTCACGCTGCCGCGATAATTGACGCTCATAAAGGCAAACCCGTGATCCAGCCATGCCTGCGCCACGGCGTCATACGTCTCCGTCTCCACCGCGGTTGGCCCGCCGTGCGTCTCCAAAATCATCGGCCATGGGCCTTGCCCATCAGGGGTAGCCACCCACGCCTGAATCGTCACGCCCGGCGCGGATTCAAACGTGACCGAGCGCCACTTGCGGCTGGGCGGCAGCTGACCGCTGGCCGGCAGCACCACCGCCTTCTGCGCGCCGCTGGTCGCATCCAGCGCCACCACCTGCGTGGGGTGCTGCGAGTCCTGCATGTTGACGTAAATCGTGTCGGCATCAAAATAATAGCCACTGTTAAACGTGCCAGACGGGTGCGCTAAGCGGTGCAGCAGCGCCTTTTCCACGTCATACACATACAGCTGGTATTGGGCGTTAGCAAGGTTGCACAGCAGGATGCGCTGGCCATCTGGCGACCATCCCCACGGGAAGACATCGCCGACAAGGTCTTCCAGCGGGATGTCGGTACGCTGTCCGCTCTGCACATCCCAGATGACCGGACGGGTGAACCCGCTGAGGTTGGTGGAGGCCAGCAGGCGCGTATCCCCGCTCAGCGGCGCAAACGCCACCGGCTCAACCGTGGCCGAGTCCGGGTCTTGCAGCACCTGCTGAATCACCCCCGGTTGGTCAACGCGCAGCGCATACAGCGCAAAGCTGAAGCCGGTGCTGCGCTCGGTGGTGAACACCACCGCGTACTGCCCGTCATAGCTCAGCACTGGGCCGCCGGTCAGCCGCTCACTGTGATACAGCTGACTGCGCTGGCCCAACGTGCCATCCGGCGCGACCTGCACCGTACAGATGTCAAACGAGCCGCCGCTGGCCGCGCTGAAGCCTAATACGCGCCCATCAAGGCTCTGGCCCAGCGAATACGAGCTGTACGGCGGCATATCGGGGGTGACATCCTGCACTGCCGCATCAGGGGCGGCATCCCACGGCACGCGCACAAAATGCCCGATTTCGTTGCCCTGCTCATCCTTGAGATAATACACCCACTGCCCATCCGGCGAGATGCCGCCAAACACCACCCCCGCTGGCGCATCGGTCAATGGGGACAGCTGGCCGCTTTGCGTGTCCCAGCGGTGCAGTTGATACGTGCCGGTGCGGTTGGTGACCGCAAGGCCGCGCTGCGGGTTGCTGCCGGCCGTCTGCGTAAACGCCACCACCGACACCTTAAAGCGCGCGCGCCAGCTTGCGTCGGGTGAACTATCCAAAGGTTTCATCAGCTGCAGCCCCTATCTATGCGGTCAATTTGAAAAAATTCAAAAGCTGTCGGTCAGTGTAACATATCACGGCACAAGCTGTCCAATACGGTGTGTATAATAGGCGGGCGTCCCATAGGCCCTTATCCCTTCACTCGGTAGGACTCCCATGCGCGATGATTCCCCCCATCCCCTGATGATGCCGCTGCCGCGCACCGCGCTGATGGTGCTGCTGTTGTGTGCGCTGGCGTTTGGCCTCAGCCTGATGGTCAGCCGCGTGGTCTTTGAGCGTCTGCCCCACCTCGAAGACGAGGTGGCCTATCTGTTTCAGGCCAAGGTGTTTGCGCGCGGGCAGGTCACCGCCCCGCTGTATGAGCCGGCCCGCGCCTATTGGCAGCCGTTTGTGATTGAGCACGAGGGGGTGCGCTTTGGCAAATATCCGCCCGGCTGGCCGGCGCTGCTGGCACTGGGGGTGGGGCTGGGACTGACGGCATGGGTGAACGCCGCCCTATCCGCAGTCAACGTGGCGCTGGTCTACCGCATCGGGCGCGATATATACGGCCCAGATGCCGGCCTGATTGCCGCGGTGCTGCTCACCTTCAGCCCGATGGCGCTGCTGCTCAACGCCACGCTGATGTCACACACCGCGGCACTGACCTGTGCGCTGGTGTTCATGTGGGCCTACCGGCGGATGAGCTGGGCGGGGGGCTGGCGCTGGGGGGCGGCAGCGGGCCTCGCGCTCGGCCTGCTGACCATCAACCGCCCGCTGAGCGCGGTAGCCGTGGCCGTGCCGTTCATCGCCTTCAGTGGGGTGCGGGTGCTGCGCGCTCTGACCCCACGGGTCACCGTCAGTCCCCCGGTGCAGTCGGTCATCGGCCCGCTGCTGGTGCTGAGCGGATGCGCGGTGCTGGTGGCGCTGGCCATCCCAGCCTATCAGGCGGCGGCTGCCGGTGACCCGTGGGCCAATCTCTATACCATGGTGCCCGGCTGGGAATATGACCGCGTGGGGTTTGGGCCAGACATCGGGCGCAATGGGCACACGCTGGCCAAAGGCATCCAGTTTGCCCGCTATGACCTGACGGTGACCGCCGCAGACCTGTTTGGTTGGCAGATTGAGCCGTGGTCAGACCTGCTGACGCGCTGGGCGGTCGGGATTGCGCCGGCAGGCACGGTGGCCGATTCATACTGGCCGGCGATTGGCCTCAGCCTGCTGCTGATACCTGTGGGGGTGGTGCTGGCCCTGCGCGAGACGTGGGGCTATGTGTGGGGCTTGGCTGGGATGCTGTGGGCCATCAACGCCGCGGCATACAACTATACCCACCCCGAAGCGTGGGCGCTGGTGGGGGTGGTCTGGCTGCTGATGGGGCTGGGGGGCGTCGCCCGCCGGATGCAGATGCCGGCGGTGTGGGCTTGGCTGCTGCTGGCGGTCTTGTTCTGCACGGTGGCCGCGCACATGGCCTATTGGATCGGCTCGCAGCGCTACAGCACACGCTATTATTACGAGGCCGTCGGGGCGGCGGTGCTGCTCTCGGCGCTGCCGTTGGCCATGCTGGCGCGGCGCGGGCCGCGCTGGCGCGCGCTCACCTATGTGCTGTTGGCCGCGGCCTGCCTGTACAGCTACACGCAGTACAGCGTGCCGCGCATCTCGGCCTTGCGCGGCTTCAACCGTGTGACCGGCGAGGTGCTGGCCGGCATCGAACAGCGGCGCGAGGCGGCAAGGCCGCCGGTGCTGGTCATCGTCAGCGGGCAGGATGCGCGCTGGCGCACGCGCGGGGCGCTGATGGCCATCAGCAGCCCGTTCTTGGATGCCGACATCGAGGTGGCCTATCACGAAGGCGGCGACCCCGCCGTGCGGGCGCAAATCCTCAGCCGTGCTGAGGGCCGACAAATCATCGAGATGGCCGGAGAGCTGCACGACGTATGGTTTGTGGATGCCTGCGATGCCGCCGGCAGCTGCCCGCCGGCCAACCTCATCGATAACCCGACCTTGCTGGGCGTCGGCGGGGGATGATGGGCTAAAACTTGTACATCCCGTCCGTTTTTGGCCCTTCCAGCGGCTCTTTGAGGGTGGTGGTGTGCTTCAGGGCCTCTTTCAGCTCGTTCACCACCTGTTCAAACGACTTGGTAGAGGGCTTATGGTGCGAGCGGGTGTCAAACTCCACAATCACCGGTGCGGTATAGGTGTTGTCGCCGGTCTGAAAATAAAAGTGATAGCTGATGCGCCGTGCCACCGGTATCGTGACGTTCTCGACCGTCTCGTCGGTCTTGTCGGCCATCACCGTCAGATACAGCCGCAGATGCGAGTTCTGCTGGAGCTGTTCTTTAATCCGCGTTTCGTAGCTCAGCATCTCGGTATTGGCCGCCGCCGTGCCCAACACAAGGTTCTCGCTGATTTGCTGGCGCTGACCGGTGCGCTTTATCAGGCTCTTCGAGCTTTTAGACAGGTCGCCCACATGCGTCTGCCCGATGCTGAAGGCCACCATGTGCAGCCACTCCCACGATTTTTCGGTCGGGCAGGCATATTTGAGCGCCCGCGCCGCCGCATTGGGGCTGATGCCGTCCATCACGGTGGTCTGGGTGACTTTGCGCTTCTCTTCTTTGGGTAAATCGTCTTTGCCGATGCCAAGGGCATATACGCGCCGCATCGAGCGCCCGTATTTGTTCTTCATGTACTGATTTTTCAGGCCGCCCACCGGATAGGTGACCGAGCCGCCCGCGCCTCTTGCAATCGGGCGCATGGTCAGCTGGCCGTTTTTATCATACCGAAAGGCGAACGGCAGCGAGCCGGGCTTGCGCACCATCGGCATGACCGGCCCTGCGCCCACTTTTTTGCGCGCCGCATTGGTGGTATACAGGGTTTTGCGGGCGTGCAGCCGGTTAATCTCGATGCGCTGCGTCTTAGTCAGGCCGCGCATGATACGCGCATTGCCGTGAATGTTCTTGCCCTTTTTATAGCCGGCAATCACCCGCTGAAGCGCGCCCGCTGCCGCCATACGGTGCACCACGCGGTTGCCTATCAGGCGCTGAAGCTCACCGACCTGCTGCTGGGGGGTGGCCATCGGCAGGGCCGCATTGGCGGCCTCGTCCTGCTCGTGGGCGGACACACGTCGGTGCTGCTTGAGCTTGCGCCGCGCTTGATGGAAATAACCGACCATCACATCCCCCTCGCGTTCACCTCTATTTTTCAGACTATAACATGTGACGAGAACATCACACAGCAGCGCCCGCTCGAAATCGGCGCTTATAGCAGCATCTGGTCGTCTTCTGAGGCATACAGCACCGCCACCGGTGAACCGGTCAGGGGCAGGGCCTTGCGCGCAAGGTCGCCGCGCGTGGCGGTGGCCTCGCCGTTGACCGTGCGCCCATCGGGCAGGCGCAGCACATAGCGCACCGTCACCCGATACGAGCTAGAGCGACTGCTGCCGCTGCCACTGCTCACCCAGCGCCCATTGCTGTAGACCACCTGCCCCAGATACACCTGACCGCTGGCGGCAAGCCGCGTCATGCGCTGTTGATTGCGCACCCACGACACAACCACAATCAAGAAGATAATCCCAAAAATCAGCCCAAAGAACCCAAACGGCAGCAGCATCTCGGGATCAAAATTGCTGCCGACAAACGGCGCATCCGCGATGAAAAACAGCCCAGACGCTGCCGAAATCATCGAAAACACCACGAAAAAAATCACGATCCCCACCCATGCCGCCGTGCCGGTGCTGGTGGTGGGCTTTTCCACCTCGCCGCGCACATACTTGAGGTTGCGCGGATACAGCAAAAACACGTTGGGGAAGTTTTGATTGCGCTGAAGCGCGCGCCCCGTGCCGCCATCAAGGGTATCAGGCCCAGAAAACGGCGACTCGACCGTGCCGTGCGTGGTGGTGTAATAGACCGTTGCGCCCGAATCGGCCAAAGACGGCCCACCCACCTGCGACGATGGGCTTTGGGGCGTGCCCTGTCCGCGCTTGAGCGCCTCGGCGGCGCGCCGGCTCAGGTCATCCGTGACCGGAATGCCCACCCCGCCATCGCGCATCGGCGATTCGGGCGCGCGCAGGGCGTCGCTGCGCGGCTCGGCGGTCAGGCGCGGGTCTCCCCCTTCCACCCGGATTTGTACCCCCTGTTTCTCCAGCATCTGACGCGCCATCTGACGGATTTCGGGGTCGGGATCGCGCTCAAACACCAGCATCAGCAGCGGCTGAATCTGCTTGCCAGCCACCCATCCCACCACTTTCAGCAGGTTTTTGCGCTGCGCCGGCGTCATCTTCATAAACTGGTCGTAGTCAGGGATGCCCCCCGGCATCTGCATACCCATCGCGTCCTCCGGCCCATCTGTGGGGCAGTGGTTTGACAGAGATACCGACCAGTATAACCGGGTTTATGCGCCGCCGTGCGCTTTTTAGGCCGGATGCTGCTCAAAGGCATAGGCATACGACAGCAGACGCGCGTCAGACAGGCGCGGGCCAAACCACGTCAAGCCCAGCGGCTCTCCGCTGTCCCGCCGGCCCGCCGGCACGGTCACCGCCGGCAGCCCCCCGCGTGAATGATAGGGCGAGGCATAATTGGCAAAATCGGCCAGCACGTCCACATAGTGGATGTCGATGGCCTTGCTGACAAGGCCGGCATAAATCTTTACCAGCGGGTCAATGGTCTGACGATAGCAGGCCTCTGCGTCATCACACGTAAACGTCCACTCGGCAGCCTCGCGCAGCAGTTCCTGCCCAGACGGGATGCGGCGCGGCGCATCCACCGCATTATAGGCCGCAATGTCCTTGAGGGTGCGCAGCGGCCAGTGCTGCTGCTGCAAAAAGCGCTCCACCCCCACCCGAAAGCCCATCTTCATGGCCTTCAGGCTTTCTTTGGCCAGCTGCATGTCCCGCTCTTTGCCGGTGAATTCATCCATCGCCGGCACATCCACCACCACTGCGCCGGCGGCGGTCAAGCGCTGCACCACCTGCTGACGAATCAGGGCATCACCGGCGCGCACTTCGGTTTTGCGCTGCGCCAGCCCCACCCGCACCCCGCGCAGCGCCTGCGCAGAGAGCTGCTCCACACAGGCCAGCGGCTGCACCGCCAGCACATCCATCAGCAGTGCGGCGTCACGCACGCTGGCGGCAATCGGGCCGGCGGTATCAAACGCATCAGCAATCGGGATGATGCCCTCGCCCTCCAGCAGGCCGTGCGTCGGCTTGACCCCAACCACCCCGTTCTGCGAAGCCGGATACACGATTGAGCCGGTGGTCTCAGTGCCAATCGAGGCACGCACCAGCCCCAGCGCCACCGCCACACATGCTCCAGAACTCGACCCACCGACATCGAACAGACCCAGCGGGTGACGGGTGTGCCCGCCCAGTGTGCTGTAGCCGTTGATCGAATTGTTGGCGTAGAAATTGGCCCACTCCGACAGGTTAGTCTTGCCGATAATCAGCGCGCCGGCGGCCCGCAGCCGCTCAACCAACGGGGCGTCACGGCGGGTAAACAGGCCGTTGAGGGCCGCAGCGCCCGCCGTGGTGGCCATCCCGTCGGCGGTGCTGATGTTGCCCTTGATGGCCACCGGCACGCCGTGCAGTGGGCCGCTGGGCAGGGCTGAGGGCTGTTGGGGGCGCGGCGCAAGCTCCAAAAAGGCGTTGTAATGCGCCGTCTCGTGGATGCGCAGCTGGGTGTGGTCAATCAGCTGGTCGATTGTAAAACGGCCCTCGTCCAACAGCTGGCGCAGGGCGGGGATATCTGCCCCGTCCAGCTGCGCGCTGAGGTCACAGGACTCATCCCAAATATCAAATTTCAGTGGTTTTTTCTCTGGCGAATCAGGGCGGTTGGCCTGCTGCTCGGCCTGATGGCGGACATAATCGTCAAATTCGGTCATATCACTCCTTGCTCTCTACCAATGACTCATATGTTATTCAGCATAATACAGTTTTTAATTTTTTGCCCTACGGCTGACAGGTACTGAAAGGCATTTGCAGGGCTGTCTTCCCTGCAAGGCGGCAGTATCGGGCGGATTGGTTTTTGGGGCGTGGACTAGGGAAAATCCAGCGCTTGGGGCAGGGTATTGAGCGCCTCGGCAGACAGTGAAACGTCATTAATCGTCAGCGCGCCGAACAGCTCGGCCAGCGCGGCGCGGATGGCCGGGGCTTTGGTCTGCGGGGCAGACAGCGTGCCAATCACCAATGTATCTTGGTTCGGCACAGCGACGCCCAACACCACCGTCTTCAGGTTGCTTTCATCGTCGGTCAACAGGTAATAGGCTGCGTCATAATCGCCCCATGCAAAAGCGACCGGATCGCTGGCGCGCGCCGTGCCCACCAGCGCCGCGTCACTGACAATCTGGCGCAGAACGCGCTGGGCGCGGCGGTCGGGGGCTTGCAACGCCACCGGCGAGGCGAAATCGGCCATGGGGGCAACAAACACATACGCCATCAAGCCTTGCAGCGTGCCTTGGTCGGCCACTGTGCCGAACTGCTCGGCAATCACCACCCCATATTCGGTGGTGAACGACTCCCAGCCGGCCGGTTTGGGCAAGCGGACGGTTAACCCATCGCGAGAGAAACCGACGCTGGTGGCGGATTGGCTTTCGGTGGCCGGTTGGCGTGTTGGGCGGGGGCTTGTCTCGGGCACAGGCATACAAGCCGCCCCCCACAAAGCCACCACCATCAGGACGAGTAGGCGCATGGTGTGATGCACAAAACCATCAGATAGAAATGTTGTATTTGCCTGAGTATAGCACAGGGCGCACCCACGCAAGCACTCTGCCGGTGGTTTCTAATCTAAGATTCTGCTGATGCCATCACAGGCGGCGTCGGGCGCAGCTCCAAAATCACCACCGAAATGAGGATTAGCCCGCCGCCCACCGCCTGAACCCACGTCATCTGCTCGCCCGGCAGCAGGGCCAGCGCCAGCAGCACGGTCATAATCGGCTCTGAGGTGCTGAGGATGGAAGCACGCGCCGCCCCCAGCCGGATGATGCCCGCCAGCATGGCAAAGGTGGGGATGACCGTACAAATCAGGCCGAGCGCCAGCAGCCCCAGCCACGCCGAAGGTAGCGTGGGGGCGCTCAGGCCGTGCAGCGGGGCAAGCACCATCAGGCTCAAAAACGAGCCGGTGATGTTCCAGACCGCCATATGCACCGGCGCACTGCCACGCCCTCTCAGCAGCCGCCCATTCACCACCAGATAGATGGCATACAAAAAGGCGTTGAACAGGCAGAACAGTACCCCGCCCACCGGATCGCGCAAGCTGGCCAGCCCGCCGTCAGCCTCTGCCGGCACGGTCAGCAGCACGCCAATCAGCGTCAAGCCCAGCGCCAACCACCCGCGCAGCGGCAGGCGCTCGCCAAGCACTGCGCTCAAGCCGGCCACCATCGCCGGATAGGTATAGAGCAGGGCGGTATATAGGCTGGCCGGCACCTGCTGAAGGGCAAAGAACGCGCAGGCCGCCACCAGCATAAACAGCACCCCCATCATCAGCATCCGCCCGCGCGAGAAGCCTGCCGGCGGCGGGGCAGGGCGCAGCATCAGGCGCGCGGCCCACACCCCCGGCAGGGCAAACACAAAGCGCCACGTCAGCACGTCCAACGGCTCTAGGGCCGGATCGACATACACCACTTTGGCGAGGATGGGCAGCAGGGCATAAGCCGCCGCCGCGAGCAAGACAAACGCAAGGCCTTCACGCTGAGCGCGAGTCATCATCATAGAGGGGGCGCACCTGATACAAGCCGGAGTCGGCAAAACCACGCTTTCGATAATACTCGCGCGTGCCAACCGCCGATATAACCGCCAGAGTCCGGTAGCCTTCGGCGCGGGCCTGCGCCACCGCATGGCCAATCAAGGCCGTGCCGAGGCCGGCATGCTGCGCCTTGCCATCCGACTCCGCCCCCAGCCCAACCACCTGCCCATACACATGCACCTCGCGGATGATGGCCGCGCCGGCCAGCTCTGGCGTCAAGGGCGGCAGCGCGGGGTCGGGCAGGGCAAGGCGCAAAAAGCCGGCAATCGCGCCGTCTGGCGTCACAAACTGCAAAAACCGCTCGTGCCCAACCCCCGTCTGATAGGCCTGCACATCCAGCGACAACGCCTCCGCCTCCACACGGCGATAGCGCACCTCCCGCGCGCGGATGTCGGCGCTGGACTGCCCGCGCCGGCGCAGTTCATCCTCGGCCAGCTGACGAAAGTTGGTCAAGCGGTTGCCGTCCACGATGTCGGTAGAGGGAATGTCACGGATGATGCGCGTCAGGCGCACATAAGGCGGGGTGGCAGCCATACAGTCGGCCAGCAGGTTCAGCAGCGTCTCATGGTCATAAGGCCGCCAGCCCCCTGCCTGATAAATCTGCATCAGCTCGGCGCTCTCAATCAGCGAGCACGGGTAAATCTTCAGTTCATCGGGCCGAAAGTCGGGGTCATCAAACAAACGGTCATAGTCGGCGCGGTCACTGTCCGGCGTCGCGCCATACAAATTGGGCATCCAATGGGCATGGATTTTGAACCCCGCCCGCCGCAGCAGCGCCACCGCACGGCGCGTGGCCGCCACATCATGCCCGCGCCGGTTCTGGCTCAGCACGCGGTCATCAAGGCTCTGAAAGCCAATCTGCACCTTGGTGCACCCCAATCGGCGCGCCCGCAGCACCTCGGCGGCGTCGATATGGTCGGGGCGCGTCTCGACCACCAGCCCCACGCACCGACACGCTGCAACCTCATTGAGGCGGTGCGCCGCCGCCAGCTCTCCCCATGTGGCATATTCATCCACTACCGTGCGCTCGGCCAACCCCGCCCCAAAGCGCACCGCAGCATCACGACTGCGAGCCATCTCATCGGCATACAGCGTCTGCACCGTCTGATTATAGCTGCGGTCGGGGTCTGCCCCGTTCACCCGCACCTCAGTCAGCGGCTGGCCGGCAAAGCGTGACCGACTGGCCAGCAGCGCGCGCACCTCGTCCGAGCGGTCAAGCCCGTCGCCAAAGTCATGCAGCGCATCAAAGACGCGCAGCACAAACCAGATTTGATAGCTTTCGGGATAGAACGACCACGTGCCGCCAAGGATGATGATTTCAATTTTGTCGGTCGGGTGGCCAATCAGCGCCAGCTGGCGCAAGCGCGACATGGTTTGCAGATAGGGGTCAAAAGCGTTTTGCTCGGCCCGCTGCGCGCCCGGCTCGTCACTCAGATAGCTCTTGGGCATCCGCACATCATTGGGGCAGAACACGCACGTCCCCGGGCAGGGGAACGGCTTGGTCAGGATGGTGACCGGCGCAACCCCAGAACTCGTCCGCACCGGCTTGAGCTGAAGACGACGCAGCGCCGCATCGCTGAACGGCGGCAGGCCGTCCGTGCCGGCCCAATCGCGATAGGCCGCAATCAGATCGCTGTGGCGATACAGCCCGCCTTCGGGCTTGGGGTGGGCACGCACCACCTTCTGGAACTCGGCCTCGGTGGGCGGACGCGGCGCATTTAGGACGGCGGCCAAAATCGCGCGCAGCGGGGCGTGATGCTGCGGCAGGGTGTGGTCGATGTTGGGCTTGTGCTTGCGGGTCATTGCGGCATACCGTTATCGGTCAACATCCCCATTATATACCCGACGCGCCGCACCCGTCCGCGCCCCGTATCTAATCTAATATCTACTCGGGCGCGGACGGGGATATTCAATCCTCAACCGCGCCGCTGATGCTCGCGATGATAAGCATCAAGGTCGTCACGGGCTTTATCGGCACAACGCACCCCTTGGGCGTGCGCCGCCGAGGCGATGGCGTGGCTGGCCGCCGGCGCGGTCAGCACCGCAAATACCACAAGGATAATGACCTTAGACGTCACCTCGGGCTGCAAAAACGCCACCCCAATCAGCACGCTAATCAGGCCCAGCGTGCCAACCTTGCCGGCAGCGTGCGACCGCTCGAACACATCCTTCAGCCGCACATGGATGCCAATCACCCCCAACAGGGTGAAAGCCACCCCCAGCAGGACGAACAAAAAACCGATCAACTGCATCAGAACACCTTCCCTTCGCGGATGAAGCGGGCGATGGCCAGCGTGCCGATAAACGAGAAGGCCGCAAACGCGATGCCAAGGTCAATCAGCAGCGGCGACTTTTGCACCACCCCCACCACCGCCACAATCGCGGTCAGGATGGTGGTGACAAGGTCAACCGCTTGCAGACGGTCAATCGGCGTGCGCGAGCGAAAGAACACCCGCCAGCCCGCCCCAATCATGCAGCCCACCAGCACAATCAGCAGGATGCTCAACCCGTTTTCAAGCCACATCATCGCCCATCATCCCCTGATAAAACTTTAGCCGGCGTGCCTGATCAGCTGCGATGGTCTGCGCCGACGAATCGACATCAAGGCAGTGAACATAGACATTATCATGACGATCAAACTCCACCACCAACTGCCCGGGCGTGATGGTGATGCCGTGCGCGGTCAGTGCACCCACTTCGGGGCGCTTATCGCCGATGGGCACTTTGATGATGCCGCTTTTAATCGGGCGCAGGCCAAGGATGCGCAGCGACACATCCCACCCGCTGATGACGATGTCACGCGTCAGCACCAGCAGATACAGCAGCGCCCACCCCAGCTGCTTCGGCAGATGAATCAGGCGGATATTGAGGCCGCGCTTGCCCCGCAGCGTCACCAGCAGCAAAAACCCGATACCAAAGCCAAGCCCAAAGCCAAACGGGTTGGGCTGATTGGTCATCACCACCCACAACAGCCCGATAAAAAACGAGAAGAACGCATATTGCAGCGCCACTTTGAACAGGAACATCGCAGATTACCCTCCCAGAACGGCAGAGATGTACGGGGCGGTATCGGTGAGGCTGGCGGCAATCGACTGCGCCAGCGCCACCACCGGCTGGGCAAACACCCCCAGCAGCACACACGACACAATCAGCAGGGCAGGGGCCAACAGCGAATCGCCCTCGCCCTTGCCCTTCAGCGGGGCGGTCTGATCGTTGGGCGCTTGCTGAAAGATGGCCTGCCACGTGCGCACCACATACAGCAGAGTCAGCGCGCCGCCGCCAATCACCAGCCCCAACACCACCCACTGAGTGGCATCGGTGGTGACCTGCGCCGCTGCGATGCCGCCCTGCACCACCGCCAGCTTGCTGATAAACCCATTGAGCGGTGGGATGCCGGCCAGCGCCAGCCCACCCAGAAAGAACAGCGCGCTGGCCAGCGGCATCTTATAGCCAAGGCCGTGGCTCTTGGCCAGCGCCGAGGTCTTGTACTTGTTCTGGCTGGCCAGCCACCCCGCCATCATCAGCATGGCCGACTTGACCAGCGCGTGATTGAAGCTGTATAGGATGGCCGCCGCCAGCGCCACCGGCCCGCCCCAGCCCACCGAAATCAGGATGAACCCGACCTGTCCCATGGTGGAATAGGCAAGGATGCGCTTGACATTGAAAGTACGCAGCGCGGTCAAGCTGCCAAAGAAGACGCCAATCACCCCCAACATAATCAGCACCGGTTGGATGGCCTCGGCTTGCAGGGGGAACAGCAGCGTCACCAGCCGAATCAGCCCATATACCCCCACCTTCACCACCACCGACGACAGCAGCGCATGGATCGGGGTCGGCGCGATGGTGTGAAAGTCGGGCTGCCAAAAGTGGAACGGAAAGGCCGCCGACTTGAGCAAGAACGAGCAGGTCAAAATCACCAGCGAGACGCCGGCCAGCGGCCCAGCATCCAGCGACTGACGGGCGATGTCGGCCATGTTTAGCGAGCCAAACACCGCATAGGCTGTGCCCACCCCCACCAGCAAAAACAGCGTGCCCATCGCGCTGATGAACAGGTACTTGGTGGCCGCCTCAATGCCCAATGGGTCATCTGCGCCCGCCACCAAAATCACCGAGCTGACCACCAACAGCTCCATAAACACAAAGAAGGTGAAGATGTCGCCGGTCAGGAACGCGCCGTACAGCGCGGCCAGCTGCATCATCGCCACCGGCGCATAGGGGCTGCGCGTCATCAGCTTGTCCTTGCAGCCAAAGGTGTACAGCGTGATGGCAAAGCCGACGATGGCCGCCGCCGACAAAAAGGCCGCCGTCAGGCCGTCCGCCGCCAGCACGATGCCATAGGGAGGCTGCCACCCACCAAGGCGGTAGGTCTGTGGGCCTTCGGTCAGCGCTTGGGCGCTCAGGGCAAGGGCAAAGCCCATCGCCCCCAGCGCGCTCAACACCATCACCCAGCGCTGCGCGCGGTTGTTGGCCCACAGCCCAAGGCAGACGATCGCGCCGATAAACGGCGTAAAGATCGGGCCAAGCAAAAGGATGTTATCGCTCATAGCACGGCTAGCCTTTCAGGGTGTCTAGTTCATCGGCGTTCATCGACTTGGTGCGCTTGGCCACGATGTTCAGCATCCCCAGCAGCAGCGCATAGGTGCCAAAGCTGATGACGATGGCGGTGAGGATGAGGGCCTGCACCAGCGGGTCGGCAGGGACGCCGCCCGGCACCGCCACGCTCAAATCCTCGGTCTTCACCCGCTCGACATACGGCGCGACCTGTCCATCGAACGCCCCAACCGACATCAAAAACAGGTTGATGGCGGTAAACAGGATATAAAAGCCCATCGCCGACTTAATCATGTCGCGCCGCAGCAGCTGGAACACGCCGAGGCCAAACAGGATGCCGGTGGCGATGGCAAAAATCGAACTCATGGCCGTTTACCCTTCATCTGTGTCAGTGCCCGGGTGCGCGATGGTATCCATCACCATCGTGACCGCCCCGAACACGGTTAAACCGATGGCAAGCTCAAAAAGCAGCGTCGAGCTGAAGTGTAAGCCCGCCGGCGCATCGCCCCAGTCCTGCACGCGCAGGAAATACCCGCTGCCCAGCACCCCAAACAGCAGCGCATTCACCACCGCAATCGTCAGGCCCAACAGCACAATCAAGCGCGACTTCAGCCATGGGAAGATGGCGCGCGTGCGCCGATACCCACGCACGATATAGCTCAGCGAGACCGCAAGGCCGGCAATCACGCCGGCGGTGAACCCGTCGCCGGGCTGGCCGCCGCCATACAGCCAGTGCGAGGCCGCCACCAACAGCGCAAACAGCACCGCAAGGCGCGCCACCGCACCGGTCAGCGGGGTCTCGATGCTGGAATCGTGCCGCAGCGAGACCGCTTGCATCTCGGCGGTTTCTCGGTTGCCCTTGCCCGGGGTAGTCAGCAGCAGCAGCACGCCCAGCCCCGCCGTGGCAAACACCGCGATTTCGAGCATCGTGTCCATCCCGCGGAAGTCGGTGACGATTGCGCCGACCGCGTCAGTGACCTTAATCTGCGGGTAAGTATTCAGCAGATGCCAGACCGAAATCGGGTCTTCGGCGGCACGTTCTGGCCGCTGCGACACCACCGTCAGCGCCAGTGCGCCCACCGCCACACCAATCACCACCGAGATGCCGATGTCGCGCCAGCGCCCCAGAATCGAGGTATCCCAGATGACGTTCTGGGCACGCTGACGCATCCCGCTGTCGATGCGCGCCAGCATCAGCATCAAGACCACCGTCGCCAGCGTCTCCACCAAAATCTGCACCAGCGCGACATCCGGCGCGGGCTCAAGCAAGAACACCCCGCCCAGCGCATAGCCGGCCAACCCCAACGCCAGCACCGCCACCAGATGGTTACGAATCAGGATGGAGGCCAGCGTGCCCCCCAGAGTCGCCGCCAGCAGCACAAACTTCAACACGTCGGTGCCGCCGCTGATATTAAAATGGAACAGCGCAAACGGGTTCAGGTCGCCCACGCGGGTGGCCAGCACCACAATCAACAGCGACAGCGTGCCGAGGATAATGGCCAGATAATAGCGGATTTTGCCCGATTGCAGCTTGAGGGCAAGGTCACCAGCGCTGTCGATGCCCTTAATCACGCGGTCATACACGCCGGCAGCGGTCGGCAGCCCCACCTGACGGTCACGGTCACGCTTTTTGCGGCGCGGCCCAAACGAGGGGCGCGGCATACTGGCGTTGGCCCATGCAAAGCGCGACTGCATCAAGCCCCAGCCCACCCCCAACGCCGCAAGGCTGACCAGCACTGGCTCGGGGTGCGGGGGGAACAAGTAAAGCGCCGAGACCTTGCCCAGCGCCGCGTTAATCAACGGCTGAAGCACCGGCAGGGCAAACGGGATGACCAGCGTAAACACGGCCAGCGCCGCCGGCGCAATCGCCAGCATCGGCACGGCGTG
The DNA here is from genome assembly GCA_034431675.1 of Anaerolineae bacterium. Classification (GTDB taxonomy): domain Bacteria; phylum Chloroflexota; class Anaerolineae; order Aggregatilineales; family Phototrophicaceae; genus Flexicrinis. Next base: position 7,851 of record DAOUCZ010000205.1, on the reverse strand, counting down.
ATGGTGATGATGCTCGTCCGCGTGGTGCACCTCATCGGCATGGGCGTCGTGGGCCTGCGCGCGCGGCGGGCGGATAAACGCATCCCAGACCAGCGTCAGCGCCGCAGACACAATCAGCGCACTGCCGACAAATGCCCCCAGCAGCGGCCACATATTGCCCAACGGCTCGGGAAAATTGGCCTCCAAAAACGCGTCTTTGGCCATAAAGCCCAGCAGCGGCGGCACGCCCGCCATCGACAGCGACGACACCAATGCCACGCCAAAGGCCAGCGGCATTTTGTGGCGCAGGCCGCCCAGCTGATCCAGATTGCGCGTGCCGGTGGCATGCTCCACCGCGCCGGTGATGAGGAACAGCGCCGCCTTATAAGCCCCGTGCGCCAAAATCCCAATCAGCGCGGCCTTGATGCCCAATTGATTGGGCAGGCCGGCCAGCGCCACCAGCGACCCCAGCGCACTGACCGTGGTATAGGCCAGCAGACCCTTCATGTCGCGCTGGCGGTTGGCCGCATAAGCCCCCCACACAAACGTGATCATCCCAACGCCGCCCACTGTCACATTCCACAGTTCGGTGTTGCCCAGCGTCGGGTACAGGCGCAAAATCAGGTACACGCCGGCCTTCACCATCGTCGCAGCGTGCAGATAGGCCGAAGCTGGCGACGGAGCAGCCATCGCCCCCGGCAGCCAAAAGTGAAACGGCACTTGCGCACTCTTGGTAAACGCGCCCAACAGCACCAGCAGCGTGATGGCGCTGTACCACGGGTGATCGCGCAAATCCGCGCCCAGCACCGTGCCAAAGTCATAAGACCCCGCCGCCGTGCCCATCAGTACAAGGCCGGCCAACAGCGCCAAACCACCTGCGCCGGTCACCACCAGTGCCCGCGCCGCCGATTGACGCGCATCGGCAGACTTGCCCCCCTTGAAACCAATCAAGAAGAAGCTGGTGATGCTGGTCAGCTCCCACGCGCAGAACAAGGTCAGCACGTTGCCGGCCAGCACCACGCCCAGCATCGCGCTCATAAACGCCATCAGCAGCACCGAAAAGCGCGTGCGCTCGGCATCATCATCAAAATAAGCGGCAGCATACAGCGCCACCACCGCCCCCACACCGGTCACCAGCAGGGCAAACAGCAGGCCCAAGCCGTCGGCATACAGCGCCAGCGCAAGGCCAAGGCTGTCCACCCATGCGATGCTTTCGGTATAAGGCGCGCTCTCGATTACGGGCAAATAACCGGCAAACGCGGCAAATAACCCCACGCACAACGCCGCCGGCGCATACTTGAGGGCAGTCAGACGCCCCGCCAGCAGCAGCAATACCGCCAGCGCCGTGGGCAGCCCAATCAGAAGCAGCACAGCGTCACCTGTCCTTTCGGTGAATATGACAGAATCGGAGAATTGAGGGCGTAGTATACCCGATTAACCGGCCCGAATCACGCGATTCTTCGTAATAAACAGACGAATCTGCTTAACACAAATGCCCAAAACGGCCATCCAGCGGCCTATAATCCGCCTGCCCTATTTCATCATCAGCTCGGCGGCGCGGATTTGCAAAAAGCGCGGCGTCAGGCGCAAAGACCAAATCATCAGCGCGTTCAGCAGGCCGGTGACGAAGCTGCGGCGACGGCGCAGCATCCCCGCAATGGCCTGCTTGACCACCACCTCGGACGACATCATAGCAAAACGCTGATACAGCGTTGGGGTCTGGCCTGAGGTGCTGAGGAACTCGGTCTGCGTCACGCCCGGGCACACGCAGGTGACGCTGACGCCGCTGCCTTGCAGCTCATAAGCCAACGCGTCGCTAAAATCCAGCACAAAGCTCTTGGTGGCAGCATAGACCGCATACAGCGGGGTTGGGGCATACCCGCCAATCGACGCCACATTGAGGATATACCCACTGCCGCGGGTGCGCATCTGACGGGCATACAAGTGGCACAGCTGCGTCAGCGTCAGCATGTTCAGCCGCATCATCTCGGTGATGCGCGCCAAGTCCTGCTCCACAAAACGCCCATACAGCCCAAAGCCGGCGTTGTTAATCAGCAGGTCAATGGCGAGACCGGCAGCTTGCAAGCGGTCAAACAGGCTTTGAGCCGAGTCGGGCAGGCCAAGGTCAAGCCCAATCACCTCCACCCCGACACCATGCGCCGCGCGCAGTTCTGCCGCCAGCGCCTCTAGGCGATCAATCCGGCGGGCCACCAGCACCAGATGGCATCCCATGGCGGCAAGCTGACGGGCAAAATCGGCGCCGAGGCCGCTGCTGGCGCCAGTAATCAAGGCGCGCTGTCCTGCAAGAGTGGTCATAAACAGGGGGTATCCTTGTGTGATGAGGGGATAGCGCTAGTATATGTGAATTTATTTTCATGTTCAAGCGTTTTGATGGGGACGCCTGTTTACTTTACAGCGCGGGATTTCAATGCTATAGTAGTAAACGATTTAGTACGGGGTGTGGCGCAGTTGGCAGCGCGCACGCTTTGGGAGCGTGAGGTCGTCGGTTCAAGTCCGACCACCCCGACTGACGCGGGTATGGTGTAGTGGTAACACAAGACCCTTCCAAGGTTTTGTCATGGGTTCGAGTCCCATTACCCGCTTAAGATTTTTGGCCAAGGGCCTATAGCTCAACGGCAGAGCGCGCGGCTCATAACCGCTTGGTTCTAGGTTCGAATCCTAGTAGGCCCACACCACACAAACACACCCCCATCTGATGAGTCAGGCGGGGGTGTGTGTTGTGTAGGGGGATAAACAGGCTGCGTTTGTGCTGACAGAAAATTTCTTTAGGCTGGTGGTAAATATTTAGGGTAGCTGGCACGATAACCCAGCGCACGACCCAATGCCCCTAAAACACCAAACATAACATTCTGGACAGCCGGCGGCATACCGGCTAGGTATCCACCATGTTTCAGCAAAACCTGCATAGACACGGCCAGCTGAAGGGCATTGGGCTTGCCATCTTTGCCCACTTTGCCATCCTGTGCCAGCCCATACTGTGTGACGATGGTGTTGAGTGTATCAATGACCGCTTCGGGGCTGGCATGTTCAAACGTATCCGTCTGAATCACGTGAAGCGCTTCATCGCCTGTGTTCCACGGATGGATATGCGCTTTGCCAGCAGGTAAAATGATGCTGTCGCCGGCCTTTGCGGTGTTTTGCACGCCATCTAGGCTATAAGTGCAAGTTCCAGATAAGATCTCGAACTTCTCTTCCCACCACAGATGATAATGGGCGGGCAAATCCTGCCCAGAATATGGACGGTAGAAATACTCTACCTGAAAACCGTTGCCCTGAGTTTCCGCTTGTGTTTTGAGGACGACAGCCCGTACACCTGCCTGCGGATTTTCAATGGCATAGCCTGCCTTAATCATGATGTTCCCATCTCATTTGATAGATAAAAGCACTGTAAAACAGTAAGATGATAGTACATATTAAATTTAATAGCATTATATCAAAAAATACTTGTACATCCACGAACACTGCGAGATGCGCAGGGGGTGGAGGGGTATAAATCAACATCCCCCTGCCACAACGCCGGCGGGGATGTCGTCTTTTTTGTCATATCCCCCTAATCACCGCCCTCCACCCATCTGCACCACACAGGCTTTTCGGCGGGCGCGCGCATCGGCTACAATCAACCGCGTTTGACCGCCACATCCAAAAGAGACAGCCTCCTCATGCATATCGCCATCAATGGGTGGTTCTGGGATACCCCGCACGTCGGCAGCGGGCAGTATCTGCGCCAGCTGGTGCCCGCCCTGCGCCAAACCCGTCCCGATCTTGCCCTGACGCTGGTGCTGCCGCACGGCGCAGCCCCTGCCGACCTGCCCGCCGGTGTACAGGTCATCCGTGCCGGCGGGCGCGGCAGATGGGGCAAAATCTGGTTTGAGCAGCGCGCCTTTCCACAGGCCGCCGGGCGCGCCGGCGCCGACCTCGCTTTTGTGCCCTATTGGGGCGGCCCGCTGGCCTCGCCCATCCCCGTGGTGACCATGGTGCTCGACGTCATCGCCGCGGTGATGCCCGACTATGCCGCCAGCCTGCCCGCTGCGCTGTATACCTCGCTGGTGACCGCCGCCGCCAAAGGCGCTAATCACCTGCTGACGCTGAGCGAAGCCAGCAAGCGCGACGTGGTCAAGCACATCGGCGTGCCGGCAGACCGCGTGACCGTCACCCATCTGGCGGTCAGCAGCGCCTATCACCCCCAGCTGGGGGCTGAGCACGACGAATCCGTCCGCCGCAAATATGACCTGCCCGACAGCTACATCCTCTATCTTGGGGGGTTCGACCGGCGTAAACAGGTCAACGAACTGCTGTTGGCGTATACTTATGTGCGGCAGGGTGCGCCCGATGTCCCGCTGATTCTGGCCGGCGGCGCGCCCAAGTGGGGCACATCGGTCTTCCCCAACTTGCCGGCCTATGCCCAACAGCTGGCACTAGACGACTCGGTGCGCTGGCTGGGCTTTGTGGACGAGGCCGACAAGCCCGCGCTGTATCGCATGGCCACCGCTGCCGCCTACCCCAGCCGCTATGAAGGGTTCGGGCTGCCGGTTGTCGAGGCGATGGCCAGCGGAACGCCGGTGGTAGCGTGGGACGTGCCGGTGATGGCCGAAATCGGCGGGGACGGGGTATATCTGGTCAAGAACGCGCGGGAGCTAGGCGGTGCGCTGCTGGCCCTCATCAACCAGAAACCGCTGCGCGATGCGCTGACGACGCAGGGGCTGGCACAAGCCACCCGCTACAGCTGGCGCAAAACCGCGCGCGAGACACTGGCGGTGTTCGACACTGTGCTGGCCAACCCAGCACCCGCCCGCCGCTGAAGCGATGTTGCAACACACAATAGGGGGTTAGGCTGTGGCAAAAACGGGCAAAAAACCACTCATCCGCGCCGCGCTGGAGCAGCGCAGCGGCAACGAACCGGTCTATATGGCCATTGGCATCTTGTTGGGGCTGGTCATCTTTCCGCTGGTCGGGCTGATTACCACCGACTTTCAGTCGTTTTTGTATGACCTTGCACCAGAGGCCGTCGGCATCATCTTCACCGTGCTGGTGCTCAACCGCCTCGACCAAATCCGCGAAGACCGCCAAACCCGTGACCGCCTCATCCGCGAGGCACACAGCCGCTACAACCAGTTTGCCCTGCAAGCCATCGAAGAGCTGCGCGTGCTGGGCTGGCTGGAAGATGGCCGCCTGCGTGGCAAAGAACTGCGCGGCAGCAACTGGAAAGACGCCAACCTGTATCAGGCCGACCTGCAAGGGTGCGATCTCAAACGCGCCATCTTTGATGATGCCGACCTGTACGGCGCAAACCTCAAAGATGCCAACGTCACCGACGATCAGCTGCGCAAGGCCAAGACGCTGCGCTTTGCCACCATGCCCAATGGCAAGCGCTATGACGGGCGCTTTAACCTCAAGCACGACCTTGAGCTGATGCGCGACCCGCGCCCCGACTTCTATGCCGACCCCAATAACCCCGAAGAAGTGGCCCGCTTCTATGGCGTGCCGGTCGAAGAATATCTGCAAGGGCAGCAAGAAGAAGCCGCCCGCCGCAGCGCCTAGGGCGCGCCGCGTTTGCGCGCCGCCAAGCGCGCCTCGTTGAGCACAAACTCCACCAGACCGCTGATGGTCGGGTCGGGCAGCAGCGCGCCCGTGATGGGTACGGCCTGCATATCCAGTATCATGGCCTGCGTTATATCCACCGTTACCACCCCCAGCGTGCGCCGTGCCAAGCGCGCCAGCAGCAGCCGCCCATCCGTGACGGCGGTCTGGTCGGCAGGGTGCAGATAGAGCGTCAAATCGGCCTGCGGGTCGGCGTCGGGGGTGGTGCGATAGGCAAGGCGGGCGGTGCGGGCCGGATGAGCGTCATCCACCGCGTGCATCGACAAAATCGCCTTGCCCAACAGCGCGCGCGCCTCGGGCGACAGCCCATCCGCCCGTGCGGCGGCACACCCCACCCCGTCCAATGCCACCAGCATCGAGCGCCCGCCGGTTTCGGCGCAGTGCCACGCCTGCGGCCCACACGCCTCCCCAAGGTCGATATATACACTGCGCGGGTGCGCCGCACGCGCTGCACGCAGCGCGCTGGCAAGCCGCGGCAGCAGCTGAATCTCGCCGTGCAAATCGTGGGTATATAAAACGGTTAGCAGCTGGTTCATCCGCTCAGCGCACCGCCGCGCGCAGCAGCTGGATGAACCACGCACGGTCAACCTGCGTCACCACGCGCATATTGGGCACAGCCCGCTGCATCCGCCGCTCCACCACCGTCATCCCACGCGTCAGCGTGCCTTCCAGCTCGACATGCACTTCCATCGGCTCGGACTGCGCCAGCGTCGGCGACAGCGCAACCGCCATCGCCAGCGGGTCGGGAAAGCATACCGCCGGATAGCCATATGAGCGCCGCCAATAGCCAATCACCTGCTTTTGGATGTCGGCGGCCAGATGCGCAAGGTCAGTGCCGATGTCGCGCAAAGCCAGCAGCTCATCCAGCGTCAGCAGGCCATAGGTCACGCTCATATCCCACCCGACCAGTTCGATCGGCAAGCCGGCCCGAAACACGATGTCGGCGGCCTCGGGGTCGGCAAAGATGTTGTATTCGGCAGTGGGGTTGGGGCGCACATTGCCGCGCCCATCCGGCGCGCCGCCCATCACCACCACGCGCGGAATCAAGCGCACGATGCCGGGGTCTTGTTGCAGCGCCAGCGCGATGTTGGTCAGCGGGCCAAGCGTCACCAGCGTGATTTGATCGGGATAGGCCCGCACCTGCTGGATAATGGCATCTGCCGCATGGCCAGGAGCAGGGGTGCGCCCATACAGCGGTAGACCGATGTCGCCAAGGCCGTCACCGCCGTGCACTTCTGCCGCCTGCTCCTGCTCTGGCGCGCTCAGGGCGCGGCTGGCGCCAGCATACACCGGCACTTGACCGGCCTTGCCGCAGCGCTCCACCAGATACAGCGCGTTCTGTACCGTGCGCTCCAGCCCGACATTGCCGGCCACGACCGTGATGGCCTGTACATCGATGTCGGGGTTGTTGAGCGCCATGATGAGCGCCACCGCATCGTCCGCGCCCGGGTCTGTGTCGATCAGAAAACGCCGTTTTGTCATCTGCATGCCCCCAACTGGTGATTTTGCCCAAACACACAAGCACCCCAACGGGCGGGTTGGGGTGCGTCGTGTTCGGGCTGAGGTCGAGGTAAAAAGTCTCTTGTAAGAGTTTTTTTTCCTCAGCCACTTTATGCGCCATAGCATAGCGCCGCGCCTTACGCCTTGCAAGGCGTGAAAATTTCCGCCCATTGTGTGATATTTTGCATTATCGATAATGGCCTGCATAGGCCGCCTTGCCTAATCCTCCACGTGCTGAGGATTTGAGACCCCTTGAAAACCATTACAATTTGGGCACTTTACGGTTAAGCCACGGTTAACCGCAGATGTGCCCAGCCGAAAGATTAGGCATTATGCACAGGACTACGCTTTCGCTTAGGTGTCTTGCACAAACCTTCGCTCAAACCGACGAACAGCGCCAAAATGACAGATTTGTGGTATAACACTTTCTATACGAATTTCTGGACGTGTTGAAACATATAGGATGAACGCGCATGGTCAGCGTGAGTGGACGCCCCCTAAACATTCTCATCAGTGAGGATAACGCCGACATGGCCGAAACCCTGTCGGATTTGCTTGGCACATCAGGCTATGAGACCAGTATTGCCGAGTCGGCAGAGGCGGCGGTCGAGCGGATGTCGGCGGAGATGCCCGACCTCATCCTGCTTGACCTCGGCCTGCCGGATATGGACGGGATGGCGCTGCTGAACAAGGTGCGAGCGACCTCGTTTGTCCCGTTGATTGTGGTCAGCGGCGCGGGCGGCACTGACCGCG
>DAOUCZ010000204.1:0-13692 GCA_034431675.1 Anaerolineae bacterium | reverse complement strand
CCACAGCGTGCGAGGTTGGCTCGCCGCTGGTATAAGCCAAGTGTTAGGGAGATTTGGACCTATGCGCTTTTTCCGTAGTGCGATGGTTGTTCTAGCGCTGGTAGCGGTGTTGGTCGCGCCCGCTGCTCAGGCGCAGGGCAAGACCATCACGGTGTCGTGGCTGCAAGAGCCAGACACGCTCAATCCGCTGTACAGCAGCATGACGTTTACTGGTTACACCTATCAATTGTTTCTTGCGCCGGCATGGAATCTCGACCGTGACCTGAACCCGACGCCGGTGCTGGTCAGCGAGATGCCCAGTGTCGAGAACGGCGGCATCAGCGCCGACGGCACGACCTTCACGCTCAAGCTGAAGGACGGCCTGACGTGGTCAGATGGTGACCCGCTCGATTCGGCTGACTTTGTGTTCACCTATGAGATGTTGATGGCCGATGGCAACGCGGTGGCCAGCCGCGAGCCGTATAACCGCATGGTCAGCGTGGAAGCGCCGGATGCCAACACCGTGGTCTTCAGCTTTGCCGAGGCGTATGTGCCGTGGCTGTCGCTGTGGACGTCGGTGCTGCCGGAACACGTGCTGCGCCCGGTGTTCGAGGCTGAGGGCAGCATCGACTTCGCTGACTTCAACCGCAACCCGACGGTGGCCAGCGGCCCGTATGTGTTTGAGACGTGGGAAGTGGGCAGCTTTATGCGCTTCCGGTCCAACCCGTCGTATGTGCTGGGCCAGCCCAAGATCGACACGGTGGTGCTGACCTTTGTTCCGGACGACGTAGCGTATGTGGCCGGCCTGATTAACGGTGACAGCGATTTGGGCACGTTCGTGGCCTTCAGCGATGTGCCTGCGCTGGAAGACGCCGGCCTGACGGTGGAAGTACTGCCGTCTGGCTATAACGAGGGGTGGTTCCTCAACCACAGCCCCGAGCGTGCGCACCCGGCCATGCAAGATGTGCGCGTACGCCGCGCGATTGCGATGGGCTTCAACCGCGATGCTTTCAACGAAGACCTGAACTATGGCGCGACCTTCACGCCGTCGGGCTATTGGGAGAACACTCCCTATGACAACCCGAACCTCGAGCCGTATCCGTTTGACCCCGCGGCCGCCGCTGCCCTGCTGGATGAAGCCGGCTGGGTGGATGGCAATGGGGACGGCGTGCGTGAGAAGGACGGCGTGGACTTGGTGATTCGCTTCATCACCAACACGCGCGGCATCCGCCGTGAGCTGCAAGCTGTGGCTCAACAGCAGTTGGGCGAAATCGGCATCAAGGTCGAGCTGTCCAACTTCCCGTCTGACCAGTACTTTGCCGGCTACGCCGACGGCGGCCCGATTAGCACCGGCCAGTACGAGATTGCTGAGCTTTCGACCAAGCCCGGCGGCTTCCCCGACCCCGATACTGTGCGCTTCCTGTGCAGCGAAATCCCCAGCGATGAGAACCCGATCGGTGCGAACGACTTCTTCTATTGCAACCCCGAAGTCGATGCGTTGTTTGCCGCACAGGCCACCGAGCTGGACTATGAAAAGCGCATCGAGCTGTTCCACCAGATTGACGCCCTGCTGTATGAAGATGTGGTGTGGGTGGGTATCTGGCACGACGCCGACGTGTGGATTCACAACCCACGCATCAGCGGTGTCAACCTCAATGCGGTGACCCCGTGGTGGGACATCCAGAACTGGGACATCGAAGGCTAATCCGCCGCGTTCGTCCACTGTCCCCGCGGCACACCCACACCACTGCACTGGCAGGGGAGAGGGTCGCCGAGGGGACATGTCTGCACCATTCCCCAACCCCGTCACATCCGGAGCAAGCTGAAAAATGACACGTTACGTCATCCGGCGGGCCATCCAAGCCATCCCGCTGTTGTTTATCATTAGTTTTCTGCTGTTTGTCCTGATGCAGGCCACTGGTGACCCCTTGGCGACGATGGGTGGCCGTCAGCCCACCCGTCCGGCAGACCGCGAGCGCCTTGCCCGTCAGCTTGGTCTCGATCAGCCGGTGGTGGTGCAGTATATATACTGGCTGATTGGCAATGATTGGGTGGTGGTTGACCCTGAGACGGGCCGTATGGGCACGCGCAAGGGGGTGCTGCGCGGTGACTTTGGGATGTCGTATGTCACCCGTCAGCCGGTATTAGAGATGATTGGCGGGCGTGTGCCCGATACGCTGCTGCTGACTGGCACTGCTGAAGTGTTGATTTTGACGGTGTCGCTGGCGGTTGGTATTTTTTCGGCGGTGCGCAAATATTCGCTGTTCGACCAGCTGTTTACCAGTATTTCGTTCATCTTATATTCAGTGCCGGTGTTCATCATGGCCTACACCCTGATCTATGGGCTGTCGATTGGCTTGAGGCGGGCCGGCCTGCCGTATTTTCCGACCAGCGGCATCTTTGACCCCGCGGTGGGGCGCACCTTTGAGCAGGTGGTGTGGCATCTGGTGCTGCCGGTGCTGACGCTGTCGCTGATTAGCATTGCGTCGTACAGCCGCTATGTGCGCTCGACGATGCTAGAGGTCATCAACAGTGATTACATCCGCACCGCGCGCAGCAAGGGCATCACCGAGCGGCGGACGCTGTTTGTCCATGCCTTCAAGAACGCTTCGCTGCCGCTGGTGACGCTGGTCGGGCTTGATTTGCCGTTTTTGTTGGGCGGGGCGGTGGTGACAGAGACCATCTTTGCGTGGCCGGGCATGGGCTATCTGTTCATCAACTCGCTTCAGCGCTCCGATTATCCGGTGCTGATGGGCATTTTGATGCTGATTGCCGTTGGGGTGGTGGTGGCCCAGCTGGTGGTCGATATTTTGTATACCGTCTTAGACCCGCGCATCCGTTACAGTTAACCCACAGGGGCTAGAACCGTTTATGTCTTCACAATCTTCCCCTTCTCCTTCTGATAAGCCGGTGCGCTTGTTGGACGCGCGTGAATCCCCACGCGGTGGAAACCGTGCCTTTCGGCGGTTTCTAAAGCATCGCGGCGCGGTGATGGGCGCGTTTTTGCTGGGGTTTATGCTGATTTATGTGGTGCTTGGCTCGCTGCTGTTTACCGAGGCGGACGCCAACTATAACGATACGCGCCGCCGCTTGCAGCCCCCCAGCACCGATCATGTGATGGGCACAGACAATATCGGGCGTGATGTATTTGCGCGCACGGTGTATGGCGGGCAAATCTCGCTGTTGATTGGCTTGATGGCGGTGGTGGTGGCCGTGGGCATCGGCACGCTGTTTGGTGTCTTGAGCGGGTATTTTGGCGGGTGGATTGATGTGCTGTTGATGCGCCTGACCGAAGCAATGCTGAGCATCCCGACGCTGCTATTTTTGCTGCTGGTATCTAACATCTTTGGCGGGCGTGTGCCACAGATACAGTTCTTTGGACGCACCTTCAGTGGCAGCGTGGTGGTGATTATCGTCATCATCGGGCTGACCAGCTGGATGAGCTTGTCGCGCATTGTGCGGTCACTGGTGCTCAGCCTAAAGGAGACCGAGTTCATCCTTGCAGCACGGGCGCTGGGCGCATCCGACCTGCGCATTATCGTCAGCCACGTGATGCCCAACATCGTCGCGCCGGTGGTGGTGAGTGCCACGCTGGGGGTAGGCAACGCCATCCTATCCGAGTCGTATATCAGCTTTTTGGGGGTGGGGGTGGGTGCGCCCACGGCCACATGGGGCAACATTCTTGAGGGCGCACGCCAGTTCTTTGAGCAAGCCCCTTGGCTGTGGATATTCCCCGGCACGCTGATTTTGATGACCGTGATGGGCATCAACTTTTTGGGGGATGGGCTGCGCGATGCGCTTGACCCGCGCTCCGACAAATCGGTATAGGGTTGGCGGCAGCTAGCGGCGCTCGCGGTACAGCGTCGGGTCGATGACGGCGGTCATGGCGGTTGTATCCAGCTTGCCCCCCACAAATTCGGCCACCCGCCCGATATGCTCGCTTGGCCTGCACACCATCTCGACATAAGGCACGTCGATGAATGAGAGGTCTGGGCGGGTGCGCATCCAGCGGCGCACGACCTCAAGGTGCGCGGCATATTCGGCCTTCAGCGCGCTGGGGTCTAGGGCGTGGGTGGGTTTGCCAAGGCGCTCCAGCATCGCGCGCTGCGAACGCACCACCTCGTCAAGGTCGCGGGTCATGAAGATGACACGGGCCGGCAGGTCGGGGGGGAGGGTGGTGAGCAGGGCCGACACGATTTTGACCGCCCTCCCGCTGGCGCTGCCGAGCCATGCCGTCTCTCCAAGGTGCATCCGCTTGACCGCCCAATATTCATAATAGCCGCGCGGGTTGCTGGCATCCGGCGGGCGGTGCGAGTCGATGAGCAGAGGCAGGCCGCCAGCCCCCAGCATCTGCATCATCAGCGATGTGCCAGAGCGCGGCAGGCCGCTGACGATGAAGAGTGGGGCGGGTTTGGCAAAAAATCGGCTGAATGGGTTCACCGGCGTCTGTCACTCGCTGCGGCGCTGTGCCGCCTCATATTGGCGCAGAGCGCTCATCTGTGGTCTGGTAGGGGTGATGAACGGGCGCGCCGCACGGATCACATCCAGCGCTTCGGTGATGCTTAGGCCTGTACTGATCAGATAGGCCGCTGCCATGGTCGGTGCGCGCCCAACCCCGCCGGCACAGTGGATATAGACCTTGTCGCCCGCCTCGATGCGCTGACGGATGAAGGCCACACCGGCCTCAAGGTGCTGCTGCGAGGGCGCGTCGTCGTCCACGGTGGGCAGATAGCAATAATGGGCTAGGTTTAGGCCATATTCGGCGTCATCAAATTCCACGCGCAGATTGACACAGGCGTGGATGCCATTGGCTTCCAGATGCGCCTTGCCCTTTTGGTCAAACTGCGGCCCAACATAGAGCTGATCGGTGATTTTGCTGAAGCGCAGCGGGGGGATACCGGTCACTTTGGCTATTCCTCGGCCATAGGCCCATAACAGGGTGGTGCGGACGCCCTGCGTCTGCACGCGCTCCACCAGAATACGCACACCCTTGCGGACGAAACGGGTGGTTTTGTTGAGCATGTAGGGGTGTTGCCTCCAGATGGCCTGTCGCAGGGCGGGCACAGCATATGTCAAGACATCATACAACGGTTTCAGGATACCGAAAGCCCCCCGGATTGACCAGATGCTTTGCCCCAATCCGCTGCTGTGAGTCTGGTTTTGGCCCAAGCTCTGCCATGACCAACGGACACGGGTGTTATAAAAAATAAACGTTTAATTACACGCTGTTGAAAACTTAATTGTTGCGAGGCCTTACGCCGTATGCATTGAGGGAAAACATGACGTTTATCCCATCAAAACCAGCCAAGTAGACAGGTTGTTAAATCCTAATTCTCGTGGTTTAATAACATTGTGGGTGAGATAGTTGGGTGAATTTTGGTGCAAATGAGTTTCGGAGGGCCTTAGGCCATGAAGATGTTGGATGACGCACAGCGTCCAAACACACAAACAGATGCAGGTAAAGACGGCCTGCCTGTTTTTATCGATTTGATGGCTCATCCGATTCGTTGGACGATGATCCGTGCTCTGATTCACGGGGATATGCGTGTGCAAGAGCTGGTTAATCTGGTGGATGAGCCGATGAACCTCGTGTCGTATCACCTCAAAAAGCTGCGCGATGGTGGATTGGTGCGCTCGCAGCGCAGTCAGGCCGATGGGCGTGACATCTACTATTCGCTGGACTATACCTTTATGCAGCAGGCCGCTCATGGGGTGATGGATGCGCTGCATCTGAACCCAGTGGACAGCGCTGATTATACCTTGCTGACAGGTCGGGTGCTGTTTGTGTGCACGCACAACAATGCGCGCTCCCCATTGGCCGAGGCGATTTTGCGCTCGGTGGCGCCCAATCTAGAGGTGATGAGCGCTGGTGTGCAGCCAACCACACTGCACCCGGATGCGGTGCGCGCTGGGCAGGTGGTGGGCGCGGATATGCGCTCGGTGCAGACCCGCGCTTTGGAAGAGGTTGCTAATCAGCCCTTTGACTACATCGTGACGGTGTGTGATCAGGCTCGCGAGATGATTGAGCGCAACATCACCGGTCATCTGCTGCATTGGAGTATCCCCGATCCCGCGCGCATCACCAGCAGCGCGGCGCGCAGCCTCGCCTTTACGCAGACCGCGCACCTACTGCATGAGCGGGTAAAGCGCCTTGCCTATACCATGTTGATTCGCAGTCGCGCCTGAGCACGCTGCATCCCACAGCCACCATACAGAACCACACCCCCACACCGACATCGATGTGGGGGTGCTTGCTTAACGGGGTGGGGTGACGGCTAGCCCTTCTGTGGGCGGATGACCAGCACCGGACACGGTGCTTTGGGCAGCACATCCGACACCACGCTGCCGAGGATGGTGCGTGTCAGGCCGGTGCGCCCGTGGGTGGCCATCACAATCAGGTCTGCGCCGCGTTCCTTGGCAACCTGCACGATGGTCTCCACCACGCTGCCGGGCTCGACTTGTTCGGTAAAGGTGAGGTCTTCGCGGTCAGTGCGCTCGATGACACGCTTGAGGTATTCGTGCTGGAGATGAATGGCGCGCGGGTCATAGGCACGGCGCGGGTCAGAGGTGAGTGGGATTGGGTCGCCCATCACGCCGGCGACGGCAAGCGTTGCGGCCCAGTCCTCCTCCATAATCGACAGCAGGTGCACGTGCGCACCGGCCTCGGCGGCCACCAGCGCGTATTTCAGCGCCGATTCGGCGATGTCTGAACCATCCAGCGTGACCAGAATGTTTTTGAAGCCCATGATACCCTCCGTGCAAAAGTGTCTAATTTGGCTTGACTTTAGCGTACAGCCGAAGGGCTGTGCTGTCGCCTGACGGAGGTCACCTGCGCTGGATGATGGATGTCACGGGCGGTAAAACACCCCCAACGGCAGTCGCGGGGCGGGCGGGACGGCCTGTTGGGTGGTGATGTCGTACAGCCCCACCCACACGGTGTACCATCCTGTCGGCAGGTCGGCGGGCAGACGCACATCATCGCGATACAGCCCCCCAATCGCCCACTGCATAGTATCTAACTCGCCGCGTCGGATGCCGTGATCGAGTGAAATCACCGGTGCAGCGGGGTCGAGCAGGCCGGCGCTGATGTGCGTCAGGACACTGTGGAGGGTGTCGGTTTGCCCCAGTGCTTCCCAATACAGCAGCAGCACCGACCCGTCTTGGCCGCTGCCGGCCAGCGACCACCCGTACAGCTGTGCCACATCCCCACAGGTGATGCGCAGGGGGCGGGTGATTTCTTCGGGCGGGGCGTCCCAGCGGCGAAACTGCATCACCCCCAGCGGCTGACCGTCATCGATGCGCTGGGCGTGCGCCAGATAATAGAGCCGCGCCGACTCGGCCCGTGCATCGCCAGAGACGAACACGGTGTGATAGCGCGTCAATAGGGCGGCGAAATCGTCGGTGGGGTTGGGCTGTGCCGGCGGGATGAAATACAGCGGCAGGCGCAAATAGTATTCCGCGGCGGTATCTGGTGTGCCCACCACAAAGACCGCGCCATCATCCGCCCGCGCGGCAAGGTTGGATGCCAGTCCCCGCCAATCGGGCGACTTAGGTGGGTCGATGACCCAATAGCGTGCCGTCCCCACCAGCATCCCCCCAAGGATGAGTGCGCTCAACAGCAGGCCAAACGGACGGCGCACCGCCAATGCCCCAATCCCCACCGACAGCACCGGCACACTGCCGATCAGATACCCGGGCAGAAAAAAGCCCGCCGAGGCCGCCGAGAGCATGGCAAAGGCCGCCATAGGCATCACCACCCCTGCGATGCCGTAAGCCCGTATGTGCCCCCCGCGCCACATCATCCATCCGATCAGGCCATAAACAAGCGGGGCGGTCAATTGCGGCGGCACACTGCCAAACAGCAGCGTCGGCAGATATTGTCCCAACAGGACGCCGGCATCAAACCCGCTGGAGTGGGTCTCAAATCGGCTGTTGAGCACAAAGTTAAGCAGCATCAGCCCGACCGGCAGGCATAACACCCCAACCGGCAGCCACAGACGGCTGATGACCCACCATAAACGTTGTCGATAATTCAGCAGCACTAATCCGGCCTGTGCCACGAGGCCGAAGGCTTCGACATAAGACAGATAAAACGTTAGGGTTTGGCTGAGGATATAGGCAGCCCCCGCCCCACGCTGACCGTGGATGGCCCTGCGCATCAACAGCAGGTTGAAGGCCGAAAACGCCACCAATGTTGAGAGGGTGCGGGCATCCTGCGCGTGATACAGCACAAACGGGTTGACCGCCCATGCCGCACCGGCCCACCATCCTACGACGGCACTGCCCGTCAGGTCTCGCGCAAGGCGGATGATGACCGCCATCGCCAGCACGCTGGACAGCACCGGCAGCAGGCGCACCGCCCATTCGGTCTGGCCCACCAGCGCAGTCCAACCGCCATACAGCAGCAGCGCGCCGGCAGGGTGCGGCTCTCGCGAGAGGATGGCCCACCACGCTTCGGACAGCGGCGGGGCAGTCCAGTTGAGCACCGCATAGGCCTCATCACCGCGCAGGGCTACCGCGTCTAGGTGCCATAAGCGCAGCATAAAACACGCAAAAATGAATACCATTATCGACACTATCCCGCCGATTGCCCTACGATGTGGTTTTTTTTGCGACGTTGTGTGAACGAAAACGATGTTTCTAATGCGTTGCACGAATTTGAACATAGTGTTTTCCATAATCTTGTTATCATCAAAAAACCGTGCGCCAATTTGAGATAATGCGTATTATTTTACAACACTTGTTGCTGTCGTTTAACAGCCGTAATTCCCGCATATTGACAAACATTTAGCGTGTGTGTTACTATTTGATTACAAAATTTTTACGCAAAAAACATCACAAAAAATAAAATTCGTAAAATTAGTGTAAAAAATATGTAAAACGGGTCTGTATTTTGTGGTCTTATAGTTGTTGTATTAAAAAATTAGTCAAAAGGAGTGTGAAATAACATGGGTCGTCCACCAAAGCGGCAATCCTCCCCACCCCCTGTGAGCAAGCGGAAAAACCGCCTCAAGCTTACCGGGACCCCTTCGCCCGCCCTTATCCCTCATAACGGTACTGCTATGCCTCAGAATTCTATAGTTGATGTTGTGCCAGCGCTGGAGTGGACTCTCCGTGACTGGATTCGTGAAGCTGGTGGCCCGACCATCAAGCAGGTCATCGCCCATGCTGCTTCGGTCTGGCCGATTGAACGTGAATGGCCAGAGAAGACGGTCTATTCATGGGTGTCGCGCGGCATCCCCAGCCGTGATGATGCGCTGCGCATCATCGCTGCGCTGCGCCTCGCTGCGCAGGCTCGCAACCGCACCCTGTTTCAGGGTCTGCGTTTGTTCGAGCATTCAGAGCTGTTCTTGTACAGCCGCGCCTGCCTAGAGGCCTTCCGCCCGCCGTCGCTGCCCGAGCTGCGCCAGATGGTCGGTTCTGACTCGATCCCGACCGCTGGCCTCAATGACATGCGCGTGCTTGACCGGCTGTCTGCCCCGCCGCCTACCCACATGTTTGGCCGCGACCTCGACACGGTTCGCCTGCTCACCGAGATCGAAGCCCATCCGGTGGTGGTGCTGACCGGTGATACCGGTATCGGCAAGACGGCACTGGTGTGGAGCACTGCGCAGGAATCGCGCAGCCCGCGTTACAGCATGATCCGCGAATTTGACTGGGTGACGCTTGACCCGCAGGTGCAGGTCAACGACCCGAACTGGATTTCTAAGACGCTGCGTCACCTCGCAACCCGCTTTAAGTGGGTGGATGTGATCGCGATGACCGATGATGGGCTGATTGAAGCATTTGCCAAAAAGTATCGCAGCGACGCCGTGTTGATTGTGTTTGACCAAGTGGACGACCAAGCGCAGTTCGAGGCGCTGATTGCCTTGCTCAGTCGCCTGCTGAAGGGTAACGAACCGCAGGGCCGCGCCATTGTGATTGCTCGTCAAGCCCCCACCACCGAACTGCGCACCCTGCAAATCGGGCCGGTCAAGCAGGATCGGATGCGCGACTTTGTGGCATATCTGGATGCGCTGAATGGCCATTCGGATCGCAAGAGCGATGTCATCGTAAAGGCTTCGGCGGGCAATCCGCTGGTGGCCAAGCTGTTGGTGACTTACAGCGAGCTGGTTCAGGCTGAACCCAACGCCATGCTGAGTTCGACAATCAACACCATCACAGATCAGGCCGCAGCTGTTCAGGTGAGGGAAGTCCTCGAGCGGATTATGCACAAGCTGGCAGACAACGTGAAGTGGCTGGCTGTGGCTGTGGCTCGCTCTGACCGTGAGCTGACCGATAGTACGCTGTATGAACTGTGGGAGGCCCACAGCGAAACCGGCCTGATTGCCGAGTTCGAGATGATCAAATCTCAGCTGCTGGCCTCCAGCCTGCTGCTGCACACTATCCACCGCCGTGAGGTGTATGCCATCCAACCTGCGGTGCGCGAGTTCTTGCTCGACCAGCGTTAGATTAGCGAGAAAACACCCATGCTTCGGCGCGCGCTCGTGATGCTGTTCTGCCTCATGACCTGCGCCATCGGGAAAACGGCACTGACCGCGCAAGCGGCACAGGCCGTTTTTCGCTTTGATGGCCAGCCGTTCGACATCGGCAGCCCAATGCTGCGCGATGTCTATGTCGATGCTGTCAATGGAAGCGATGAGGCCGATGGCAGCAGTGATGCCCCGTGGCGCACGCTCACCCGCGCGTGGCAGTCCATCCCACAGGGCGTGCCGCTGACCGAGGGCATTCGGATTGTGCTGCGTGCAGGCGTCTTTACGCCAGACATGACGCCCAATTATTGGGAGTCGCGCTATGGCACGTATCAAGCGCCGATTGTCCTGACCAGCGAGGACGGCGCGGACAGCGTGACACTGCCGGCAGCCAATGTGTTCGATGTTCATCATCTGTATGTGATGGATGTGACGTTTGCCAGCTCATTCGACCCCTTTCACTGCGAGCAGTGTCGGTTTTTGCTGCTGCGTGGAGTGGTGCTGCGCGGCGCTGACCCCGAGACCTATCAGACGCAGGAGACACTGAAGGTCAACCAGAGCCAATATGTGTTCATCGAGCGCAGCGACATCGGCGGGGCGTGGGATAATGCGGTGGACATGGTGGCGGTGCAGTATGGCCACATCATCGACAGTGTGCTGCATGATGCCGGCGACTGGTGCGGTTATGTGAAGGGCGGCAGCGCTTATTGGCGCATCGAGCGCAACCGCATCGAGGACTGTGGGACGGGCGGCTTTGTGGTCGGGCAGGGCACGGGGTTTGAGTTTATGGTTGCCCCGTGGATTCACTATGAGGCCTACGGTGTGCTGGTGTCGGATAACGAGGTGCGGCGCACGCAGGGGGCGGCGTTTGGGGTGCATGGGTCATATAACGTCACGGTGGCCGGCAATCGGGCCTATCAGGTTGGGGCGCGCAGCCACGTGCTCGAGGTGGCCCACGGCTTGCGCTCATGCGATGGCGACGCGCAGGCGTGTGCGGCGCATCATGCGCTGGGCGGATGGGGGCCTGTGACGGTTGGTGCAGAGGAGCGCATTCCGGCGCGGCGCGTCGCGCTGGTGAACAACGTCATTATCAACCCGCCGCAGTCGCCCAGCCAATGGCAGCACTTATTCATCAGTGAGCCGGCAGCTGCTCCAGAAGGTTTAAATCTACCGTCAGTGGTGCGCGTGGATGATGCGCTGGTGATTGCTGGAAACGTGATTGTCAACGGCGGGCCAGACATGGCGCTGGGGTGTGAGCCTCCCACCTGTGACCCCGCTGAGCTGCGCGCCAACAACGCCTTCAATGCCGGCGAGACGGTCGAACCCGCTGCGATACCTGTGTGGGTATGGGACGAGTTCCCGCCTGTGCCGGCATTGTCACTGGAGGGCTAAACGCTTAGCGCCGGTGTTTTTCGGTGGTGACCTCGTTGGGGGTGCTGCCGTCCCGCGCAAACAGGCTGATGTTCATCAGGGTGGTTTCTGCAATGTTTTGCAGGGCGTCGCGCGTGAAGAAGGCTTGATGGCTGGTCATCAACACATTGGGGAAGGTGAGCAGGCGGGCGAGGATGTCGTCTTGCAGCACATGGCCAGACAGGTCTTCAAAGAAGATATCCACTTCTTCTTCATACACGTCCATGCCCAGATAGCCAATCTGCTCGCGCTTGAGGCCTTCTACCACTGCCGGCGTGTCCAGCAGTGCGCCGCGGCTGGTGTTAATCAGCATCACGCCGCGCTTCATCTGGTCAATCGCTGCTTCGTCAATCATGTGACGGGTTTGCGGCGTTAGCGGGCAGTGCAGGCTGATGATGTCGCTTTCGCGGTAGAGGGTGGGCAAATCGACATAATCGACGCCCAGCGCTTTGACCGCCTCCGAGGGATAGGGATCGTGGGCAAGGATGCGACAGCCGAAGCCCAGCATGATTTTGACCAGCACCTGCCCGATTTGCCCCGTACCAATCACCCCCACGGTGCGCCCATGGATGTCGTAGCCCAGCAGGCCATCCAGCGAGAAGTTCATCTCGCGCACGCGGTTGTGTGCCCGATAAATCTTGCGGTTCAGCGACAGGATCATGGCGGTGGTGTGCTCTGCCACGGCATAAGGCGAATAGGCCGGCACGCGCACCACTTTGATATTGAGCGCTTCGGCAGTGACAAGGTCTACATTGTTGAAGCCGGCGCAGCGCAGCGCCACCAGCTTGACCCCTTGTGTATGCAGCATCGACAGCACTTCGGCGCTCAGCTGATCGTTGACAAAGGCGCACACCGCATCATGACGCGCGGCCAGCGCGGCGGTCTCCCGAGAGAGGCGCGGCTCAAAATAGGTGAAGGTGTGACCATGGCCATGGGCGGCATTGGCGGCCTCTAGAAAGGCACGGTCGTAGGGTTTGCTGCTGAAGACGGCGATACGCATGATGGATGACTGCTCCGCTCGGTAACTAAATGTGGTTACAAACATCCCTATTCTAGCCAAAAACCGGTCAGACTTCAGGTTGTGGCGTCGATGAGCGCGTAAAGGGGCTTGCGTCTCGTTATGATGAAAAAGCGTCGTGAGCTGTATAGGATTACAAAATTGGAATGACTAAGCCGTTGTGCTTTTTGATGGGGGTATTCTTCTTGTTGAAGAGATGTTGGTTTAAGGAGAACCATACATGAACGCAGTAATTTTTCGCATGGCTTTGACTGTCTTGCTCCTCTCTATTTCGATAACAACCAATGCACAGACCACACAGCCCCGTCCCAAACCCGTTTTGAGAGATGGAGAAACATGGGTTAATCCTAGACCGGGTGTTATACGTCGGGTATGGAGGTATCGGGGCGTACAGTAACTGCTTCTAGAGGATATGGTGATGCAAGCCTAGGATATTTTATAAATTTATAAATTGGGTTACTGCATATGCTCAAGCGGTGTTCAATAATTTTGTGAGTCGGCTTCATCAAATTTGCGCTCGAATTTCTCAGGTCGAAGTGTCCACCATCATCATTGGGGGCAACCCATATCCTGTATGTTCGACGACAAGTGGTGGCGGCAGAGTTCAAGATTCTTACGGCCCATTTGGGGTCAATTGTGGAGCATTTGTGGCTGTTAGGTCGGTTCACAGTATTTATCGTGCTGGGGCATATGACTGGAGTGCAGAGGATTTTGATGGTTTTACTGTACGCTAAACCTTCTTTGCAAACGAGTAGAGATCAGGTAATCTCAAGAGCAAAGGAGAAGCGAGATGAGTGAGAAGAGCGAGAAGAA
>DAOUCZ010000203.1:0-50929 GCA_034431675.1 Anaerolineae bacterium | reverse complement strand
GGGTATAGCCCTGCGCCGACTCGCTGTCTGCCGCGCGCACCACAAACGTCTCAGTCGGGTCGAACAGCACCACATCGGCATCAAAGCCGGGGGCAAGGTCACCCTTGTTCAGCAGGCCATACCGCTCAGCCGGATTGCGGCATAACAGCGCGGCCATCCGCCCCAGCGACAAGCCGCGCTTACTCCCCTCGCTGTATACCCCAGACAGCAGCCACTCTGTGCCGCCAAACCCCGACTTGGCCAACCAGATGTTGTCCTGCTGCTGCACGTTCACCTTCAGCTCGTGCTGACAGCAGGCATGGTCGCTCACAATCCAATCCACATGCCCATCCAGCACCGCCTGCCACAAGAACTCAACATCTTCGCGCGGGCGAATCGGCGGATTGACCTTGGCATATACATTGGCGCTGTCCACATCCAGCAGCAGATGCCCGACCGTGACTTCACGCCGGAACTGGATGTGCGGGAAAATCTGCGACATCATCAGGGCTGCTTGCATGGCCTTTCTGCTGCTCAGGTGCAGCAGATTGATGTTGGGACATTCGGTCTCATAGGCCAGATACGAGGCAATCCACACCGCAAGCCCTTCGCTGTGGGGCGGGCGGGCAGCGCTGTAGGCGCGCAATCCGCTCAGCGTGCCATCGCGCTGCACAAGGTCGGTATAGGCGTTAAGGATGTCCGCGATTTCGCAGTGCAGGCTGACCGACACATAGGGCGCAAGCGC
The DNA here is from genome assembly GCA_034431675.1 of Anaerolineae bacterium. Lineage (GTDB taxonomy): Bacteria > Chloroflexota > Anaerolineae > Aggregatilineales > Phototrophicaceae > Flexicrinis. The sequence continues at coordinate 50,205 of DAOUCZ010000203.1, read as the reverse complement.
CGGATGCGCCCGCGTGATGCGCGCCGCCTCGCGCATGATGAACTCAAAATGAGCAAAATCATAGCGCTCGTCTTCGTCAATCATCAAAAAATGCTGCTGGGCATTTGACTTGCCGTGCAGGCCGTATCCCCCATAAAACATGAATATCTTGAAAGACGGCACACCCATCTGTGTGGCCAGCATCTCCATCTCGCTGATGTGCGCGCGCGAAATCGGCGCAAGGTGATAGCCATAATCCACATGGTAACGCCCGCGTGAGATGTCCAACACCTCGGGGTAAAAGTCGCGATAAGCCCCGCCTTTGTTCAGATAATACTGACCGGTGCGAAAATAGGTCAGCATCGAGGTCACGCCGCCCATGGCCGCTGCACGGCTCTCGGTCGGCGCATCCTGCTCCAGCGGGGTATAGATGCCGGCGTGCATATGCGCATCCACAAGGCCCGGAAAGGCCAACTGCCCCCTGCCGTCATAAACATGAGCGGCCTGCTCTGCCGGCACATCCGGCCCAATCTGCGCGATTTTGCCGCCGCGCACCGCAATATCTGCCGCGATTGGGTCGCCGGTTTGGTCAGGGCGCACCACGCGCACGTTCTTAATCAACACGTCATACAACGGTTCAGTCATTGCTCAGCCTTTCGGGTGAATCGAAATCAATCTCTGCCGCGCCGCCAATCACGCCGCGCGCCGCCAGCTCTGCCACCGATTGGCGCGACAGCCCCGCCTCTGTCAGCACTGCCAACGTGTGCTCCCCAACCGTCGGCGGCTGATGGCGCAGGCCTAACCCGCGGCCATCCCACGTCATCGGCAGGGGCGGCAGCCGCGTGGCCGAGCCATCAGGGAGGAGGGTCTCCAGCATCCCGATGCCGGCGTTCAGGTGAGGGTCATCAAACAAGTCTTCGGGGTGCGCAATCGGCGCAAACGGGATGTCGGCCCGCTCACAGCGCGCCAGCACCTCAGCGCACGTCTGACCGGCCAGCATCTGACGCAGGGTCGTATGAAGGCGTTCACGTTGTTCGATACGCTGATTGTTGGTAGCCAGCTGCGGGTCAGCACTGAGGTCGGGGCGCTCAAACGCCTCGCAAAAACGCTGCCAATGCTTATCCGACGTCACCCCGATGAACACCTGCCCATCCGCGCAATCAAACACATGATAGATGGCCCATGCGCTCACCCGTGCCGGCATCGGCGGGATGGGCTGCCGGCTGATGGCGCTGTAAGCCAGATGCTGCCCCATGATGTACGCCGCCGTCTCAAACAACCCATTCTGCACGCAGCATCCGCGTCCGGTCTGGTCACGCTGGCGCAGGGCCACCAACACCCCCATAGCGGCAAACGTGCCCCCCATGATGTCCACAATCGACGCGCCGGCGCGCAAGGGCTGCCCGGGCGGGCCGGTCATATAGGCAAGGCCCGACATCATCTGCACCACCTCGTCTAGCGCCGTGCGATGCTGATATGGCCCTTCCATAAACCCCTTCAGCGAGGTGTAAATCAGGCGCGGGTTCAGCGCCGACAGCGCGGCATATCCAAGGCCAAGCCTGTCCATCGTGCCGGGCGCAAAATTTTCGATCACCACATCTGCCGTCTTCACCAGCGCCAACACTGCCGCCAGCCCCTGCGGCGCTTTGATGTCGATGGCGAGGCTGCGCTTGTTGCGGTTGTACATGGTGAAATAACCACTGCCAAAGCCCTTCAGACGACGGGTCGGGTCGCCGTCTGGCGGCTCAATCTTCACCACATCTGCGCCGAGGTCAGCCAAAACCAAGCCACACGCTGGGCCGAGGATGGCGTGCGAAAACTCCAGCACGCGCAGGCCGTGCAAGCTGCTGCTTACCCCGCTCATACAAAGTCCCCCCGCTCACGCAGATAAGCCACCAACCCCCCTGCGCGCAGGATGTCCAGCATCACCGCCGGCATCTGGGTGGCGGGATAGCGCTCACCCGTGGTCAAATTCTCAACCACGCCAGCGGTCATATCCACGCGGGCACGCTGCCCAGCCTCAAAACGGTGCGCCGGCGCTTCGATGGCCGACAGGCCGATATTGATGGCGTTGCGATAAAAAATCCGCGCGAAGGACCGCGCAATCACCACGCTGATACCCGCGGCCTTGAGAGCCACCGGCGCTTGCTCTCGCGATGAGCCACAGCCAAAGTTTTCGCCGGCCACCAGCACATCGCCCACCTGCACCACCTGCCTAAAATTGGGGTCAAGGTCTTCCAACACGTGGGCGGCCAGCTGCCCAAAGTCCAATGTCTTAGTATATTTGCCGGCGATGATGCGGTCGGTATCGACGTCATCCCCATACACATGCACCACACCGATGATCTCAGTCATGCCATCACCTCCAACGGGTCGGCAATCACGCCGGCCACCGCAGACGCCGCCACCACCGCCGGCGAACTCAGATAGACTTCGGCCTTGGGGTTGCCCATCCGCCCGCGGAAGTTGCGATTGGTGCTGCTGATGACCGTCTCCCCGTCCCCCGGCACGCCCTGATGTGTGCCGACGCACGGCCCGCACCCACTGGTAATAAACACAGCGCCGGCCTCCACCAGCACATCCAGCGTGCCATCTCGCAAAGCGGCAGCAAACACCGCGTTGGAGGCCGGCGCAATCAGCAGGCGCACACCGGTCGCCACCTTGCGCCCACGCAGCACCTGCGCGGCAGCGTGCAAATCCTCTAGGCGCGCGTTGGTGCACGAACCGATAAACGCCTGTTGAATCGGCGTGCCGGCCACCTCGCGCACCGGACGGACGCTGTCTGGCGCGTGGGGCACAGCCACCATCGGCACAAGCTGCTGACAGTCCAGCTCGACCACGCGGGCATACACCGCATCGTCATCGGGCAGGGTTGGCGTCCAATCGTAGGGTAGGCTCAGGCCGGTCGGGTCAACGCTGGCGCATTTGCCGCCCATCTCGGCCACCATGTTGGCCAACACCATCCGACTGGCAAGGCTGAGGCCATATACCGCCTCGCCCGTAAACTCCACGCTCATATAGCGCGCGCCATCACTGCCAATCTGCCCGCACAGCGCCAAAATCACATCCTTGGCGCTGACGCCCGGGTTCAGTTGACCGCGCAGCACCACCTTGAGCGTATGCGGCACTTTCAGCCACGTTTTGCCGGTCAGCAGGGTGGCGGCAAGGTCGGTAGACCCCACACCCATCGACAGGGCATTCAGCGCGCCATAGGTCGGTGTATGGCTGTCTGCTCCCAAAAACAGCTCCCCGGGCCGCACATGGCCGTTCTCCACCATCAGCTGATGACAAATGCCCGCGCCGACATCATAAAACGGGCAGCCATGCCTCAAGGCAAACTCGCGAATCTGCCGGTGCAGCGACGCAACGCGCTCATTGGGCGCAGGGGTGGCATGGTCAAGCACAAAGACGGCGCGCCGCGCATCCCACGGGGCTTGACCGCCCATCTCGGCAAACGCCTTCAGGGCCAGCGGGGCGGTCGCGTCGGTGGCCATCACCCCGTCCACCCGCACGATGACGACATCGCCGGCGCGCGCCGGCTGACCGCCGGCATGGGCTGTGATGATTTTCTCGGCCACGGTCTGACCAGTCATGATGTCACGGCCTTTCCCAGCAGGGCGCTCGCCTGCCGGCCCACCTCGGCTACCGCCTCCGCATCCACGCCACAGGCATATCCCCAAGACTCCAGCAGGCGCGCCGTGCGCTCGGTGGCGATGTTGCCCGCCGCCCCTGCGATGAACGGACACCCCCCCAACCCACCAAACGCGGTATCAAAGCGACGCACCCCCAGCGCTAGACCGGCCTTCAGGTTGTCATAGCCGTGCCCGTGCGTGTCATGCAGATGAAGAACCAGCGGCGTCTGCCCGATACGCGGCAGCACCGCCTCTAGTACAGCGCGCAGGGCATCCGGCGTGCCTTGCCCCGACGAGTCCGCCAGTGCCAGCTCGTCCGCGCCGGCGTCAACCAGCGCCGCCGCCAAACGCACCACCTCGGTCTGGGTCACATCCTGCTCTGGCGGGCAGCCAAACGCGCACTGCACCGCCGCCCGCACCTTCAGGCCAAACAGCCGCGCCATCTCTATCATGCTCCGCAGCTCGTCCAGAGCCGCGTCCACGGTGCGGTTGGTATTGCGCAGGCTGTGGGCCGCCGACGCCGACAACCCCACATCCACCTGCCGCAGGCCTGCTGCCAGCGCGCGCTCCAGCCCGCGCATGTTCAGCGCCAAGCCGCTCAGCTGCACGCGCGCGCGCCCAAACAGCCCCTCGCACATCGCCTCGGCATCGGCCATGGCCGGCACACGTGCCGGATTGACAAATGCAGCGATTTGCAGATGCGTGAGGCCCGCCCGAATCAGCGCATCGGCCCACTTGAGCTTGACCGCGGTGTCCACCGGCACTTCCGACTGCAACCCGTCGCGCAGCCCGACCTCAATCAGGGTGACATGCTCTGCCATGGCTAGCTCGCCGTCCATTTCAGCACGCCATAAGTCATGTGCGTCTGCCGGTCGCCGGCATAAAACTGCCACACCACGCTTTGGCTGTAGGCATCGTCAATCAAAAACTCGCGCCCTTTCAGCTTGACCGCCTCGCCGGTCAGGTGCTGCGTGGTATACAGCGCCCGCCCATACCCCAACCCGTTGCCATACACATCCGGCCCTTCATAGGCGTGCAGGCTGCCGGTGCGGTGACGGGTAAAGGTTAGGCGGCGGTTGATGACCCCTTCTATCTCGATGGTCTGTTCAGCGCGCAGCAAATTCAGCGGACGATAGGTGATTCGCACATGGTTCACCCCCACCCACTGTTGGGCATCGTCATAGACCTGCATCTCGCCCTCCCAACGTCCGGCCTGCTTGGTCGGCAGGATGTGCGGGCGCGGCCCATGGCTGACCTCAGACTGCACAAAATCGTCGATAGACGCGCGCGTCTGTGGGTTGGTGTGATAATCAAAGGCCACACGGTATAGGCCGTTGAACACGCACAGCACCGTCGGCCCTTGGTACAACAGTGACGAATAGCACTGTGTCTGCCCATCCGGCAGGATGTGCACCATCGTGCGCAGGTCGGCCATCCAGCCGGGCGAATAGTAATGCGCATCCACCAGCGCGCCATACGGCTGACCCGCGCCATAAAAATCTGGCCCGAGATAAACGCGGTTCTGGTCACTGTCACGCACGTCAAAGGCAAAATCGCCATATTCCAGACGGGCTTGAAGCGCGCCCGCCACCTCGAATCGGGTATTCATGGTATACAGCGTGCGCCCGTCCTGATGGGTGCTGGCACGATAGACCTTGCTGTAGCCCTGATGCGCGCCAGCGGCGTCAAACACCGAGGGGCGGCCATGCCACTCGCCCTCAATGCGCTGCTGCCACTGGCTGACAGTGGGTGCGGAATGTGCGGTCATAGGGCCTCCACGCTCTGGCTGATCAGGATGTCGCGCAGGTCTGCGCTGGTTTGCGGCCCAAGCAGGCGATCCACCTGTGCCCATACTTTATCGACCGCCGGATTAAAGATGATGCTGCGATTGCGCCGGTCACGGTCGGCCAGCTGTTCGGCAGACCACCCTTCATAGGCCTGTGCCGGCAGACCAGCCTCGACAAGGCCGGCCCAATGCGCCAGATAGGCATCAACCGGCCCACGAATGGCCTCAAACGCGGTTTCGTTGGCTCGATAGGCCAGCATCCACGGCGACATGATGGCGTATTGGCGCGGGCCAAGCCGAGCTGGCTTGAGTCCTTCAATCTGCGCAGCGGCGTCAAAGGTCTCGGTGAGCGGGGTAAAGCACGTGTCCATATAGGCCAGATGCGCCCCCATATCCAGCCGTGGGATTAAGTCGAGGTGAAAGGCGAAATCGGGCGCATTCAACACGCTGTCCAGCGTAAAGTGCGGCACAGGGCTGTCTGGCGGGGTGAAGGCAAAAATCATATGGCTGTCGAGGCCAAACTGCGCCACCGTCAAGCCGATATACACCATCTTGGCCACCGCCGCGCCGGCAAAGACCCGTACGCTCCCCACCGGCCCAAACGGGCTGCTCAGGGTGCGATAGGGCGCGCCGATTTCGGTCATGCCAAAGCGGTCACGGATGATGGTCAACGTATCGTGTGAGAGCTGATGCGGCAGCGACATCGTTAAGACGCTCCATGGGTCGGCTTATCGCCTGCGGCACGGGTTGGCACTTCTTTCATCACCCATGCCTGCGCCAGCTCGGGTATCTCACGCCGCGCCGGCGACGGGATGACCACCGCCTTCTTGTTGGCAAATTCGGTCTCGATTTTGTGCGTATCAATGCCATACCCACGGTCGATATACTCATTGCGCAGCCGGCGATAAGCAATCTGCACTTGATCGGACGGCACGTGCAGCTCTGCGGCAAGGTCATAGGGCAGCAGCTCGGGGCGCTGAGCCATCACGGTCGGCAGGTCTTCATTGAAAATCTTGATGACGCGCTTGACCGAATCGCCGTCAAACAGCGGCTGCTTAAAAAACTCGCGGAACATCGTCCATTTGCTGATGGTCTTACCGTCTTCCACCGGCAGATGCGCCGTGAAAATCACCATGTCGCCAATCGGCAGGCGCACATGCAGGCGCGTGACGTTGGGCATATAAAACCCGCCGGTGGTCTTGACGCCCGGGCGCTCCTTGCGATACAGATAACGCCACAGCCCCTTGGCCGGCGGCGGGTTGAGGGTAACGGTAGCAAGGCCGCCCAACACCTCTTGTTCCACCTCATAAAATTCCACCTCGGGCTGGTCTTTGTTGCCAAAGCTGCCAGAGTGAACAAACGGGGTGTGAGCGATGTCCATGCCGTTTTCGACGGCGCGTGTATAGTCCACATCCCACGCATAATTGCCATGAATCACGCGGAACTTTGGGTCGCCCCATTCTGGCAGAGGCGGAATGGGTGGGCGCTCGGCCTCTGGCAAATCGCCCAGAAACGCCCAGACATAGCCGTACTGTTCCTGCACCGGATAACTGTCTACGCGGGCCTTGCGCGGTATCGGGCGCGATTGATCGGGGAAGGACGGGATTTTGACACACGCCCCATCCGGCTGATATTCCCAGCCGTGATACGGGCAAACCACGCAGTCGCCCTTCGTCCACCCATCCGAGAGCGCCCCGCCGCGATGCACGCACAGGTCGCTCATCACCACCGCGCGCTGCTTGCTGTCGCGATAGACCACCAATTCCTGCCCCAAGGCCGTGATACGGCGGGGTTTATCGGTCACCTCGTCCGAGAACGCAATGGCATACCAAAAGTTCTTCAACATCGTCATCCATCCTTGCTATAAACGTGAGCAGCGGACGGGTGTCCGTGCCGCGCCCACTGCTGATATTGGCGTGCCCCGGCACTGTCTGCACGGGTAACTGAGTCGCAGTATGTGCCAATCCAATCGGCCAGAGCCTCGCGCAGCGCGGCATCTGGCGCGCCCGAATTGGCCTCCAAAAACCCCCGCCCAACCGTCGGGTCAGGCGGGTACATCACCGAGAAGTGATTAGCCCCGCGCAGCGTCACCATCACAGAGCCGGCAGCACTCCCGCCCTGCCAAAAGGTGTGCTCAACCGGCGCAGCATCCCCCTCGCCGGTATAGCGCCCAGCACTGGCCGCAATCACGCCGTCATGCTCGGCCTCCAACAACAGGATGGGCAGCCCCTGCCCCGCCGGCAGTACCGTACCAGCCGGATACCCCAGCATCGATGCCGGCACAGTGTGGCCCGCATAGGCAAATGCCCCCACCACGCTCGGAAACCAATCCGTGCGCGCATTTTGCAAGGCCATTGTCCCGCCAGCGCTGTGGCCGCCCAATACCACCCGCGATAAGTCGATAGCCCCACGAAACGCGCCAGCGGTCTCTTGATTCAGCGCGTCCAGCGCCTCCAGCAGCGGCAAAATCAGGCGGCTGGTTGGCCCGCTGCCATAACGGGCAGGCATAACCCGCGCCATGTCCACCCCTGCCGACAGCGCCGGAAAGCCCGGCAAATCCTCGGCCACATAGGCGAACGTCACGGCCACGTAGCCGCGCGCCGCCAGCGTGCTCATCAGCCACCCATAGCCATCCGGCGGGCAGTTTGCGCCATTAAAGAACAAAATCACCGGCAGCGGCCCGAACCGGTCATCTGCCGCCACCACTCCCATCACCCGCTCGGCATTCGTGCCGGTGAACCGCGCCGGATAGTACGCCCGCAGCAGCACCCGATCATAAGGCGAGGGCGCATCGGGGACGACCGCAGCCCGAAACAGCGCGCGCACATTGGCATTGGACATGGCAGCCTTTATCCCTTTCCCTGTGGGCGCGGGGTCACACGGTCACCGCCCCACAGCGCCCGCACCAACCGGCCCGCCAGCGCCTGACCGAACAGCATCTCGCCAATCGGGTTAGCGGGGTCACGCTCGGCAATCGCGCGCCGCACATGCTCATCCCGCGCGGCCAATGCCGCCTGCTGACTGGCTGGCACTGCCGGCGGCTGATCCAACCAGCCCAACCAGCGATCGACATGCTCGTGCAGCGCCTCGCGCAGCAGCTCAATGGCGTCTGGCGTCGGCTTGCACAGCCCGCACAAGCTGGTGCTGCTCTGCGATTGGCGCATATACAGCGCCTTGCTGACAAAGGGCGAAAAACGCGCGTCTTTCTGAAACTCGAGATAGCGCACATTGGCCGGTTCGTAATAGGTGTCCAGATACTCAAGGTCGGTCACAAGGTCGGCACGCGGCACATAGTCGATATAGAAAAACACATCCGGCATCGTGCCCAAGGCAATCCCCAGATGCGGCACATCGGTCTGCGGCCCAAGCCAACAGGTCAGGTGCATGTTGGTAAAGCTGGCCTTGGGATTGCCGATATAGCTGTGCACCAACCAGTCCACTTCTGGCCCACTAAAGGCCGAGAGCAGGCCCTTGGCCTCGCCGCTCTGCGACTGATACGGCTGAAGGTCGGCGGTGCTGGCATCGGCGTGCAGCACAAAGCGGGCGTCCAGCTTGGCGCGCAGCTCTCCCAATATCTCCCACAGCTGCACAAATACCGCCGAATTGTCCACGTCGGGGCGCTCGCCCAACAGCTCAAACAAGCTCTTTACGGTTGCAGTAGACATCTCAACAACACTCCTCATCATAAAACAGGGTTTTCTTGTATCAGGTCAAAAGAGACCTGTTCGCCCTCTGGCAGATAGCGCCGCAGCACCCGCAGAGTCTGGCCGCTGGCCTCGTCGGGGATGGTCATTTCATCAAACGGGGTCACGCCCGCCACGCCCACCGAGTCAACGCGCCGGCCATAGTGTCGGGTCAGGACTGCCGGATGGTCTGGTTGGGCCACAACCCCCAACACCGACTGGTCCATGCCAGCCAGCACCGGAAACGCCCCACGCCCGTCGTCCAGCTGCCCGACACCGGTGATGACGGCCACCACCTCGCCCGCACGGGTAAACGTGCCGCCGGTCAGCTGGCGCTGTGGGGACAAAGCCGCCGAAAACGAGGTAAAATTGCACCCAAAGCGCGGCCAGATGCCGCGTCCGGTCAAACAGCCGTCTTGCCACTGGCGGGCAAACCCCACCACATCTGGGCCAAGATAGTGACGTACCGCCCCATCCCGACGCAGCACAAACTCCCACTCGCCGGCAAAGCGCGCCATCCAATGGCCCTCAAGCGACGGTTCAGGCGTGCAGACCTGCACCACCTTCACCAAACCGTCCGATTGTTCGTGCAGGTGGCGCGTCTGACGAACAGCCCCCAGATAGCGCCCTGCGGAGTCATGGACGTATTCCATCACCTGCCACGTCCCGATAAAGCGGTCGGTCATCGCCCGTCAAACTCCATCACGCCAAACTCCACCCCCACGCGCTGCCCCCCCACAGACCACACATTCAAAACCGCCTTGCGCGCGCCATCATGTGTCACCACCTCGCGCCGCCACACGCGCGCCTGTGCCTCGCGGTGATAAAACTGCCCGCTGAGCGCCCGGCCACCATACAAGCTGGCACTACCGACCACCTCTGCGGTCTGCTCGGCATAGGGCGTCCATGCCTGCCACCCGTCACACACCAGCTCGGTTTGGCTGTGTGGAACAAAATGCCCGCCCTCGCGTAGGGCGCGCCAGCCCTGAGAAATGCGCGAGACCGTCTCGGTCACCTGCACCTCGCCCAATGGCTGACGTGTGCCATCCAGCACGGTCAGCGCCCCACGCCAGCACCCCACCCGATGCAGCAGCACCGCGCCGCGCCCACACGTCGGGTCAGCCGACAGGTCATAGGCCGTGCCGCTGACAAACGTCGGTGGCATCGACTGATCCCCCACGCGGTGGTTTTGCCCGACCACCGCATACATCAGCTGCTCCCCTCGGCTCATCAACGCCAGCGAGAGCTGAGTCTGGCCGTCTGGCAGCACCATCAAGAAAAAGCGCTGCGACAGCCCCAACGCCGGCCAATAGGCATGGGCATCCACCAGCCCATCCGACAAGCACTCGGCATACCCCACGTTGGCCGGCCCGTCATACACCCGATGCGCCCCATAATCCCGAATCAGGTAGTGGCCGGCGTGGCGAAACGGCCCGACAAACGACACATCAATCCGCACACACCCATCGCCCAGCGCCTGCACGTGGCGCGTATCTGCGCCGCCGCCCACAAACCGCCCACCGCCATCAAACACATCGGCGCTGCCGGCCCACTGCCCAATGCCCGCCGCAAACCCCACCGTGCTCACAACGCCTCCAAGCGATAGGTCTGGTATACGATCGGGGCGGCCTCCCACGCGGTGCGCATCGCGGCCTCGTCTGCCGCCGGATGCAGATAACGCCCGACACAGCTCACTTCCAGCGTCGGGCCGCCGGCAAACGGCCACGGCGACATCCCGAAGCGCTGGTCACCCAGCGGCTTAATCGTGATGTTTACATCTTCGGTCAGGGTGCGCGGCACATAGGTAAAAACCTGCTCAATCTGCTGGGCAGGGTGACGCAGATGAAAATAAATAGCCAAGGTGTCAAAAAACTGAAGCCGTTTATAGTTGCACATCACATGCCCTTCGTCTGACTCATGCGCACAGTCGGGCCGGTTGGCACACACCGAGCGCAAAAACGCCTGCCGGTTGGCCTCGTGCTCCAGCAGCGCGCGCGCCGCATCAGCATACTGCGGCGGGATGTTCTCGATAAACACAAAGTTGGACATCCCGTAGCGCCCGTTATACAGGCCGGTGATGTGCATTGAAGCCAGCAGCCCGCTGTAGGGGTGATATTTTTCGTTGAAATCCGGCGAACCTTTGCCCGTCCGCAGCAGCAGCGGCAGCGGCGTCTGCGTCAGGTGATAGGGCAAGCCCGTGGCAGGGTCAAAGGGCGGCGCATCATCAAGAAACTGCCAGCCCTCGTCATGATGAGCCACCATATAGTGCATCGGGTCGGCAGGGGCAAGCGGGGCAAACCCGCCGCCACCAAACGCGCGCGCCAGCGTCCCGCTCAAGCGCGCATGATCAATTTGCTTGATGACGAAATGGGCCTCTCCCGCCGGCGCAGACTGGATAAACATCGCCTAACCCACCCGCGTAAAGTCCTGCACCTGAAAGATATGCGTGCGCCCCTCTCGCACTTTGTGCGTCAGGATGCGGCGGGTGTTGGCATCGATAAAGTAGTGGTTGTTATAAACCGTGGTCTGGCTGACCGCGCTCCAGATGGTGAACACATAGTTATAGGGCGTCAGCATCGTGCCTTCGATGCGCGCCAACGGGCTGTCCCCGCGACACGCGCGCCCCTCCACCGTGATGTCAGTGTGGAACACCGTCGGGCCAACTTCATACAGGTTGTCAAAGTCTTCGTGCAGATGCCACGCCCCTCGCCCCGCATCCAGCCAGTACACATCCATGTGCACCGCCGAGGACTCGATGAACTCCCCCACCGCGCTAAACGTCTTGCACAACCCCTCCCAGCGCCCCATAAAACATTGATATGGCTGCATCCAATCCTGTAAATCACCATAATGCTTGCGGTCAATGTGCTGTGCCAAGGATTGCATCGGGTTACCTCCGGTTTAATGTCGTAATGTCATAACATTATAGCGCACAAAATACAGCGGCCCAACACGTGTGGGCTTTACATCTGCCGCTGCCTAGATTGAGATGCGGTACTTAAAGCGGTCGCCCCGAAAGCGCGAGTACAGATATTCCAGCGGCGCGCCCTCTGCCGAGGTCACCACACGGGTCAGCTGCAAGATGGCAATCCCGCGGTCTGCGCCCAACAGTTTACGGTCACGGTCATCGGGCAGGGCCGCCTCCAGCGTACGCTGGATGTGCGCCCCAGACAGCGCCGGCAGCTTATGCAGATAATCCAGCGACTCGCCAGAAGCAAGGCGGTCATGGTCGATATAGGCCGCCACCTGCGGCGGGGTATAGGCGATGTGATAGCCCAGCGTTTCGCTGCCGGCCATGCGGATGCGCTCCACCCGATACACGCGCGTATCGGCAGACAGGCCCAGCATCTGCGCGGCATCATCCGGCGCATCCACAAACCCGCAGTCGTTCAGCGCCCAACCCAGCGCCACCCCATACGTCTCAAGATACTCATTGGTGCGAATCCCCAAGCTGGGGTCATAGGCGATTTTGGGCTGAGTGATGAATGTGCCGCGCCCGCGCTGACGCATCAAATGCCCCTCAGAGACCAGCTCGCTGAGGGTCTGACGTACGGTGGTGCGGCTGAGCTGATAGGCATCCTGAAGCTCTTGCTCGCTGGGGATTAAGGTGCCGGGAGTCCATTCGCCGCGCCGGATTTTCTCTAGCAGCACTTGTTTTAGCTGAAAATACAACGGGACGGGAGAGGTACGGTCAAGCATAAGCAGCTCACAGCAGTACAAATCAAGGCACATGTTGTCATAATGTCATGACAATAGTATCGTGCGGCCCGTCGATTGTCAACTCATCAGGGATGGTCAGTCGGTATCGGCGTGCGGCGCGCCCCACAGCATCAGGCCGGTGGGCGGGTGCAGGGTGCGCCGCATCGGCGCGCCGTCATACACGCACAGGGTGAACTCCACCGCATACACCACCGCCCGCGCACAGTGCCCGCCGGCGGTATGCAGCACTCCATCGGCCCGCCACCCCAACATCAGATGAGTATGGACATGCAGCGCCCCGTCAGGCATCAGGCTGATTGTGCCGTGACCGGCGCAGATTTCGAGCGCGCCGCGCAGCGTCACAGCCGGCAGACGCACCTGAGTGGTGAAGTCATAGGCGGTCAAATCAGCCTCAGTCAGCCCGCCCAACAGGTCAAAGCTGGCGGTGCGCGCGCCCACCTCCCGCGCCGCAGAGGCCAAGGCGTCATGCAGCAGCACCCCGCCGGTCAGCACGCCCATATACACGCGGCTGCCGGCAGGGTTGACCTGTTGGATGAACAGGCTCACGCTTCTACCGAGGCCGCAGCGGCGGCGCGCTGGGTGTCATACCACGCGCGTGAGCGTCCGCCAATCTGTCGACCAATCACCGGCTGAAAGCGCTGAACAGCGGCCCACAGGCGGTCTAAATCGACGCCGGTCGAAAGCCCGATTTTCTCGGCCATCAGCACGAGGTCTTCGGTGGCAAGGTTGCCGGCAGCACCGGGCGCAAACGGACACCCCCCCAGCCCGCCCAAACTGGCATCAAAGATGCGCACGCCGGCCCGCATCGCAGCGGCAGCATTGGCAAGGCCAAAGGCCAGCGTGTCATGCAGGTGTACGGCCACACGAGATGCGCCAAAGCGCGCCACCAGCTCGACAGACAGCGCCTCAACCTGAACCGGATGCGCATGGCCAATCGGGTCGGTGGCACACAGCTGGTCAACCCCCATCCGAATGAGGTGTTCGGCATAGTGTAGGGCGCGCGCCGGCGCAACCTGCCCCTCAAACGGGCACACCCACGCCCCCGCCAGATACCCCCGCACCCACACCCCATCGGCTTTGGCGCGGGCCACCAGCGCGCTGTAGGCCTCCAGCCACTCATCAGCCGTTTTGCCGCTGTTGCTGCGGCTCAGGCTGTCACTGACAATTAGCACCAGCGCCACAGACTGTGCCCCCGCCGCACGGGCGCGCTCATAGCCCTTCTCATTAAAAATCAGCCCGATGCCGCGCATGGCCGGATACCGCTCGGCAGCGGCAGCAGTCAGCGCATCGGCATCGGCCATCTGGGGCACGGCTTTGGGGCTGACAAAGCTGGTCAGTTCCAGCGTCGTCAGGCCGGCAGCAACCAAATCATCCAGCAGTGTCAGCTTTTGCTCGGTGGAGATAGGAGTCTTCTCGTTTTGCAGCCCATCGCGCAGGCTGACATCGCAGATGGTGAGGGGGAAGCTGTTCATGCTCAAATCACCCCAGCAGCGCGCAGCGCGCCTATTTCCGCGTCAGACTTGCCCAAGACCTCACGCAGCACACACTCGGTATGCTGCCCCAGCAGCGGGGGCGGGCTAAAGCTGTCCTCATACGTCTCAGACAGCTTAATCGGGTTGCCGGGCATCCGCACACGCTGGCCGTTGGGGTGCTCCACCGCCACAATCATATTGCGCGCCACAATCTGCACGTCCTCCATGGCCTGTGCCAACGTGTTGACCGGTGCACACGGCACGCGCGCCTCGGTCAAGCGCGCCACCCATTCGGCCTGCGTGCCGGTGCAGAACACCTCGCTCAGGCGGGTGTTAATCAGGGTCTGGTTCTTCCAGCGCCCGGGCTGACGCTCGTTTTCCGGCGTATCCAGCTCAGTCAGGCCGGTCACTTCAATCAAGTTTTTCCAGAACTGGTCGGTAATCACCGCCACGATAATATGACCGTCACGGGTGGGGAAGGTGTTATATGGCACATGCACAAAGTGCGCGTTACCCAGCTTATCAGGCACCTCGCCCGATAAATCAACCATGGTCGCCATATAGTTCAGCAGGCTGACCTGCGCATCCAACATCGAAATATCGACATGTTGGCCGCGCCCCGTGGTCTGGCGCGCCACCAGTGCCGACAAGATGCCAATCACCGCCATCACCCCGCCGCCGAGGTCGCCAATCGGGATGCCGGCGCGGGTTGGGGGGTTGCCGGGCTGACCGGTGATGCTCATCCCCCCGCCCATCGCCTGCGCCACCATATCAAAGGCCGGGCGCTGTGCCCCCGGGCCGGTCTCGCCAAAGCCGGTGATAGAACAGGTGATGATACGCGGGTTGACCCGCGACAGATGGGCATAGTCGATTTTGAGCTTCTCTACGACGCCGGCGCTAAAGTTGTTTAGCACCACATCCGACTGCGCCACCAGCTCATAAAACAGCGCCAGACCCTGCTCGCTTTTCAAGTCCAGTGTCACCGATTTTTTGTTGCGGTTGAGCGTGAGAAAATACGCCCCCATCCCATCAATGCTGTTCTTGGGGTCGCTGGCCAGCAGCGCACGCGTCCCCTCGCCGCGCCCGGGCGGCTCGACCTTGATGGTATCTGCCCCAAGGTCAGCCAGCATCATGCCGGCATATGGGCCAGACAGCATATGCGTCAGGTCAATCAGGCGTATTCCGTTCAGGGCTTTCATCGCTTGTCCTTTGCTGATCACAGCGTCTTCAAATAGTCCAGCACCTCGGCCTTGCTGACGACATCGCCATATTTGCTGTGGATGTCGAACAGGTTGGCCTCGTGCGGTTCGGGCCGCCGATCGCCCACGCATTCGCGCGGGACAATTGGCCGAAACCCATACTGCATGGCATCAACGGCAGAGGCGCGGATGCACCCTGAGGTGCTGCAACCGGTCAGGATGACCGTATCAACGCCTAGCGCCGTCAGCGTCGCCGCCAATGACGTGCCAAAAAACGCGCTGGCATACTGCTTGGTCACCACCACGTCATCTGGGGTGGGAGACAGCTCTGGCACGATTTCGGCCAAAGGCTCACCCGCCACCATCGCGCGCAGCACGGGCACTTTCTGCACAAACAGCCCGCCATCAAGACCGTTTTTGCTATACAGCACCTGTGTATAAATCACCGGCACGCCGCGCTGGCGCGCCGCATCCAGCACCTCGACCGTCTGGTTCACCGCCTCGCAGACCGGCGGCGCATACAGCGCTGAGCCGGGCGTGGTATAGGCACGGATAAAATCAATCACCAGCACCGCCGGCTTATGCCCAAAGCCCAGCCGGCCGTCAAACACCCCGCGATAATTGGCCTTCAACCCGTCGTCACTCATATCGCGCCCCCGCTCAAGCCGCCGCTGGCTGAGGCGCAGCAGCGCGCAGCGCCGGTAGGCGCACCAGCGTCACCTGCGCCAGCTTCCACGCCGCCCACAAAAACGCCCCCTGCGCCAGCGTATTGGTCAGCTGTTCCACCCATTGCAGCGCCACCGTCTGATTGGCGATACGCGCCAGCCCTTGTAGCACGATAATCGACAGCAGATTGAGGCCAAACAACAGCCCCACCCACAGCAAATCCTGCTTGCGCGCCTGCCAGATGGCCAACCCGCCCGCCACAAAGTTCATCAGGGTGGTCACCCCCAGCAGGATGAAAAACCAAACCTGACGCCCTTCACGAGTCGGGTCGTGCAGCTGTGTGCCGGTATACAGCGCCGCACCCAACGAAAGCGCCACCAACGCCACCGGCATCCCCCAGATGCGGGTGCGCCGCCGCCCCCATGTGCTGCGCTGCCCATACCACAATGCAAACGTAAAAAAGATGAAACCGGGGGTCAAAAACAAAAACAACGCATTATCCAGCGCGGCGATGTTGGTCTGTCCTTGGCTCAAGGCCATCACCAGCTTCCATGTGGCCTTGCACAGCCCACCCATCATCACAAGGCTCGCCCCCAGATACGCCATCGGCCCTGCTTGTGCATCCATCCGCGCCACCATGCGCGACAAGACCAACAAGCCCACACCAGACAGCACCACCGGCATATAATCCAGCAACGCCATCCCAACAGAATAGGTTTCCATCGCAATCACACCTTTCTTTTATCTCTAAGCGTTTTTAACGAGAGGTGACTTGCATCTATAACATCATAATGTTATAACAACTTTATCGTTTGCTCATGTTGTTTGTCAAGCCATTGCCCACACACAAGGAGAACACACCGATGCCCTTCCCCAACGTTGGAGAGACCGCCCCCGACTTTACCGAGCTGGATGATACCGGCGAACCCCTCACGCTGTCGGCGCTGCGGGGTCGGCGGGTGGTGTTGTATTTCTATCCCAAGGCCGACACGCCCGGCTGCACCAAGCAGGCCTGTGCGCTGCGTGATAACTATCAGCTGTTCCGTCAAAAGGATGTGGTGGTGGTCGGCGTCAGCCCCGACACCGTGGCGGAACAAGCCGCCTTCAAGGCCAAATATGACCTGCCGTTCATCCTGATTGCCGATGCCGACCATGTCGTCAGTGAGCGGTATGGGCTGTGGGGCACACACAAGGTGACGTTTAATGGGGTGGAACACACCACCCACGGCACGCGCCGTTCCACCTTCATCATCGAGCCAGACGGCACGGTCAGCTATGCCAAGTTCGGGGTGGATGCGGCCAGCAACACCGCCGAAATCCTTGATGTGCTGGACTCGATGGAGGCGCGCTGATGACCGATGCACTGGGCTGGCGGCGCAAGTTTGGGGTGCTCGCCCCCAGCACCAACACCATTGTCGAACCCGATTTTTATGCCATGCGCGTTCCGGGGGTGACTGCGCACTTCAGCCGCATTCATATCCGCAACCAAGACCTGAGCAGTGATGACGCCTTCGAGGCGCTGTTGGGCCAAATCCGCGCGGAGATTTACCACGCCATCGAGCGGGTGATGACCGCTGAGGTGCAGTATATGGTGATGGGGATGAGCGCTGAGACCTTCTGGGAAGGGGTGGAGGGCAATCGGCGCTTTGTGCAGGACATCCGCGAGGCAGCAAACGGCCTACAGGTTGCCACAGGTGCAGAGGCCTGCGAACGCGCCCTCAAGCTGTTTGGCGCGCGCAAAATCGGGGTCATCACCCCCTATCAACCGATTGGAGACCGCAATGTGGTGCGGTTCTTCAACGAGCTGGGCTTCGAGGTGGTGAACATCAAAGGGCTGCGCTGCCCGACCGCCGTCAGCATCGCCCATGTCACCGAGGCCGAGCTGCGCGGCGCGCTGATGGACATCAACAGCCCAGAGGTGGATGCGCTGGTGCAGGTGGGGACGAACCTGAGCATGGTGCGCCTTGCCGACGAGGCCGAGCGTTGGTTGGGCAAGCCGGTGATTGCCATCAATGCCGCCACATGGTGGCTGGCCCTGCGCGAAAACGGCATCACCGATAAGCTGCACGGTTTTGGTCAGCTGCTGCGCGAGTTCTAAACGCATCGGCGGGGACAGCGCTTATCACGGCCTGCCCCGCCGTTTTTTAGTGAGAGGCATGTTGGGTCTGTGGGCTGCCGGCAGAGGCCCGACGCTTTTGACGCCAGCGCTGCCATGTACCCACCACCCCGACCGGAAAGACAATCACCACAAGGATGAAAATCACCCCCAGCAGCAGTGACCAGATGCTGGAGACATTAATCACCGTGCCCCCCAGTGTCAGCTGCGCATCGCGCAAGAACACATCCAAAAAGTGCAAGCCCCCTGCCCCAATCAACGGGCCGCTAAACGTGCCAATCCCGCCGATGATGGTCATCAGCAGTGGATCGACCGTGTAGGCCACGCCCAACAGCTCTGGCCCGACCTTCTTGTTGAGGATGACCTGTAAGATGCCGGCTACCCCCGCCAGCATACCGGCGATGGTGATGGACATCAGCTTGTAGTTGAGCGTGTTATAGCCAATCGATTGGGCGCGGTCTTCGTTCTCGCGGATGGCTTTGAACACCGCGCCAGTTGGAGAATTAACCAGACGCCGGATGAACAAAAACGTCAGCACTGCCACCGCCAGCACCACATAATACACGCTGATGCGGCTGCGCGACGGGTCAAGCCACGCCGGCAGGTCGGTGATGGCAAAGCCATCCTCGGCGCGGGTCAGCGCCCAGCGCCCAAACAGGATGAAGAACATCTCGGCCACCGCCAGCGTAAAGATGGTGAAGTACACCCCTTTTAGGCGCAGCGTGACCAACCCCATAATCAGGCCCAGCACCCCGCACACCAATACCCCCAGCACCGCCCCCAACAACAAGGCCGTGCCGGTATCCAGCGCGGTATATTCCAGCATCAGGCCAACCACATAGCCCGCTGTGCCAAAAAACAGGGCGTGCCCAAACGAAATCACCCCTGTGAAGCCAAACAGCAGATTGTAGCTCATGGCCAAAATCGCGAGGATATACACCTCAATCATCACCGCCTGCCAGCGCACCGACTCGCCGCGCATAATCATGCGGTCGCCGCGTTCCACCCCATATGGGCTGCTGCCAGTGGCCGCCCCCACCACAAACGGAAACGCCGTCAGCCCGATGAGCACCGCCAGCATCACGCCGTTTTGGCGCACCCACGCCATCACTGTTGTCATGCCCATCACCTCGCATTCCCAAACAAGCCGCTGGGACGCACCAGCAGTACCAATACCAGCAGCAGCATCGGCGTGATGCTGGGCAAAGCCGAGAACGACGTGCCAATGGCCGCATCTTGCGCCACCGCAATCGCCATCCCCACCACCACGCTGCTGGCCGCCGTGCCGGCATAACTGCCCATACCGCCCAGCACCACCACCGCAATCGCCTGAAGCAGAAAGGCGTTGCCCAATGTGGTTGATGCCCCCAGAAACGGCGCGGCAATCGCCCCGCCAAAGGCCGCCACCGCACATCCCAGCGTAAACACCAATGTGAATACCGCCCGCACGTTAATCCCCAGCGCCTGCACCATCTCGCGGTCTTCTACCCCCGCGCGGATGATGATGCCGATGCGTGTGCGCTGCAAAATCAGCCCAATCACCACAATCAGCGCCACCCCCATCGCCACCACAAACAGCCGATAGGTGCTAAAGCGCTGACCGAACAGCTCGAAAAAGCTCTCGCGCACACCAAACAAATCCGTCCAGCTGTAGGGGGTGGTAGACCACAAAAACTTAATCAGCTCCAGCGCCACCAGCGATACCCCAAACGTCAGCACCAGCTGAAAAATCGGGCGGCTGTAGAGCGGGCGCAGCAGGCCGCGCTCCAGCGCATAGCCCAGCCCAGCCCCCACCGCAATCGCCGACAGCACCGCCGCCACAAACCGCAGGTTGGGGTCGGGGATAACTGCCGTCAGGTCAATCAAGCCGCCGGCGTGCTGCGCGTCATAGGCCACATAAGCCCCCAGCATAAAGTAGCTGCCCTGTGCCAGATTCAGTACATCCATCAACCCAAAGATGATGGACAAGCCCGACGCCACCAAAAACAGCAGCATCCCCTGAAATAACCCCGACAACAGCGTGATGCCAAACCCGCCGAGGCTCTTGGCATTCACAAACGCAAAACCAATCAGACCCGCCAGAATCAGCACCGTCACCAGCAAAGAAGAACGTTGTGCCTTGGTCATCGCTTAGGCCACCCCCAGATAACGCTGAATCAGCGCGTGATCGTTCACCAAATCGCCCATCGCCCCGCTGACCGGGCTGTGCCCGTCGTCGATGATGACGTACTGCTGTGCCAGCTTGCTGGCCACACGAAAGTTTTGCTCTACCAGCAGCACCGAGACCGCATCCGACAGGCGCTGAATCGCCGCAATCAGCTGCTCGATGATGACCGGCGCAAGCCCTTCGCTCGGCTCGTCAATCAACAGCAGGCGGTTGTCGGGCACGAGCGCGCGCGCCACCGCCAGCATCTGCTGCTGGCCGCCGCTCAGGTTGCCGCCGGGCAGCTCAATCAGGCGCTTGAGGTCGGGGAACAGCTCAAAGATAAAATCGGCCTTGCGGGCAAAATCGCCGCTGCGGTGCTCGGCCAACACCAAGTTCTCGCGCACGCTGAGGCCCTTAAAGATGGCCCGATGCTCTGGCACATAGCCGATGCCCATCCGCGCGATGGCGTGCGGGCTTTTGGCATGGATGGGCCGCCCCTCGAACAAAATTTGTCCCTCACGCGCCGGCGTCAGGCCCATGATGCTGCGCAGCGTGGTGGTCTTGCCCGCGCCGTTGCGCCCCAACAGCACCGTAATCCCCCCTACCGGCACGCTCACGCTCACCCCTTCAAGGATGTGGAACTGCCCGATAAAGGTGTGAATATCACGCACTTCGAGGATGGCGCTCATGCCCCGTCTCCTGTCGGCAGGTCATACAGCTCTCCCAGATACACCGCTTGCACGGTCGAGTCGGCAGCAATCTGGCGCGGCGTCCCCTGCGACAGCACCCGCCCCTGATGCATCACCGTGATGGTGTCAGAGATGTTCATCACCACGTTCATGTTGTGCTCCACCATCACAATCGTCTTGCGGCCCGTGCTGCGGATGCGATCGATAATCTGGATTAGCTCTGGTACTTGTTCGCTGGCCATCCCCGCCGTCGGCTCATCCAGCAGCAGCACGTCGGGGTCACTGGCCAAAATCATGGCCAGCTCCAGCTTGCGCTTGCCCCCATGCGGCAGCACATTGGCCGGCTGATGCGCAACATCGCTCAGGCCGGTCAGGTCTAGCACCTCGTACGCCCGCTTGATATAACGGTCAAACGACTCCACCCGCCGCCAGATGCGAAACCCATCACTGCCCAGCGCCTGCGCCGCCAGACGCGCGTTCTCAAACACCGTCAGGTTGGGGAACAGGTTGGTAATCTGAAACGAGCGCCCCAACCCCATCCGTGCCCGCCGGTGCACCGCCAGCTTGGTGATGTCTTGGCCCTGATACACCACCACCCCGCTGGTCGGGCGGTAGCGCCCAGTGAGTAGGTTAAAAAAAGTGGTCTTGCCCGCCCCATTCGGCCCGATAATCGAGTGGGTGCTGCCGCGCTCGATGCGCACCGAGACATCATCGACCGCCACCAGCCCGCCAAACACCTTGCGGAGCTGCCTTGCCTCCAAAATAATTTCTGTCATGTCATCATCAACCTTTTATCGTCTTCTTCCACGGTCAAACGGCACTCACCGCGGTCAGACCGCAGGGGGATGAGCACGCCCATGCGCCTCATCCCCGCTGCAAGCTCACCCGCACTGCTGCGGGTTATTCTTCGGTGTTCATCTCGGCCAGCATCGCGTTGAAGGCTTCATCCAGCGCGAGGCGCTCTGCCGCCACTTCTGGCGCGAGCAAAATCGGCGGGACGATTTGCGCCGCCGGCACGGTCGCCAGCAGCTCATAAAATTTCTGGTCGGCATCATCAAGGTTGGCTAGGCGCGCGATGTACATCGGTACGAGGGCTTGATGGTCAGACGGGCGGATGGCATAAGTGCCTTTCGGGCCTTCAAACACCATGCCCTCCAGCTGTGGGATGAGCGACTCGGGCAGGGTATCGCCCTCTGCCGCCTCGACCGCCGCCATGATGGCCTGTGCCGTGGCAAAGCTGCACTCGCTGAACAGGTCGGGCACGTCGTTATAGAACTTGCGATAGCCAGCCACCAGATAATCGTTGATGTCGTTCTGCGGGAACGAATAGTGATACACAATCCACGAGATGTTGCCGATGGTGCTGGGGTCGCTGACCTTGACGATGTCGTTGGAATTGAAAGCTGCCACCACCGCCATCCGATCCTGCACCCCTAGTTCGGCAATCTGCTGGAAGAGCGTCACCGAGCTGTCACCGGCCCAAATCGGCAGCAGGGCATCCGCACCGCTGTTGAGCACCTGCTGCAAATAGGGGGTGAAGTCGGTGGTGTCGAGCGGGGCGAAAATCGGGTCGGCAAAGGTGATGCCGGCGCTGGCCAAAACGCCCGCCGCGCCCGCCGAGGCGCGCCCAAAGTCGTTATCGATGGCCAAGATGATGAAGTTAGTGCCCAGTTCTGCCGTGGCATAGGGAGCAAAGGCGAGGAAGTCCTGGAAGGTGTTGCGGCACACGCGGAAGGTGTTGACATTGAAGTTCGGGCCGGTGATGGCTGGTGAAGCTGCCGGCGTGGCAAACACCAACACGTCCGAGTCCAGCGCCACCTGCTGCACGCCCGTCATCACACCGCTGCTGGGCGCGCCCACCAGAATCTCAGCGCCTTCCTGCTCAATCAGCTCGCGCGCCTGACTGGCAGCCGTCTCGGCGTTACTGGCGTTGTCACGCACCACCACCTTCAACGGACGCCCCGCCACCTCGACCGCGGCCAGCGCCTCATCGATGCTGTCGTATGCCTCAAGGTCGATGCCGGCAGCATACAACAGGCCCAGCTTAAACCCATATTCCAACTCATAGCCATAAATCGTCAGCGGGCCAGACTGGTCAACCAGCAGCCCCACCACCAGCGGTTCATCCTCCTGTGCCGAGACAGAGGCCACCCCCATCACCCCGACCAGTGCCAGAACCAACAACAAAGACAGCTTGCGTAACATGTGTATATCCTCCAAAAACGTGTCTTACAGCATTGAACACTCAGCGCAACAGTCAAGTCCCCGCCGGAGCGATGACGACCGCTTCACCTTCCACCACCAGCACACCGTCCTGATTGGTCACGGTTGTGCGAAACGTGGCGATCCGTTTGTCCTCACGGTATTTCATCAGTTCTACCGTGGCGGTCACCGTATCGCCGATGAAAACAGGGGCTTTAAACTTCACCTCTTGCCCCAGATAAATCGTGCCGACGCCGGGCAAATCGTTGCCCAAAATGGCCGAGATGATGCTGGCTGTCAGCATCCCATGCGCGATGCGCCGCCCAAACGGGGTGGTTGCGGCATAGGCATCGTCGAGGTGTATCGAGTTGGTATCGCCAGAGGCCAGCGCAAAAGCACGCACCGCCTCATCGGTGATAGTGCGCGTCCGGCTGGCGGTCGCGCCGATTTGCAGCGTCATGATGCGTTGTGCTCCTGTGGTTGCTCGGCAGCATCGCCGATTAAAACTCGCTTGAGGATTTTGCCCGCCGCCGACACCGGCAGCTTGTCACGAAATTCGACCGATCGGGGCACTTTGTAGCCGGCAAGGTGATAGCGGATGTGCTGCAACAATGCCTCTTCTGTCAGGGTGTGGCCGGCCTTGAGCACCACAAACGCCTTGCCAATCTCGCCCCACTTCTCGTCGGGGACGCCCACCACCGCGCACATCTCCACCGCCGGATGGCGATAAATCACCTGCTCGATTTCGGTGGGATAAATGTTTTCGCCCCCGCTGATATACATGTCCTTCTTGCGGTCGATGATGAAGAAGTAGTGCCCCTCGTCCATCATGGCAAGGTCGCCGGTATGAAAATAGCCCTCGGCATCGACTGCCGCTGCACTGGCTTCGGGGTCATTAAAATAGCCAGACGAGCGCGACGGCCCACGCAGCACCAGCTCGCCCACTTGGCCGGGGGGCAGCGGGTTGTTGTTGTTGTCCACCACCCGCGCATCCACAAAGAAATTGGGCCGCCCGATGCTGCCGGCCTTGGCGATGGCATCCTCTGGGGCAAGCGCAAACACCCCCGGCCCAAACTCCGACATGCCAAACCCCTGCTTAAAGACCACGCCTTTTTCGCGCTGGAACTGCTCAACCAGCGTGACCGGCAGCGGCGCGCCCCCGCTGGTGCAAAAGCGCAGATGCGTCAGGTCGGCTTGTGCCCAGTTGGGGGCTTGCGTCATCATCTGATAGGTGGTGGGCACGCCGGCATAAATGGTGGCGGCATAGTCCTCCAGCAGGCTCAACACCTGCTCGGCGTCAAATTTGCGCGTCAGCACCACCGTCCCGCCCAAAATCAGCAGCGGCAGGGTATAGACCAACAAGCCGCCGGTATGAAACAGCGGAAAGGTATTGACCGTCACATCGCCGTGCTGAATGTCGTGGATGATGGTATTGAGCGTGTTCCATGCAATCATGCGGTGGCTGATTTGTGCCGCCTTGGGCAGACCGGTCGTGCCGCCCGTAAAAATCAAGCAGGCGATGTCCTCTTCCGTCAACTCCTCGGTGGTCACCGGCCTGAGCACCGAATCAGCCAGCGTTTTCTCGAAGCTGCGGCTGTTGTCGATGCCCTTACCCTCGATATGCAGCCAGTGATCGACTGGCGAGGTCAGCTGTGCAACCAGCTGAACCACAGGCATAAACTCGTCAGAATAAATCAGCACCTTAGGGCCAGTTTTCTCAATCAGCTGGGCCAGCTCGCGCCAGTGCAAGCGCCAATTAAGCCCAACCAGCGTCGCGCCCAGCTTGCCACAGGCAAAAAACGCATCCAGATACTCCACCCCGTTATGTGCCAACATCGCCACGCGGTCGCCTTTGCGCACCCCAGCCCCATCGCGCAGCCAATTGGCAAGGCGGTTGGCACGGCTGTTCAGCTCGCTGTAGGTAAAGACGCGATGTGGGGTCTTGCCCGCGTCCACCACCGCCAACGCATCCGGCGTATACAGCGCCCGTCGTCCGACATAATCTCCAACGTACATGCCCCACCCTCTTACTTCAACGCCATCACCGTCGTCGTCTTCATCTCGCTCAAGACCACGCTGGTCTCGATTTTTTCAATCCCGCTCAGCGTCATCAACTGCTCGCTGATGAAGCGCTCTAGGGCGCGGTGATCAGCAGCCACCACCTTCAGCAGCAGGTCATAGCTGCCGGCCACGTGATAACACTCCAGCACCGCGCTCAGCTTGGCCACCGCCGCCTGCACCGCATCCACGGTTTCGCGGTTGTGCTGCTGCAAGCTGATGCGGACAAAGCACAGCAGGTCATAGCCGACCTGCTCACGGTCGAGCAAGGCCACATAGCCGCGTATCAAACCGGCGCGCTCTAGACGTTTGATGCGCTGATAAACCGCCGGAGACGACAGGTGGATTTTGCGCGCAAGGTCGGCAATGCTGATTCGCCCATCCACCTGTAATTCCTCCAAAATCGCACGGTCTAGCTGGTCAAAAACGCCGTCGAACACCGACTTGGCCATCGCTCGTCCCCCGTTGGTCATGCGTGCGTGTGACAGCGCACCGCTGTCACCCTCACTCTACCCCCGACTCGGCCCGCAGAACAACGCAGCGGCGCTCACTGTGCCGCCAGATGGGCGTGAAAGGCCGCATTGAATTCAGCCGGCTTCTCGATAAAGGGGGTATGGCCGGTATCAGGCAGCACCACCTCACGGTATGTCCCGCCGTTGGCCTGATAGGCCTCAAGCACCGCGCGCGACTGCCCGACCATCGGCTGCGAGGGATAAGCCTCTGCCCCCGGCCAGCCCGGTACTGCGCCCAATGCCCCCAACGTCCCCATATCAAACAGCGAGGTATCGCTGACAATCTGGTCATCTGCCCCGCGCACCCACAGCACCGGCGGCTTGGGCGAGATATGCGCCAGCTTCGACACATCACCGGCATAGATGGGGGCGAGCGCGTTGGCCGGCCCAAACTTGCCAGGCGCCACAAACGGCCAGTGCGGCGACGGGACAGAATCCCCCGGATATTCCTGTGGGCCGACATGCTCTGACAGCAGCGAGGACAGCAGCTCTTCCTCGCGCGCTGGTCTAAACGGCGGCTTCCAATAGAAGCTGTTCATCACCACGCGGGGCGAGGCCTGCGGGTTATCAGCGCTGCGGTCACCAGCCGCCATCAGCTGGGTAAACGTGGCGTTGACGATGCCGCCGCCGCTGCCCGCGCCATCGGGATTGCACAGCTGGCCATCTGTGCCCTTGGTGCCGCCAAACCCATAAGGCGACCCGGGCGCAGCGAGCGTCACGCTCATCAGGCGCTCCGGCGCGTCCATCATCATCCGCCACACCACCGAGCCGCCCATCGAATGACCAACCACGTGCGCGCGCTTGATGTTCAAGACATCCAACAGGGCAAAGGCGTCATCGGCGAGGTCTCCCATACCGCGCGTTGCATCGATTTTCTTGTCGCGGTCAGCGCCGCCATATCCACGGTGGTCTGGGGCAATCCCGCGGTAACCGGCTGGCAGCGCCAGCATCACTTCTTCCCAAAATGTGGCCGATGACGCATTGCCATGCAAAAACAGCACCGGCACGCCGTCATCTGGGCCGCTGAACAAAACACGCGTGGTGATGCGGGCGCTGGTGATGGTCTGGGCGGTAATGCCCGGCAGGGTTGGAATGCTCATGCTGATGTCCTCTTGGTCTCGAATAAACAAAAAACGCTTTATGACTTGATAAACTGAGCGCGCAGCTCACGCTTGAGCACCTTGCCGGCAGCATTGCGCGGCAGTGCATCGATAAACACCACGTGCTTGGGCACTTTGAACTTGGCCAGCTGGCGCTGACACGCCGCCAACACCGCCGCAGGGTCAAGCGTGCAGCCGGGCTTGGCCACCAACACCGCCATGCCGCTCTCGCCCCATTTCTCATCTGGCACGCCAATCACCGCGGCCTCGGCCACCCCCTCACTCTGATACAGCACCTGCTCAACCTCTGCCGGATACACGTTTTCGCCGCCGCTGATGTACATGTCTTTGTAGCGGTCAACAATGTAGATGCACCCGTCATCGTCCACCATGCCGGCGTCACCAGAATGCAGCCAGCGCTGCCCGTCCGCATCCACCGTAAAGCTGTCGGCATTGGCGTCAGGGCGCTGCCAATAGCCCGGGGTCACGTTCGGCCCGCTGATGACCACTTCGCCGACCTCGCCGACTGCGACATCGGTGAAATCATCACGCACCACGCGCACCCGTGTGTGCTGCAACGGCTTGCCCACCGAGGTCGGCTTGGCCAGTGCCCGCCGTTGGTCAGTCAAAAACACCGTCGGGCTGGTCTCGGTCATCCCAAAGCCCAGCTGTATCACGATGCCGCGCCGCGCATAAGCCTCCAGCACCGCCACCGGCATCGGCGCGCCGCCGCACCCCCAAGACTGCACGCGCGATAGGTCTGCACGGTCGAACTCGGGATGCTGACTCAGAAACAGATAGATGGACGGCACACCAAACATGTGCGTCACACCCAGCGCCGGATCAGACAAGGTTTCGAGCGCAAGGCCCGGGTCAAACTGCCGTGCGATGATGTTCGTCCCACCCAGATGCACCAAGGGGTTGGCATACAGGTTCAGGCCGCCGATGTGAAAGGTGGGCAGCACGCCATAAAACACGCTGTTGTGGTTGAGGCCGGTAGGGGTGGTGATGTTGACCGCGTTCCACAGCATCATCCCATAGGTGATGAGCACCCCCTTGGGCCGTCCGGTTGTGCCCGCGGTATACATAATCATCATCGGGTCGTCATGGGTGGTGTTGGCCGCCATCCCCTGCTGCTGCGCGGTGGATTGGATGGCGTGCTCATACACCTCCACCCCCGCCGGCGCGCGCTCATGGGTATCAATGCACAGCTGATGCCGGATGGACGGCACAAGCACCACCGGCACGCGCGGGGCAAATTCGGCGTCATACACCAATCCAACCGCGCCGGCATCGGCAAGGATAAACGCCAGCTCTTGCTCGGCCAGCCGCCAATTGAGCGGCAGCATCATCGCGCCCAGCTTCATGCACGCATATTGAAACTCGAAGTATTCGGTAGAATTTTTGGCCAAAATCGCCACACGGTCACCGCGCGCGATGCCCCATGCCTCACGCAAATAAGCGGCCAACCGCCCCGCGCGCTCGTCCAGCGCAGCATACGTCAGGCGGCGACCCGTAGATTGGTCTATCATCGCCAATTTATCGGGCGTGCGGTCAGCGTGAAACGCCGTCCAGTCCGAGGCCAAAATCGCCATCTTCACAAAACCCTATCCAACAAACACAAAAATCGTTTTTCGGTCTCATTGAGCGCGTGCAGTCTGCCAACCTCATCCCCAACGCACCGCAATCGCGCTCCACGTATAGCCCGTGCCCGCCCCCGCCAGCACAATCAAGTCTCCGGGGGCGATTTTGCCCTGCGCAAGGCCCAGCTCCAGCGCCAGAACCTGATCCACACTCTGCACATGGCCATAATGATCTAAATACACCGACTGCTCGGCGGTCAAACCAATCGCATTCAAGATTTCGAGATAAAAAGACTTCTTCATGTGGGTGATGCCCAAAAACCGCACATCCGACAGCGCCGCCCCGCTCTGCGCAACCGCCTCGCGGATGACGCCAACAAAGTTGTCTAGCGACACCGCCCCTAAGCGGTCGGCCATATACTGCGGGTCGGTCACATCCAGACGCCCACGCACCTCGCCCACCACCACCGGCTCACCCTCTGCCACGGCCTGCTCGGTCAGCACCACCGTCTCGGACAAGCTGCCGTCGGTCAGCGACGCCGCGCCCAAAATCTGATTGCGCGCTAACCCACGCTGAAGCACAAACGCCCCGCCGCCCGCGCCAAAGTTGAACATAAAACGCGCCCGTTCATTGCGCAGGTTCACGAGGTCGTTTTCGCGGCTGCCCGCCGCCACCAACACATATTCAAGGCGTGGATCGGCTTGCATCAACGCGCGGGCGGTGTGCAGCGCAATCGGCGCGCCAGCACACAACGCATACATCTCAAAGGCATAAGCCCGCGTCGCCCCCACGTTGTGCATGATTTTGGAAGCAGCATTCCATACCAGATGGTCTTTGTGCTCACTCCCGTGCGAAATCACCAGTCCGATGGCCTCTGGCGCAATGCCAGCCATCACGATGGCTTTTTGGGCCGCCCTAGACGCCATCAACGTCACGCTGTGCGCGTCATCCGCCACATGCCGCTGAACAATCCCCATCTTGTCGCGCAGCACGCCCTCCGGAATACCGGTCAGTGGCGCAAGGTCGGCAGCGGTCTGGATATGCGGCGGGAAGAACGTGCCATAACCGGCAATCCCAATCGAAACAGTCATCCCATCAACTCTTTAATCTCAGCACAGCCGGGCGCTCAAAAATCGCCCAACCCCAAAACACTTTAAAAACTTATGCCTACAGTATGCTGCACACAGCCCCAGCGCGGCGACCATCACAAAAGAAACGATATGCCCGTCCCATCAACACAAAACAATCAAAAGCACTCAGGCAGACCCGCGCATCCGGTTGCGGCACTAAGCGGGATGGAGTACTGTAATACGTGACCCAATGCGAATTGAACCAACTCATCTCAAAGGGAAGCCGTCTCGTGGCAAAATCATCCCCCAAAAAGAGCACTGCCAAATCGTCCGCCCCCCCTGCATCGACCCTGCCGACCTATATTGAACGCGGCGGCGAGCAGTCGCTGGTGCCGCCCGGCACCCTCAACAGCACCCAGTTTTATATTTTTGTGCTCAAAGCCGATAAGACCAAACTACAAGCCATGGCCGACCGCTTATTCAACACCCCCAGCGGGGGTGCGGTCGATTATCGCGCCTTCAGCGACTATGTCGCCTTGATGTTCACCCATGTGGATGAGCTGTATTCTGCTCAGCCCAGCCAAGGGTGGATTAACTATCACGACATCGCGTTGTGGGTGCCTTATGTGGCCGTCAAGAAGCATCTGGGCATCGAGATTGCCGACCGCATCGTGATGTACCCGCCCTATCTGATGGTGGACAGCGGCGCGACCATGGTCACCGGTCGTGAGGTGTTTGGCCTGCCCAAAGAATGGGGCTGGTTTACCATGCCGCAAGACCCCAACTACGCCGGCGACTTCACCGCCGATGTGCTGGGCTACAGTGCCGCCAGCGCCACCAAACAAAACATCCAAACCCGCCTGTGGTCGGTCGAGCGCCAGAGCAGCACCCTGCCTGTGCCCCATCAGCCGCTCAAGAGCCTCGAAGAGGTGTT
The DNA here is from genome assembly GCA_034431675.1 of Anaerolineae bacterium. GTDB lineage: Bacteria > Chloroflexota > Anaerolineae > Aggregatilineales > Phototrophicaceae > Flexicrinis. Next base: position 19,657 of record DAOUCZ010000203.1, on the reverse strand, counting down.
CAACGCCATCAAAGGCATTTTGTCCTCTGCCAGCCCCAACCTGCGCAACGACTTCATCATCCCCAACATGCTCAAAGAGCTGATTACCGGCATCCCAGCGCTGGGCCTCAAGCAGTTCCGCGATGCGGCACAAGTCACACAAGCCTGCTATCAGGCCATCATCGAAGCCCCACTCAAAAACGTCGGGTTTCGCGGGGCTCGCCTGTATGCCGACCCGTTCACCTTCACCCTCAACGACCTCGCCAGCCACCCGGTCGCTGCCGATACCGGCCTGCGGGTTGGCCCGCAGCCGGTGGTGCTCAGCCTCTATCTGCACCTCGACATGCAGATGAGTCCCGGCACGATCCAATGGCAGGCCAATACCGGCGGCTGATACACATCCCCCTCTCGCCCTTTTACCCACACACGCACGCACGGAGACACCATCACATGGCCAAAAGCACCAAAAGCAAAGCCCTTGTCACCCCTCCCCCCGGCAGCAAAACCAAAGTCGCCGTGCTGGGCGGCGGTATCGGCGCACTGAGCGCCATCTACGAGCTGACCGCCCTGCCCGAAAACCGCGCCAAGTACGACATCACCGTCTATCAGATGGGCTGGCGACTGGGGGGCAAAGGGGCTAGCGGGCGCAAGCTGGATAACCAAAACCGCATCGAAGAGCATGGCCTGCACATCTGGTTTGGCTTCTATGACAACGCCTTTAAGCTGATGAAGGAAGCCTATAAAGAACTCGACCGTCCGCCCTATGCCCCGCTGGCCACCTTTGATGACGCCTTTAAGCCCCACGATTATGTGGTGTTTATGGAGCAGTACAAAGAGCAGTGGGTGCCGTGGTCGATGACCTTCCCCTCCAACTCGCAAAAGCCCGGCGAAGGCGGGGTGCTGCCCTCGTTCTGGAGCATGGTGCAGATGGCGGTGGGCTGGATGATTGAGGCGCTGGAGTCCATCCACTTCTCGCACAACGAGCTGTTTACTGCGCCGGCAGTCGCCGCCAATGACGCCCACATCCACGCCAAAACCGATTGGTGGCACACCTTCACCGACACGGTCAAAAACGTGGAGAGCCGCCTGCAAGACCTCAGCGCCGTCCCCGCCCGCGAGATGCTCCACATGGCCAAAGCGCTAGCTGACAGCATCCTGAAAAACCCGATTCAGGCGCTGGAGCGCGCCGTACTTGACCTGCTGTGCTGGCTGCTCAACAAGTTCCGCGAGTGGCTGTGGACAGTGGTTGAGCCATCCCTCGACAACAACACCATCCGCAAAATCTGGATTCTGACCGACACCGGCATCACGTGGTTTGTCGGGATGGTGCAGGACAACGTGATTGAAAACGGCTTCTTCAGCATCGACAATTACGACTTTCGCGAGTGGATGCTGAAACACGGGGCTAAGTGGGAGCCGACGGTCAATAACGGCCCACCGGTGCGCGGCATCTATGACGCGGCCTTTGCCTATGAAAACGGCAACGCCAAAACCCCCAACTTCGCCGCCGGCTCGGCCCTACTGGGCGCGCTGCGCATCGTGTTTACCTATAAAGGCCACATCATGTACGAGATGCAGGCCGGCATGGGCGACACCGTGGTGACCCCGTTCTATCAGGTGCTCAAAAACCGCGGGGTCAAGTTTAAGTTCTTCCACTGTGTGCAAACCCTCAAGCTCTCGCGCGATAAAACCAGCATCGACAAGATTCAGGTGATGCCGCAGGTTGACCTGACCGTGGATGACTATGACCCGATGGTGCTGGTCAAAGACCTGCCCAGCTGGCCCAGCGAACCGCTGTGGTGGCAGCTGAAAGACGGGGCAAAGCTGGCCGCCGCCGGCGTCAATTTCGAGAAAATCGTCACAGTCAACCCACGCCGCAAGCCGACCATGCTCCAGCGCGGGGTCGATTTCGACATCGTCATCCTTGGCATCCCAGTCAAGGCCACCGAGGCCATCAGCAAAGAGCTGTATGCCAACCCCAAAACCCCACAGTGGAAGGCGATGATTGACAACGTCAAAACCGTGCAAACACAGGCCTACCAAACATGGTTCAACGTTGACCTTGACGGCCTAGGCTGGATTGAAGGCAATAACCGCCCGGTATTGGGCACGTATGTCGAGCTGTTGGACACCTATGCCGACATGACCCACCTCGTCCCGCGCGAGAGCTGGCCGGCAGCGCTGCGCGTGTCCAACATCGCCTATTTTTGCGGCGCACAGCCCGATACCGCCACTCAAGACGAGGCCGACGCAGCCGCCTATGCTGCGGCCTATGACCACACGGTCAACAATATGCCGCTGCTGTGGACAAACCTGAAAGACCAAAACGGGCAGGTACGCTGGGAACTGTTTGTAGACCCCAAAGAAGGCGTCGGCGAAGCACGCTTCAAGGCCCAGTTCTTCCGCGCCAACTGGACTGCCACCGAGCGCTATACCCTATCGGTGAAAGGCAGCACCCAGTATCGCCTCAAGACCAACGCCACCGGCTATCAAAACCTGTATATCTGCGGGGACTGGATTGATAACAACTTCAATTCGGGGTGCATCGAAGCCACTGTGATGTCGGGGATGCAGTGCTCGCGTGCCATCTGCGGCTATCCACAGAACATCGTGGGTGAAGACACCACCCAATGGCTAAGCGGCAAATAGCCACCCGCTAAGCCCACAAGCACACCGCCCGCCAGAGCTGCTTTGGCGGGCGGTTTTTGTGGAATAAGCTAACGGCCTGCCTCTTCTTGCACGCGCCGCAGATAATACTTAGCGCCGATGGCCTCAAAATGCTCACGCGCCTGCTGCAAATGGGCGGCCCGTTCAGCACTGCCCGCCGGCGCATAACGGCCCAGGTCAAACTGCACCAGCCCCTGTTCATAGCGCTTACCACGCGCTTTGGCCTCGCTCAGGGCTTTGTTCCACCACTGCTTGGCTTTGTCTGGTTTACCATGCAGCTGCGCGTTCCACCCCTCAATGCGATAAGCATGCGGGCGCGCAATCGCAAACACCCGCGCAAACGTCCGCAGCCCATTCAGGCCCACCTTCAGCGATTTTTGCAGCTTGGGCACATCCACCGACAGCCGGTCAGAGCGCTCCAGCAGGGTCAGATAGGCTTCGGGGATGCCGGTATAGCCCTCCTGCGAGTAATAGGCGTTGGGGGTAGACAGCAGGCTCAACATCGACAGCGCCGACCCCGCCGCCTGTTTGGCCTCGGTATAGTTCTTGCTAAAGGCGGCCAAGCGCGCGTTCATCCCCTGCATCCAGATAGCCTCGGTGTGCCCCATGCGGTGCTCCACCGTCTTGGCCTCGTTTAGCAGTTTTACCGCCTCGTCAAAATCGCCCAGCAGCATCGCATATTCGGTCATTCCCAGCAGCGCCCACCCCAGCGTCTGGTCGTTGCGCGTCTTGATGCCGTGCTCATAAATCACCTGCCGCAGGCGCGCCGCTTCATCGTAGTTGCCGGTCAGATATTCCACCATCCCCAGCAAAGTCTGATTCTCTTCCCAGCGGGCAAGGTGACCAATCGCAAGGCACTCCTCCGACGCCAACCGATAGCGCTCACGCGCGATGTCGATGTCGCCCATCGAGCTGCGCAAAAACCCTGTGATTTGCAACCGCCACGCGTTTGCGCCGCGGTCAGGCACAGACTGCTGGGTCTCCTCGGCTTTGCGCTCATAAAAGCGTGCCACAGCGTGCAGCGGCACCAGCCCACAGGCATTGCCAATCGTGCCATAAGCACGCGTCAGCTCTGGCGACTTTGGCGCGTTCTCGGCCAGATTCAACGAACGCATCGAGGCATAGACCAGCGGGATGGTCTGGTTGTCAAAAAAGGCGATGTGCGCCAGACGCTCGTAACAGCGCGACGCCTCAAGCGCCATGCGCGCCTGCTCGCCCTCGCGGATGAACCAGCGAGCCGGCAGATAGCGGTGGCCCAACTGCCGTAAAACCTCACCCAACAGCCCCAAGGTCGGCTGACTGCTGGGCTTAGCCCCCAACAGGATTGCACTGGTGGTCAGGTGCTCGCGCGCTTCGGCCATCTGCCCTGCGCTGAAATACGCCTCGCCCAACAGCCGCTCGATGCCGGCCAGTTCCAGCGGCGCAATGTTCTCGGTGCGATACAACGCCAGCGCACGCACCAAAAACGGGATCGCCTCGCTGTACGTGCCCTGCTCAATCAGCAGCTGACCGGCCATCGCGGCATAACGCGCCTCTTTGGCCCCATCACCCGCAGCGGCCCAATGGAAGGCCAGCGCCGCCGAATAGATGGCCAGCTGGTCGGCATACACGCGCTCGATGCTCTGCGCCACGCGGCGGTGCGCGTCCACGCGGGCATCATCCGCCAGCACTTTCAGCAGCCCCTCGCGGAAGCGGTCATGCGTAAAGCGGTAACGCTCTTCCTTGATTTCGATGATGCTCAAGTCTGCACCAACGGCCAGCATCCGCTCCAGCTGCACATCGCTGTCTGCAAGGTCTGACAGCACCACAAGGTCTAGCTCGCGCCCATAAATCGCCGCCAAAGTTAACAGGCCGCGCAGCTCGTTCGGGAAGCGGTTGAGGCGCACCCGCACCACATTCGACGCCCCACCAGCAAAGATTTCGGGCGCAATCGTCTGTCGGCCAATGTCCGCAAAGCTGCCAGACGTCTCGGCCAGCGAGCGCAGCATCTCGACCACAAAGAACACGTTGCCCTCGGTGGTCTGGTGCAGCGCCTCTACCAACGGGCGGCGATAGGCCTCCTCGATTTCGCCCAGCATGGCCTGTGTCAGCTCATCGATGCGCTCGCGCGACAGGCGCTCCAGCGTAATCACCTCGGCCTTGCTCAACAGCTTGGGCAGATTAGGGGCTTCGTTGTTACGATAATTGCCCACAATCATCATCGGCAAATCGGTGATGTCCTCGCTGATGCGGCGCAGCAGCGCAAGGCTGGCATCGCCTGCCCAGTGCAGGTCTTCCAGCATCAGCAGGATGGGCTTGCCCACCTGCCGCAGCAAGCTGATAAAGGTCTGGGTGAGGCGCTCTTGCGCGGCCTGCACGTCCAAATCAGGGGCATCGTCCAGCGGGCGCTCCAGCAGCTGACTGATGTCAGGCACAAGCGCCTTCATCACCGACAGCTCTAGGTCGGTGCCGATCTCGCGCAGGCTGAGATAGCGCGCGATGTTGCGCCACACCTGATAGGGCGCGCCACCCTGCTCCACTGCCTGCCCACGCAGCACCTCGCCGCCGCGCACCAACGCCTGTATGCGCAGCTCATCCAACACGCGCGACTTGCCCACCCCGCTCTCGCCGCCAATCAGCCAAAAGCGCGTACGGTTCTGCCGGCTGACCTCGTGCCATGACATCAGCAGTTTGTCCATCTCCGCCTCGCGCCCGACAAGGTCAGCAGACTGCAAAAAGCTGTTGACGATGTTGATGTCGTCCTGCGGCACCGGATAACTGGTCTTGCTCAAAAAGGTCTCTAACGCGGTGCTGGCATCGGCAAAGCGGTCGGCCGGCTTTAGGGCATACAGCCCATTCAGCAGCTCGGTCAGCGGCTCTTCCACATCCAGCACATTGCTGTTGGGCGTGGTGGTGGTAATCAGCTCAATCAGCTGATAAAATCCCTCCAGCATAAACGGATGCCGCTCGGCAAGGATTTCGTAGGCGATGATGCCCACTGCAAACAAATCAGAGGCCTGCGATGCCACATCCCCCGTAAACAGCTCGGGCGCCATATAGGCGATGGTGCCGGCCACCTGATCGCTGTCGTCGGACGGGATGCGTTTTTTGGCCACCGCCAGCCCAAAATCCAGCAGTTTAACCGTGTCGTTGACCACCAGAATGTTATCTGGCTTGAGGTCACGGTGGACGATGTTGTGACGATGCAGATAAACCAATGCCCGCAAAATCTGAACAATTAACTTTACTTTATATTCTATCGACTTGCCGCGCGCCACCTCAGTGACCGGCAGCGCCCCCTCGAGATATTCCATCGTGAAATAGGGCAAGCCCTCTGCGGTAAAGCCATAATCCAGCACGCTGATGATGTTGGGGTGACGCAGCGAGGCCAGAATCTGGAACTCTTGCACCAGCGCAAAGTGATAGTCGTTGTTCTCGGTGTCAGAAAGCGACAATCCGGCGCGCTTGGCCTTGTTGACCTCTTTCAGCGCCACCCGCTGCTGCATCAAACGATCGTGGACAAGGTAGACCTTGCCCATTGCCCCCTGACCTAGCTCTCTCTGAGAGACATACCGCATATGGGGAACCCCAGTTCTACAGACTCGACTCGCATACGATACTGAACTTAGACCTGTTTTGCAAAAGATTATAACTCAGCGTTACCTATCTAGGCATTCAATAAGATTGAGCTTTTGATGACAAAATTTTGTGCGCCTGTTTTTACACGAATCATGATAAGCTGTAAGTCACTCCTGTAACACACTGCTTAACACATTCCGTATTTAATAAGGCAGATGTCATGGTCTCCTCCCCTATTCCCCCGCATCTGCTGTCACGTTTGCAAGAGCGCGCACAGCAGGCAGGCCTCTCGCCCGCCGATTTGCTCAGCAGTCTGCTCGACGCATCCGACACCCCAGCCCCACCCAACGAAACCGAGCGCTATCTGCGCTCGCTGCTCGATTCGCAAACCGCGCTCGTCCTGCGCACCGATATGCAGGGCGTCATTACCTATTGCAACGCCAAGTTTGCCCAATACTGCCAAGATGTGCTGCCCCCACACGCCCAGCTGATCGGCACAAACTCGCTGGACACCATCTATGCCGCAGACCACGACTTGACGCTAAAGACCGTCGAAAAATGCATCGCCGCCGCTGGTCAGCCGCAGCAAATCACCCTGCGCAAGCTGGGCCGCGACGGACACCTGCATTGGACGCTGTGGGAATTCGTCGGCCTGCCAGATGAGCACGGCACAGTCACCGAAATCCAATGCATCGGGTTTCAAATCACCCACCAGATTGAGGCACAAGAGTTGGCACAAACCGCCCTCATCGAGCGTGAACGCTTCAAAGCCGTGCTCCAGCGCGAGCAGAAGTGGAATGCCACCGCACAACACGCGATGCATGTGCTCTCTCACGAGCTGCGCATCCCGCTCAGCATCATCAACAGCTCCAGCGACCTGCTGTACCGCTATTACGAGCGCTATACCCCGCAGCAGCGCCACGAAAAACTAGAGGCCATCCACAATCAGGTGCGGCGGATGAAAGACCTGATCGACAGCAGCTTGCAAAACTTGCGCAGCGGGCGAGAAGGCGGCGACTTTCAGCCCCACGCCATCGACCTTGCCGAGCTGTGCCGTATCAGCGTCACCGAGCTGCAAGACTCGATCGGCAGGCAGCATCACCTGCACTTTGAGACCGATGGCAGCATCCGCCACGTCATGGCCGATGACACCCTCATCAGCCGCATCTTGGTCAACCTGATTTCTAACGCCATCAAATACTCCCCCACCCAAACCCACATCACCGTGTATCTGCGGCGTGAGGGCGAAAGCTGTGTGCTGCAAGTGCGCGATCAAGGCATCGGCATCCCCAGTGATGACCACGCACGCATCTTCGAGATGTTCTACCGCGGGCGGGGCGTGGGCACAATATCAGGCACTGGCCTCGGCCTCAGCATCGTGCGTGAAAGCGTACAGCTGCACCACGGCAGCATCGAGGTAGACAGCGCCGTCGGCCAAGGCTCAACCTTCACCGTACGGATTCCGTACGAAACACCCTAAGACTCCGCCGGCTTTTGGGTGACATCAGGGGGGGGCGGTTTGCTATAATATACCGAATACCAACCGAACTCTAACCCAACAGACCCGCTCATGAGCCAACCACAAGACCAGCAGTATGCCAAAGCCTCAATAGCAACCGCTGATAACTTGAAGACCATCGCTCAGGCGCTGATTGACGAGCAGATTTCGCCGCTGTCCCTGCCCGAGGTCGAGCAGGTGGTCGAGGTGGTCTCCAAAATCGTGCCTGCCGGCAACGTGTCTGGCATGATTCTCAACGGCTTGGCCCGCCTGACCGGTCGCAAGCCCAGCCCGCAGATGGTCAAGCGCGACATCAGCCTGCTGTTCAAAGGGGTCGAACAGATTTTGGATCAAGCGGTTTATGGCGCATTATTCGCCGGCCCTGCGGCGGTGCTGTGGGGGTATCAAAAGCTGCTCAAGCTGGCCGGCAAATCGCCCGAAGAAGCGTTTCCGTATGGCACATGGCAGTTTTATGTGGATTATGCCCTGCGCGAAGATACCGCCCGCCATACCAACGAAACCCACGGCTTTGATACCGTTCTGGCGCAGCACCACATCAAGCTGCACCCCGTAGACCGCATCACCGCATGGGTGATGACCGCCATCGATGTGTTGCGCAACTATGACCACCTGATCGAAAACGAGTGGCGCGAACGGGTCTATATCCGCGTGGCCAACGAGGTCAGCGGCGGGCGACTGCCCAAGCTCTATCAGCAGTGGGAGCGTCAGCGCCCCTATGGCCGCCGCGCCGACGCCATCGACAAGTCCTATCCGCGCTATCGGCACGACAAATTTGACCAATTTATGCAAAACGCGCTGCGCGCCCTCAGTGCCCCCGAAATCGAGCGCTGGCGCGAGCGCATCATCGAGCTGGAAACCCAAGACCTGCCGCGCTACCAACAGCAGATGTCGATCTGCTCTTACCTCAGCCCCGACGCGCACAGCGAGACTCACGTGCCGCTTAGCCCACAAGAAATGCATATCGGCCTCATACACAACGAGATGTACTATCTGCTGCCGGTCTATCGGCCCGAAACCGGCCAGCACACCGATGTGATGACTATCCGCGCGCAGGTGGCCGCCATCTTCTATGACAAAATCAAAGGCGACGACGCCAACCTGACCCGCCTTGCCGGCATCCGGCGTGCCGCCTATGCCGGCGTGGTCGAACAGCTCAACCCCCAAGCACGCGCCTCGCTCCAACAGCTGCGCACCGCCCCAATCCTCATCAATGCCGACCGTCGACCGCACAGCCTGATGCTGTCCGACCTGCGCCAATCCGAGCGCGGCATCGGTCATCACGCCCTGACCATCTTTGACACCGGTAAAACCTTCGCCTTTGACCAGTCACACATCTATTTCGACGGCGCGGGTGGGGCAGCAATGGCCGAGATCATGACCAACGAGGCGCTGTCATGGGCGCGCTATCTGGCCATGATTGACCACCCCCCCGTCCCCAACACGCGCGGCATCGTGCCGCTGCGCTTTGATTGGCAGCAGGCCGACGATGAACGCATCGCCCACGCCCCGCGCCTGCCCACCGAGAGCAGCGCCGAAACCGATCAGGTCAACATCAAGTCGATCCTCAGCCTGCGCAACCTGTTCAAGCTGCGCAGTGACCTGCTCCAGCTGACGGTCAATGACCTGTTGGTGCTGTACCGCGCCATCCATGCCCATACCTATCGCCCCGCGCCCGACATCCTCGAAAACCTCGCCCGTCTGAGCGAGCAGCCCCACGCCCGTGCCGCCGCCAAAGCCGCCCTAGAGGCCATCGAATCGGTCGAGAACCCCGCCATCCTCATCCCCATCGACGCCAGCACCAACGCCCCATCCGAGCGGCTCTACCCGATGAGCTTCACCGTGCCCCTGCACGAACTCAACCTTGTGGACATCCACCGCGACACGATCGGCGCACTCAAGGCCTATCAAAACAGCACCGGCAGCGACCGCACCGCCCTATACCAGCGCTTTGACACGCTCCAACGCGAATACCTCGCCAGCCTCGCCGGCTTTGGGGCTGTGCTCAGCCGTGCCAAAGACATCGCCCTCAGCGGCGAAAGCGTCAGTTCCAGCAGCATCCGCCTGTTGGCCCACCTGCCGCGCCCACTCCAACGCCTCTTAGACGGTCTCCCCTCACGGGTAGACTTGCTCAACGACATCATCAAAGGGCGCGAGGTGTTCTCGAACATCGGCGCAGTCGTGCCCGGCAGCACGCTGACACGCTTCATCACCGCCAAAGACGACAACGAAAAAAAGACGCTGGTGTGGGGCGTCATCACCGACTCGCAGCAGGTGATGCGCATCTCGCTGCGCGATTTTCGCCCCCACGTGCGGATGCTGGCCGAGGTCGGGGAACACCGCCTTGCCCAGCGCATCACCCAGCACTACCTGTCAACCTATGCGCAAAAGTTAAATTCCTATATCAACGATTTGCGCTATATTACCCTCGCTAGCCGCGAAACGCAGATGATGGCAAACCAACCCCATGACCAATGACTCGCTAATCGGTAAGAAACTGGCAAATTTTCAGGTCGAGCGCCTGCTGGCCCACGGCGGCATGGCCGAGGTGTATTACGGGTGGGATGTCAACCTTCAGCGCCCAGTCGCCATCAAGGTGATTGACGCCCGCTTTCGCAAAAACCCGTCTTATGCCCAACGCTTCATCAGCGAGGCGCGTGCGATGGCGGCATGGCGGCACGAGAACATCGTGCAGGTTTACTATGCCGACCAGCAAGACGACTTGTACTACTTTGTGATGGAATACGTCGATGGAGTTGGCCTTGACGTCCTGCTGCGCCAGTATGCCGAGAAGGGCGAATACCTGCCCTATCCCGATGTGCTGCATATCGGGCGGGCGGTGGCCAACGCGCTGGACTATGCCCATCGGCGCGGGGTCATCCACCGCGACGTCAAACCGCCCAACGTGATGGTCTCTACCGACAACCGCGTGATGCTGATGGACTTTGGCCTCGCGCTCGATACCCATCAGGGGTCTATCGGCGAGGTGTTCGGCACGCCGCACTATATCGCGCCAGAACAAGCCCGCCGCTCTGCCGACGCCACTCCCCTGTCCGATGTGTATTCGCTGGGGGTGATGCTCTATGAGATGCTGACCGGCACAGTGCCGTTCGATGACCCCTCGGCCACCAGCGTCGCCATCCTGCACCTATCCGAGCCGCCGCCGCTGCCCCGCTCGCTCAATCCCCAGCTCAGCACGCAGGTCGAGGCGGTGCTGCTGAAAGCACTAGAGAAAGACCCACAAAACCGCTATGACTCAACCGTCGCGCTGATTCAGGCCCTCGAGAAGGCGCTGGCGATGCAAAAGAGCGAGCACTTTAGCCTAGAGCTTCCCCCGCTGCCGGCAGGGATGGCCGCCCCCGACAAAAAACAATGGCAGCCCACGCTGGCCGAGCGCGTCTCGCTGCTCAAGCAGCAGATGAGCGAGGCCGGCAGCCCCCAGACGCTGGTAGCCGCACAGCTGCCGCACACCTCTCCCACACGGCCCAAGCCCCCGATGCGCCTGACCACCCTGATGGATCGCCGCCGGCGTCCTCGCCCATGGATTTGGCTGATCCTGGTGAGTGTGGTTATCATCATCGGGCTGGTGTTTGCCCTCAGCAGTCGCGACAACGGCGTCAACCTTGGCGTGATTGCCAGCGCCCAGACCGAGACTGCGGTCGTCATCGCGCAGGCCTTCTTGCCCACGCACACCCCCACCGACGCACCGACCGACCTCCCGCCATCCGAGACCCCATCGCCAGAGCCAACCGCCAGCGATACCCCCACCAACCTCCCACCGTCTGAGACCGCAGCGCCAACCGTCACCCCGACCCCCAGCGCCACGCGCACCCCGCTGCGACTCGTCACCAACACCATCGAGCCGACCAGCACCTATACGCCGACCAGCACGCCCACGGCCACCCCCAGCATCACCCCAACGCCGACCTCACTCACCCCCACGGTGATGTATCCCGACGGCCCGCCGATCGTGATGTCTTGGAACAACACCAGCTTCTACCTATACAACCCCAACCGCTTCGCCATTCAGGTACAGCCGCTGGTCTTTGAGGCGCTGGCCACCGACGGCACACCCACCGAATTCGCCCTGCGTGGCGAGCGCTGGATGATTGGCTTTGTGGCGGTGGAAGCCGGCAAATGCAGCGCGGTAGAACTGCTCGACCGCGCCAATTATCTGCGGCCAGAGGCCTGCCAGACCTATAACGCCATCCTGACGCTGCCCCCCGACAGCACCGAGAACTTCTTCGTCCGGCGCGATGGGGTCACGCACTTCCGCGTTATCTGGCAAGGGGACGAGGTGGCGCGCTGCCGCATCGCAGACCGCGCCTGCACCGTGCGCCTGCCCTAGCCTGTGCCGGCATGGCGCTCGGCCAGCACCAACACCGCATTCAGCATCACCCTCGCGGCATTCAGGCAGTCCTGTGGGGCGGTGTATTCCGCCGGATTATGGCTGACGCCCCCCACGCTGGGCACAAAGAACATTACGCTGGGCGTGCGGTCGGCCATCGACTGCGCGTCATGGCCGGCAAAGCTCATCAGACGCACATGCGATAGGCCGGCGCGCGCTGCCGCCTGTTCGATCACCTGTACCATGTCTTCGTTCATCAACGCGGGGGGCACAAGGCCTGCCGCCTCGTAACTCACATCCAGCACAAACTCGCTGGCGCAATGGCGCAGCAGGCTAAACAGCGCGTTTTGCATCTGCTCCAGCTGGTACGGGTCGCCGTGACGAAACTCCAGCGCAAGGCGCACCCGCGCCGGCACGATATTAAACGCGCCGGTCGGCTCGACCAGCAGATTGCCAAAGTTCACCACCCCAGGCGTAAACTGGTTCATCACCAGCTGGCGGGCCTGCTGAACAAAATAGGTCGCGCCCCACAGCGCATCGCGCCGTTCAGCCATCGGCTTGGTGCCGGCATGGGCGGCCACCCCGCCAAAGGTCAGCCAATAAGAGCGCACCCCCACAATGCTGGTCACCACCCCAATCGACAAGCCGGCCTGCTCAAGGCGCGTGCCCTGCTCGATGTGCACCTCCAGATACCCCAGCACTTGCGAGAAATCGCGTCCGGCAGACAGCAGCGTCGTCGGGTTGAGGCCAAGGCGGGCCAACCCAGCGCGCAGCGTATCCTCGCCCCCGCGCACCGTCGCAAGATCCGCCGCAGACAAGCGGCCCGTCATGGCCGCACTGCCCAACAAACCGCGCAGCGTTCCCTCTTCGTCGGTGAAGTTGACCACCTCCAGATGAAACGGCAGCGTGATGCCGGCATCCTTTGTCGCGGCGGCCACCTCCAGCCCAACCACCACCCCCAGCGCGCCATCAAAGCGCCCACCGTTGGGCACACTGTCCAGATGCGAACCGATCAGCAGGGTCTTGGCCTGTGCCGCCGCAGACGGCAGCACCGCGCGCTGATTGCCCGCCCCATCCATGCTGACCGTCAGGCCCACAGACTGCGCCTGCGCGGCAAACCACTCGCGCGCGGCAAGGTCAGCATCCGACAACGTTGGACGGTTTAGCCCGCCTTCGGGTGTCGCCCCAATCTCGGCCTGCTGATTCATCCAATCCAAAAAACGCTTGTGGTTGATGCTCGCCGTCATGTCAGCTGCCCCGATACGTGCTGTATGACCACGGCGAGACCAACAGCGGCACATGATAATGCTGGGCGGCATCAAACACCGTAAAGCGGATGGGCACGCGCCCCAGAAACGGCGACGCATCCTCACGGCCCATCACCGCGGCAAAATATCCGCGCACGTCAAACACCAGCTCATACTCCCCCGCCTGAAGGCTTGCATCCGTCAGCAAGGGGATGTCGGTGCGCCCATCAGCATTGGTCTTGATGTCCAACACATACAAACGCGAATCACCCGCCACGCGCCACAGCTCGACGGCCACCCCAGCAGCTGGCCTACCATGATACGTATCCAAAACGTGCGTCGTCAGCTTACCCATATACCTGTTTGCCTCCTACCCATGTGCCTACCACCCGTCCGCGCAAGGTCTGGCCAACATATGGGCTGATTTTGTGCCGATACTCAAGGTCATCTGCCGACAGCACCGCGCTGGCTTCCACATCTACCAGCACAAGGTCGGCATCATACCCAGCGGCGATGCGCCCCTTGCCGGCCAAGCCAAAGCGAGCCGCCGCGTTTGCGGACGTCAGCGCCGCAATCTGTTGCAGCGTTAGCCTGCCGGCGTGATACCCATGCGTCAGCAGCAGGGACAGCGTGGATTGACACCCCGCAATCCCGCCCCAGATGGCAAAGAAATCCTCGCCCTGCTTCAGGCTCATCGGCGCGGGGGAATGGTCAGACGCCACCATGTCAATCGCCCCCGCCGCCAGCTGCTGCCACAAGCGGGCTTGTTCCGCCGCATCACGGATCGGCGGGGCACACTTGGCCACCGCCCCCAGTCGGATCACATCCTCATCGGTCAGTGTCAGATAATGTGGACAGGTCTCGCAGCTCACGTCGACGCCGCGCGCACGCGCCTGCGTCACCAGTTCGACACCACGCGCCGTGCTGACATGCACAATGTGCAGCTTACAGCCGGTCTCCTCAGCCAGCAAAATCGCCCGAGCAATCGCCTCAACCTCGGCAATGGCTGGCCGCGAATCAAGATAATCGCGCACGCTGATGCGCCCGCTGCGGCGTGCCCGCGCCGCCAGCGCCCCCGTGATGGCATCGTTTTCAGCGTGAACGGCCACAATCAAGCCGGTCTGTGCAATCCGCTGCATCCCAAGATACAGCGTGCCATCATCCGCCGCGCCAAACTCGTCGATGCCGCTGTTCGACATAAACGCCTTGAACCCAATCACCCCGCGCGCGGCCAGCGCTTCTAGCGCATCAAGGCTGTCGGGGGTCAGCCCGCCCCACAAATAGCCATTGGCGCGGGCTTGCGCGTCCATCAGACGGCGCTTGTCGTCAAAGGCCTGCACCGTCGTTGTGACCGGGCTGGAATTGAGCGGCATATCAAAAAAACTGGTCACTCCACCTTTGACCAACGCCGCTGTACCGGTGGCAATCCCTTCCCAGTCGGTTCGCCCGGGTTCATTGAAATGCACGTGCGGGTCGATGCCGCCCGGCAGCAGCACCAGCCCCGCCCCGTCAACGTGTGCCGCCTCAGCCGATAGGGCCGGCCCAACCGCTTCAATTTTGCCGCCGCGCACCCACACATCCGCAGTGCCGTCCTGCACCGCATCTACCACGCGCGCCCCGCGGATAATTAACCCGTCGTCCGACATCACGCCTCACTTCAGCTCATCGCGCGTCAGCTTCAGCGCAATCATCCCATACGGTGGGCGCGGATCCATATAGACCTTGGCGTCCTCACCCTCGGCCTCAGCCGCCACTTCCCACAGACGGTTTTGCGCGTTAAACCACACCTCGCCCATCTGCGGAAAGCGCGCCAACAGGCGCACGCCCATCTCGTGTACCAGATGCTGAATCGACATGTTCACAAAGTCGTGAAAGGTGTGCTGGATATGGTCATAAACCTGTTGGGCAGAGATATAACGGCTGTGGTCGGGGCTGATGGCATCCGCCACATCCAGATAGCGCCAGCCCATATCCAGATAGATATACAGCAGGCGGTCATTGCGCTGCGGCAGGGTAGTAAACTCGTCACGCTGAAAGTTGGCAAAGGCGTTACCGGTCAGCTTGACCAGTTTCATATTCAGCCGGCCACAGCGGTGGGCCGTCACCACCACCCCATCCCCGCCCCGCTCGACATACAATTCCGCGGTGGCATAGCTGTCGTGATTGGCGGCAAACACGCGATCGCTAGGCGCGGCATTCTGACCGCCATCGGTGGTGATGGTGGCTGGGATAAACGGCAGGTCGCGCACACTCACCCGCACCGACTCCATCGACGGGTACTGTGCCAGCATCTGCTGGGCGAGGAAGTAAATCAGGCCTTCTTGGGTTGCGCCGGTGTACAAGCGGGCCTTTTGCAAGATAAAGTTGGTCATGGTGGCGGTGGCCACCACGTTGCTGTTATCCCCTTCGGTATAGGCGGGCAAAAAGGCGCTGCCGAACACCTCTACCTCGACATCCGACGCAAAAAAGGCCGCCCCTGTGCCGGTAAACCCCGATTCGGGGATGCTCGGGAGGTTGGTTAGCGGGGTGGCATGGGTGCGATACAGGCTGATATTGCCCTTGCCATACGAAATGGTGTACTTCATCGGGGGTACTCCAAAGGGTGCGTCTTAACGGATAAAGTCCAGCAGGCGCAGGCGCAAAATCTTGAACACCTCGCGCACGGCCAGCGCAATCTCGGCCTCGCGCTCATGCGTCAAGCGCTGACGAAAGGCCTCCAAAATCGAGTGTTTGGTGTTCTCGCGCGCGCAAATCACAAACGCAAAGCCAAACCGCTCGCGATAAGCGCGGTTTTGCGCCTTAAACTCATCGTATTCAGCCTGTGTCAGCTGATTGAGGCCGGCAGCGGCCTGCTCCTGCACCGACATCGGGCTAAGCTCTACCTTGGCGGCCAATTCGGGGTGCGAGTTCAGCAGGCGTATCTGCTCGTCTGGCGAGGCGGCCAGCATCTCGGCCTCAAAGGCGTCAATCAGCGCCTGTACCGTGTGGAACGGGCGATGCCGGATGACGCGCGCCGCCAGCCACGTCTCCCCTTCCAGCGGGCCGCCAATGGCCGACAAAAACGCCTGCTCTGGAAGTTCGTTTAGGGTCTGTAAATCCATATGCGCAGTTCAGCCCTCGGCACAGTGAGCCAATACGATGGGTGAGCGCCCATTTTAGCGCGCTTTGTCCTGACACCCAAACGGCAACCCGCGGTTTTGGGGTATCATCAGGACAGACTATGTTTTGTGTATACCGCTGGAGTTTGACCCCGCATGAAGCCTTTTGGCACAACCCGCACGAGTGTACGCCCCAATCACGCCTTCATCGCCCCAGACGGCTATGTCAGCGCCCCCTTGCCCGGCTGGACAGACACCCAGAGCGTCGTCCTGATTTCGCCCCATCTGCTGCGCCTGCCGCGTTTCAGCCAATATCTGGCCATCATGGGCGCAGGGGCGGTCAGCGGCGCGCCGGCCCAAGGGGTGCAGCGCTTTGTCTATGTGATAGAAGGCGCGCTAGACGCAGACCTCAACGGACAAGCCGCAGCTCTATCGGCCGGGCACTATGCTTATCTGCCGGCAGACACCCCGCACCGCCTCAGCGCACCACACGGCGCCAAGCTGATGATTTTCGAGAAGCCGTATACCGCATCAACGGTGACCGAAAGTAAGCCAACCATCCAAAGCGGAGACGCATGGGCGGTGCAGGGCGCGCCGTTCCTCGGTGATGACGCCACCAACCTGCGCGTGCTGCTGCCCACCGACATGCAGTACGACATGGCGGTCAATCTGTTCACGTTTCAGCCCGGGGCGGCCCTGCCCTTTGTCGAGACACACATCATGGAGCACGGGCTGTACTTTGTGGAAGGACAAGGCATTTATCGCCTTGACGACCAGTGGTATCCGATACAGGCCGGCGATACCATCTGGATGGGGTCTTACTGCCCACAGTGGTTTTGCGCCATCGGCAAGACCCAGAGCACTTATCTGTATTACAAAGACGTCAACCGCGACCCACTGGCCCTATAACCCACCCAGCAAAGAGACCATCCCCATGACCCTACAACTCACCATCGACGCCGCGCGCCTGCAAGGCGAAATCGACACCCTCGCCACGTATTCCGACGCCCCTGCACCCGCGGTCACACGGGTGTTGTTCACCCCCACCGAGCTGCGTGCGCGCGACTATGTGCGCACCCTGATGCGCGAGGCCGGCCTGACGGTGCGCGAGGACGCGGTCGGCAACATCTTTGGCCGCTGGCACGCCGCCGATGACGAACTGCCCGCCGTCGC
Organism: Anaerolineae bacterium; assembly: GCA_034431675.1. Classification (GTDB taxonomy): domain Bacteria; phylum Chloroflexota; class Anaerolineae; order Aggregatilineales; family Phototrophicaceae; genus Flexicrinis. The sequence goes on along the minus strand of DAOUCZ010000203.1, from coordinate 2,071 downwards.
CACAGGTTCGCATATCGACGCCATCCCGTTTTCGGGCAAATATGACGGGGTCGTCGGGGTATTGGGGGCAATCGAAGCGGTGCGCGCGCTGCGCAGCGCTGGCTTTGCCCCGCGCCGCCCGATCGAAATCATCATGTTCACCGCCGAAGAACCAACCCGCTTCAAGGTTGGGTGTTTGGGCAGTCGTGCACTGGCCGGCAAGCTCACCCCAGACATGCTGCTCAAGCTGACCGACGCAGACGGCCAACCGTTTGACACCGTGCGCCGCACTGCCGGCTATGACGGGGATTTGAGCGATGTCGAGCTGTCGGTTGGGCATTACGACAGCTTTATCGAGCTGCATATCGAGCAAGGCCCACGCCTAGAAGCCGCCGGCCTGCCGCTGGGCATCGTCACCGCGATTGCCGCGCCGGCCACCGTGCGCGTCGAATTTGTGGGCAGCGGTGGGCATGCCGGCACGGTGTTGATGCCAGAACGGCGCGACGCCCTACCCGCCGCCGCAGAGCTGATTTTGTCGGTCGAGAAAATCGCGCAGTCGACCGGCAGCCCCGACTCAGTCGCCACCGTCGGGCTGTGTCAAGTGCATCCGGGCGCGGTCAACAGCATCCCCGCCAACGTCTATCTCGAAATCGACATCCGCGACATCGATGTCAACAGCCGCAACCGCATGGTCGATACCGTTCTACAGGTCGTCAGGGCGGTGGGCGACCGGCGCAAGCTGGCCTATGAGGCCACTGTCCTCAATGCGGACAACCCGTGCCTGTGCGGGCGCGAAGTCATCAGCGCAGCGTCCGAGGCCATCGAAGCGCTTGGCTACCCCTATCAGACCATGGTCAGCAGGGCCTATCATGACACGCTGTTTATGGCAGAACTCTGCCCCACCAGCATGATTTTCGTCCCGTCACAGCACGGCTACAGCCACCGCCCAGACGAATACACCAGCACTGAGGACATCGCACGTGGGGTCGAGGTGCTCGCCCACACCCTCGCCCGCTTAGCCAGCGCCTGATAAAAAACCATCCCCCCTGCGCGGTTCACCCTCACAGGGGGGATGGTCACAGTTCATGACCACATCAGGGGGCGGGTGGCAGCGGCAGCGCCCCGCTGACAGGCGATGCCAGCGGCGTGCCGTCCTGATAACGCAGTGACATCCCATCGATGAACAATGTGCCGGTGGCATTGGGCGTCACCACAGCCACCACCACCACCTTGCTCACACGCCGCGTCAGGGTGATGCTGTTGGTCAGCAAGGTATAGTCATATGTGCCGTTGGGCACAGGGATGTTGAGGCGAGCCGTCGTGCCGTTGGTATAGAACACGTTCACGCGCAAGAACGCGCCGCGCCGCAAGCTGCCGGCACGCACATAGGCGCTCAGCGTCAGGGTATCACCGGCGTCGCCCCATGCCGGCGCGATAAACGGCTGACGGAGGGTGCGGCTGAGGTTGAACGGCCCAGTGAACTGGAAGCGGAATGCGCAGCTGCCCTCGTATACCGGTGCTGTGCCGCACACGCGGCGGTCTTTAACCGACAAGTTCTTGCGCGGCCACTGCGCCGGATAGCGCGCCTGTGCCCCTGCCGTCTCGAACCCGCCGTTGCGCAGCATCTCGCTCACGCCATCGACAATCGTCACGGCCTCGTCGGGCAGCGTCAGCCCATAGGCAGGGTCGGCGCTGGTCACTGTCAGTTGGATGCTGTCTGCGTGCAATCCCTCGTATACCGCATCATCCACTGCCGTGACCGTCACGGTCTGCGGGATGTTCCACGCCGTGCCCCCGCTGACCGTAAACGTCAGCGTGGTCGGGCTGACACCGAGCTGCGCGCCAGCAGTCAGCATCACCGTGACATCGGCGGTGGGTTGGGTGGTCAGGCTGATGTCGAACGTGTCGTCTGCGCCGCCCTCAACCACAAGGGTTGTGCCGCCGCTGCGCATCACGGTCACCCCAGCGATGTCGTTATCGGCGATGTTGGCGGTCACCCCCGCGATGCTGATGCCGTTGTAGTTGGCGTCGGTGCTGGCCGCCCCATGCGTGATGCTGCCGGTATGCGCGCCTTCGGCCACCGCGTCATCTA
>DAOUCZ010000202.1:0-2593 GCA_034431675.1 Anaerolineae bacterium | reverse complement strand
GGTTGGGTTGACGGGGGCGTTCTTGGCGTCCTCGCGGGCCTGACGTTCGGCGGCCTTCTGGGTGCGCTGCTGAAGCTTCTTGAGGAAGCGGTCAACCTGACCTTCGGTGTCAACGATGCGCTGTTCACCGGTGTAGAAGGGGTGGCAGGCCGAGCAGATGTCGGTGCGGATTTCGGGGATGGTGGCGCCGGTGTGCCACGTGTTGCCGCAAGCGCAGACAACAATGGCTTAGGAATACCACTTGGGGTGGATATTGGCCTTCATGGGTTCTCCTAGCGTTGGACACGGCCTCTAAAGCTGATTTTGATTGGAAGAGGTAGCGTGTCCACAAGATATGGTGGATAAAAACAGGCGTGATGGGGGAGAAGCCCCATCACGCGGGGTTAACGCGTAAACTAATCCGCGGCGGCTTCCGACTCGTAGGTCATCGGGATGGTCTTGTTGGGGTTTTCGGCGCGCACGCTGATTTGCTTTTGCTCGCCGCGACCGCGCATCCGCTCGAAATAGACATAGCCTTCGACCTTGGCAAAGATGGTGTGGTCTTTGCCGATGCCGACGCCTTCGCCGGGGTGGAACTTGGTGCCGCGTTGGCGGACGATGATGCAGCCGGGGATGACGTACTCGCCGCCGAAGGCCTTGACACCCAGTCGTTGTGCGTTGGAGTCGCGCCCGTTACGTGTCGAGCCGCCGCCTTTTTTGTGAGCCATGGTGAAGTCTCCTGTAAAAAATGAACGGTCGGGAAGAGTTAGAGGTTGATGGCGTCGATGCGCAGACGGGTGTAGTACTGGCGGTGACCGGTGCGCCGACGGTAGTTGGTGCGCTGACGGTAGCGGAAGACGATGACCTTATCGCCGCGCAGCTGCTTGGTGACGGTCACCGTGACGGAAGCGCCATCAACAGTGGGGGTGCCGATGACGGTGTTATCGCCATCGCCAACGAGCAGGACGTCGTTAATCACGAAGGTCTCGTTTTCGGCGTAGGGCAGACGTTCAACGTCGAATTCTTGCCCGATTTCGGCGCGGTACTGGCGTCCGCCCGAACGGATGATTGCGTACATGGGTTTTGCTCCAATCTTCGCTTGTTTCCACTGCTGCACTGTGACACTGAGGAGTCCGGCACGCGGGGAAGACGGCGTAGGGGTAAAGAACGCCCCTTTAGCGGGGGCGCAACTGTGTATTTATATCATAGGGGGGGCTAGCGGTCAACGCCGTTTAGTCGGGACGGGAGAATTGGTCGAGCAGGCGCTTGCGGGCATCGTCATATTCATCGCGGTTAATCAAGCCTTCCTCGTAAGAGGCCTCTAATTCACGCAGGCGCTGGGCAAGGGTCAAGCTGCTGGACGGGGTGTGTGGGGGTGCGCCAACAGCGTCTGAGCGCCGGATGCGCCCGTCATAGGCGAGGGGAGAATCAACCTTGCTGATATTGAGGCCGGCGGCTTTGGCCCATTGGCGTGCGCTGCTGACTGCCCCGCGCGTGGCAGAGATAGAGATGATGCCAATGCCGGTAAACAGTAGCAAGATAAACCCACCAACCCCCACCAACCCTTGAACACCAGTGATGTCCTCGATGCGTTCATCGGCACGGCGGCAACCGGCATCGAGGGTATAGGTGGTAGACCCCGGGCGTGTGGAATAGGAAGAGGATTGATTGACATAGGCTGTCGGGTCGCCGCAGAAGATTTGACCCATCAACCGGTTGACGGTGTCATTATCGGTGACAACAGAAGGCAAAACCATCAGCCCGATTAGGGAGGCAACGGCCAAGATAATGGTAAAGCAGCCACATCCAATGCCCAGACGCATAGACATTCTCCTCGGCGTTTAGGCCGTGTATATGTGAGATAGGTCAATGCGCACAGGGTATCACGATTTGGGCTGCGGCGTGCGGCGTGTTAGGTGATGAACATGGCATCACCGAACGAAAAGAAGCGGAAGCGCTCTGTGATGGCTCGCTGATAGGCTTGCAGGGTGAATTCACGACCAGCAAGGCTCGAAATCATCATGATCAGGGTGGACTTGGGGAGGTGAAAATTGGTGATGAGGGCATCAACAGCGCGCCAGCGATAGCCGGGATAGATGAACAGACGGGTGTCTGCATCGAAGGCGGCGACGGGACGCCATGGGCAGAGGTCTGTAGCGTGTTCGGGGTGAGCCGGGTCTCCACCGGCGCTGACGAGCGCTGCGGTCTCCAGTGTGCGGGCACTGGTGGTGCCCACTGCGATGATGCGCCCGCCGGCCAGCTTGGCGCGGTTGATGATTTCGGCGTCTTGTGTGGTGAGTTGAGCACGTTCGGAATGGATTTTGTGCTGGGTGATGTCTTCGACTTTGACGGGTTGGAAGGTATCTAAGCCGATATTGAGGGTGACATTGGCAAACAGCACGCCTTTCTGGCGCAGGGCAAGCAGGAGTTCTGGCGTGAAATGCAGACCTGCGGTGGGGGCAGCTGCCGAGCCTTGGTGGCGGGCATAGACCGTTTGATAGCGCTCTGGGTCGGTGGCGCGTTGGCGGATGTAGGGGGGGAGCGGCATTTCGCCGATGCTGGAGAGGGCGTCACCGGGTGGCTCGCTAAACTCGATGATGCGCTCTGGGCCGTC
>DAOUCZ010000201.1:0-6776 GCA_034431675.1 Anaerolineae bacterium | reverse complement strand
ATGCTTCACGGGCGCATCACGATGCTTCACGGGCGCATCACGATGCTTCACGGGCGCATCACGATGCTTCACGGGCGCATCACGATGCGCCCCTACGCACCATTTTGCCCTCTCATGAACCAATGACTGATTTTGAAGCGTTTGCCCTAGCGTCGGGTTTTACGTGTGTCGCACATTTGGCTTTTGCGGTACACTACACGTCAACTCTTTTGTGTTTATCTCCCGTGTGTTGAAGCGAGGCGCTTGTGGCCGGCGAAACCATCCTTATCGTTGACGACGCGCAGCAAAATCACCATTTTCTAAACGATTATGTGCTGCTGCCCAACGGTTTCAAACCGATCAGTGCCAAAGACGGCGTCGAAGGCTTGCAGATGGCAATCCGCCACAAGCCCGACCTGATTTTGCTGGACTTGAACATGCCGCGCATGGATGGGATGGAGGTGCTGCGTCAGCTGAAGTCGCACAGCCTCGACATCCCCGCCATCCTGATGACCTTTCACGGCAGTGAAGACATCGCAGTGGAGGTGTATCGGATGGGGGTGCGCGACTATGTGGTCAAGCCGTTCTACCCCGACGAAATGCTGCAAGCGATCGAAAAAAGCCTTGCCGAAACCCGCCTCAAACGCGAGAAAGACCAGCTGATTGAACGGCTGATGCAGTCGAACAAAGAGCTGCAAAGCCGCGTGAACGAGCTGAACGTGCTCTACGGCATCGGCAAGAGCGTGGTGGCCCTTCAGCCCATCGACCAGCTGATGACCCGCCTTGTGGATGCCGCAGTGCAGATGACCGGCGCAGAAGAAGCCTACCTGATGCTGGCCGACGCCGACCGGCAGGTGCTGCGTGCGGTCAAACGCGGCGACAACCCGCGCGCCCAATTGGTCACCGCCGCCGTCAACGACCCCATCGCCGCGCAGGTGATGAAAAGCGGACGCCCGATTGCACTGGATGCCGAAAAGCTCAAGCGTGTGCCCGGCACCCCTCACAGCGCCGCCTATGCCCCCCTGTTGATTCAAGACCGCGTGCTGGGCGCGCTGGGCGTGCGCAACATCAAGCCAGACAGCCCAACCTTCACCGTCAACCACGCCGCGCTGCTCAGCGCGCTGTCGGACTATGGCGCAATTGCCATGGAAAATGCCCGCAATCTCGAACGCCGCAGCGGCGGATAAGCACGGCACCGGGTGAACCCCCTAGAAAACAGTACCATAGGGTCATGATGCCGCTCTGACGATGATTGCTGTGTGATTGCTGTATTGCGCATATAATCGACGTAATATAACCATCACATTCAACAGGCAATAGAGGTACAAAGCGGTGACACACAAAATACAAATACAGTACGATGCGCTCGAAGACCTCGCCCGCAGAGTAGGCGAGGCACATAACCGTGTCGATCATTTGCTGAGCCGTGCCCGGCTGTGTATGACCATGCTGGATGACGGCGTCTGGATTGGGCGCGGGGCGGATAAGTACCGCGCCGAGATGGAAGGGCGTGCCATCCCCGCCCTGCGCAAGCTGCTGGCTGCGCTGGGAGACCTGCGCTATGCGATGCTGCGCGCCGGCGATACCTTCCGCGAGGCCGAGCAAGAGGCCGTGCGCCGTATCGAGCGCATGGCCGAAATCCGCGACCTGCTGGTGCTGGGCGGCGGTGGGGCAATCGGCGGGCGCGGCGGCGGCGGATCGGGCATCAACGCCGGCGGGCGTGGCGGACAAGGCGGCGGACGTGACTTCTTCTCCGACCCACGCCCGCTGGACGGCGGTGGGGGCAGCGGCGCAGGCGGCGTGCGTGAACCCAGCATCCCCGATCCGCGCATCCCTGATATTTTCCCCGTGCCCGGTCATGGCGATGTGCCCCGCCCCCCGTGGTTCACCGAGTTTAATGAAGACATCGACGGCTTCAACGGCGCAGTCAAGGGCGCTGTCCTGCTGATTGACGGCGGCGGCTCGCACCGCGACCATCTGAGCAACATCGTGGGCGAATCGATCGCCGGCGGCGGCGCGCCGGTCACCGGCATGTTCGTCCAGCCCGAGTCGCTCACTGATCAGGACGCCAAACGCGCCGCAGGGGCGATCGGGGGCTTTTTAGCAAACAACCCCAACGCTCAGCTCAAGCTGTCGCCGGGGTTGCAAGCCCTCATCAATGGCACTGCGACCGACTCGCTGGGGCGCAGCTTAATGGACATGTTCAATCAAGAACAGGTGGCGGCAGCCCGCCGCTTTATCGAAATTCTAAAAACCACCGCCGAAGCATTCGGGCGCGTGCTGCCCTTCGATTAGCCAAGGCGAAACGATGCCGGCGCATCCCCCGCGCCGGCGGTCTGGGACGATGAATCGGTCGGCCCATCGGGCCACGCCGTGCTGTCTTGCGGCACTGACGCGGCGACGGCCTCGTGCTCTGGCAGGATAATCCGCCACTCAAGGCCGTTTTGTGCGCTCATTCCTACCTGATGTTCCATGTGCGTGCATCCTCGTTCTGTGTGCGATTTTAGATGGGTTTTGCGCTGAATTTCTGTTCTGATTATAACCTAAAAATAGAACATTTGTCAACGTTTTAACCCATCCACCGCGGCGGATTGGGCGGGCATTTTGCCCGCTTGAGCAGTTATACGTCCGTGGGGTGCACAGGGTTCATTTTTTGTGGCCCACTGCCGTGTCGGCGCGCATCGGGCTGGCGCGCGATTTAGCCGCAGACTACCCCGTTTTTAACCTTAGTATCAGGTGGACTCCGTTGTGATTAACTTATACGGGGGGTATAATCGAAAAGCGGAAAATAAGGCGCACGCGCGCCTGAAAAGAATTGACTTTTAGTGGAAGGTAAACCGCGTTGAACTCTCTGGTAATGACCCTCACCGAAACGCTGCGCTACCGCGGTGCTATCGGGCAGTGGAGCTGGGTGCTGCACCGTGTCACTGGTCTGGGCGTGGTGTTGTTCCTTGTCCTGCATGTTATCGACACGTCATGGGCGGTGTTCTATCCCGACCTGTACGAAGAAGCCATCGCAACCTATCAGTCACCGTTGTTCACGCTGGGCGAGTTTGCGCTGATTGCCTGTGTGGTGTTCCATGCCTTCAATGGGTTGCGCATCGCCATCTTCGATTATAACCCCCGCCTGTGGAAGCATCAGGATCGGGCGGCATGGGCGGCCGTCGGCCTCACCGTGCTGACGCTCATCCCGACCTTTGCCATCATGATTTCGGATGTGATTGACCACTACAGCCACGACCCATTTGTGCTGCCGCTGGACAAGGTGCTTCAGGCCCAGCTGCCGTTTGCGGTTGGCATCGCCGCGGCCATCGTCGGCGCGGTGATTTTGTCGGGCGTGGTGGGCATGATTACCGGCAATGAAGAGGTCAAGGGCGGCAAAGCCACCGGCAGCCGCGCCGAGCGCTTCTGGTGGGCTTATATGCGCACCAGCGGCATCCTGATTGTGCCGTTGGTGTTTGGCCACCTTGCCATGATGCACCTTGTGCAGGGGGTGTTTAACCTGACGATGGCAGGCACCCCGATTGTCGGGACGAATGGGCTGGTCAATGTCAGCGGCACGGCGGTGGAGTTCGTCATCGCCCGCTGGGATACCTCACTGTCTGGCGCGACCGCCGGCCTCGGCCTGTGGCGCATCTACGACATCGGCCTGCTGCTGCTGGTGACCGTGCACGGCTTCAACGGCCTGCGCTATGTGCTGACCGATTACACCGCCTCTAGCCCGTTCTTGCGGCGCGCGGCGGTCTATACCTGCCTGATTGGCGGCATTGTGCTGTTGGTGGTGGGTGGTGCAGCGCTGCTGTCATCCATCGACCGCGACAACATCCGTTTGGCCTGCGAAGCGCAAGAGCACATGGGCCGCGTCATCTCGGACTACTGCCACAGCCTGCTGGGTCGGTAGAGGTTTATTGTAAGTGAGTAAAGGACAAGTGACGGTATGAAAACCCATCAATTCGACGCCATCATCGTGGGGGCGGGCGGCGCAGGTCTAATGGCCGCGCTGTACGCCAGCAAAGGCGGGGCCAAAGTGGCCGTGGTCAGCAAGCTGTATCCCACCCGCTCGCACACCGGCGCGGCACAAGGCGGCATCGGCGCGGCGCTGGGCAACAAAATTGGCGACGACGACAACCCCGACTCGCCGATTTTCCACGCCTATGACACCGTCAAGGGCGGGGACTGGCTGGCCGACCAGAACGCGGCCAAAATCTTGGCCGAAGAGGCCGTGGACGCGGTCATCGAGCTGGAGCACATGGGCCTGCCCTTCGACCGCACCGACGAGGGCAAAATCTCGCAGCGCCGCTTTGGCGGCCACACGCTGGACTTCGGCAGCAAGCGCCTTGCCTATCGCGCCTGTCACGCCGCCGACCGCACCGGCCACATGATTTTGCAGACGCTCTATCAACAGTGCATCAAGAACAATGTGCGCTTCTTCGACGAATTCCACGTCGTCGATGTGATGATGAACCAAGGGGCGTGCGTCGGCGTGGTGGCGCTTGACCTCGGCAGCGGCGACTTCCACCTGTTCCACAGCAAGGCCACCCTGTTTGCCTCTGGCGGGTGGGGGCGCTGCTGGCAGGTGACCAGCAATGCCCACAGCATGACCGGCGACGGCGCTGCTGTGGTGTTTCGGCGCGGCGTGCCGATGGAAGACATGGAGTTCTTCCAGTTTCACCCCACCGGCATCTACAAGCTGGGCATCCTGATTACCGAAGGCGTGCGCGGCGAGGGCGGCATCTTGGTCAACCGCCACGGCGAGCGCTTTATGGAAAAATATGCCCCCAACGTCAAAGACCTTGCCAGCCGCGACGTGATCAGCCGCGCCATCTATACCGAAATCCAAAAAGGCAACGGCATCGGCGGCAAGAACTATGTCTATCTCGACATCCGCCCCGAGACGGTCAACCGCTACTTTGCCGAGGCCGGCGAGAAGAAACGCATAGACCGCGACTATGTCGAGAGCAAACTGCCCGACATCCTCGATTTCTGCCGCACCTATCTGGGCGTTGACCCAGTGGTCGAGCCGATGCCGATCCAGCCCACCGCGCACTATGCCATGGGCGGCATCCCCACCAACGTCGCCGCCGAAGTCATCATCGACGAGCAGGGCACAGTGCTGCCGGGCATGTATGCCGCCGGCGAAACCGCCTGCGTCAGCGTGCACGGGGCAAACCGCCTTGGCACCAACTCGCTGGTTGACCTGATTGTGTTTGGCCGGCGCGGCGGCAAGAATATCGCCGATTTCGTCAAGACCGCCCCCTTCATCGACTTGCCCGCCAACGCCGGCAAAGAGGTCGAAGCCGAGTTCGAGCGCATCCGCAGCAGCAAGGGCAAAACCCGCGCCTATACCCTGCGTGACTCGATGCAGCAGACCATGAACGACAACGTCGGCGTGTATCGCACCGAAGCCACCATGCAGCAGGCCATCGACGACCTGCACGCCCTACGCCACAGCTACTATCACGACCTGTTGATCGATGACCGCGGGCGCAAGTTCAACACCGAGATTCTCGAGGCATGGGAGCTGGGCAACCTGCTGGAACTGGCCGAAATCACCGCCGTCAGCGCCAAAGCGCGCAAGGAAAGCCGCGGCGCGCACAGCCGCGAGGACTACCCCAACCGCGACGACGAGAACTTCCGCAAGCACAGCATGGTCTACCGCGAGGGCGCAGCCCCCTATGGGGCAGAAATCCCCAACTATCGCGTCACCATCGAAAAACCGGTGGACGTGTCGCTGGAGACTGAAGACCCGCGCTTTGCCCCCAAGGTGCGCACCTATTAAGACCCCTTTCGGGATGTGGGGCGCACCGCCGCACGGCGTGCCCCACACCCCTTCTCATCGGATAAATACCTAGAGAACACTGCGAGAAAAACACATGGTTGACGTCACCCTGCGCGTACGGCGCTATAACCCCGAGCACGCCACGCAGAAAAAGCCCTACTGGCAAGAGTTCACCCTCACCAACTGCGACCCGACCGACCGCATCCTCGACCTGCTGCACCGCATCAAGTGGGAGCAGGACGGCACGCTGGCCATGCGCCGCTCGTGCGCACACGGGGTATGCGGCTCGGATGCCATGCGCATCAACGGGCGCAACCGCCTTGCCTGCAAGGTGCTGATTGACGAGTTCGGCGCAGACAAGCAGGCCCACATCAAGGTGCAGGTCGAGCCGATTTTGGGCCTGCCGGTGCAAAAAGACCTGATTGTGGACATGGAGCCGTTCTTTGCTCACTACCGCGAGGTCATGCCGTTCTTCGTCAACGATGACCCCGTGCCGGCCAACGGGCGCGAACGCCTGCAAACCAAAGAAGACCGCGCCAAGTTCGACGACACCACCAAGTGCATCCTGTGCGCGTGCTGCACCACCTCGTGCCCGTCGTTCTGGGCCAACGGCCAATACGTCGGGCCAGCGGCCATCGTGCAGGCCCACCGCTTCATCTTTGACACCCGCGATAAGGCCGCCAAAGAGCGCATCGACCTGCTGGCCGAACCCAACGGCGTGTGGCGCTGCCGCACCATCTTCAACTGCACCCCCGCCTGCCCGCGCGAAATCGAAGTCACCAAAGCCATCGGCGAAGTCAAACTGGCCATCCAAAAGGGCAACCCCGACGGCATCATCAAAATCACCGAAATCAAAGAAGTGGTCTTCAGCAGCTAAACCGCCCAACCACCACCCACGTCAGGGCAATCACTTCAAAATCAGCGTAGGGGCGCATCGCGATGCGCCCGTGACGTCGGGCAGTTCACGAACTGCCCCTACGACCAGAAAATTTGAAGCGATTACCCTGTCCCCACACCC
>DAOUCZ010000200.1:0-16374 GCA_034431675.1 Anaerolineae bacterium | reverse complement strand
GGTCGGGTAGTGCGCCGACATACTCATGCTTGTAGCGCAGTCCGCCGGCAATCCCCAGCGCACTACGCCGCCTAATACCCATCAGCCAGATGGCGCTCACGCCCAACTTGCCGAGGTCGCGCGTGACCTCGGCAGGGACATTGGCCAATGTGATGGGCTTGCTGTAGCGCCGGCTCAGAGTGTTGAGCCAAACGCGCGTGTTTATCTCATAAACGATGAATTTGCCCATTACGCCCCTGCATTAAAGCGGAAGCCATCCCCATCGCGGTTGATATACCCCACACCCGGGAACGGGAAGTGATAGCCCAGAATGCGGATTTTCTCATCCGCCAACATCGACAGCACGGTCTTGCGGGTCTCCGATGCGACATCCGGCGCAGCATCAAAGCCAAAGTACCAGCCCGGGTTTTGCAGCGACAGCACTGCATGATTGGCCACGTCAATGGAGGCCAAGACCTGCTCAGAGCCGCTGTTGATGCGCAGTGACACATGCCCGGGGGTGTGGCCCGGGGTATGCATGGCATAAACCCCCGGCAAAATATCACTGTTGACCGAGAAGGTCTGGAGCTGGTCGGCATCCACCGCCGGCTGCAACCGTGCCTTGGCGCCGTTAATCAAGTCATCAATCGGCGTGCCAGAGGTGTTCTGCAAAAAGCCCCATTCCACGTCGCTAATGTGATAGGTGGCGTTGGGGAAAGACAGCGCGCCGGCGCTGTCCGACGCCCCACCGATGTGATCGGGGTGGAAGTGCGTCACCACCACATCGGTGATGTCCTGTGGCGTAATGCCCAGTACCGCCAGTGTTGGGATCAGACGGTTGGTGCTGCTGCCGGGGAACGGAAAATCGCCAAGGCCGGTATCCACCAGCGCCAGACGGTCACCGGTGCGAATCAGCGAAACGTTAATCGTCGAAACAATCTCGGGCGAGGGCAGATTGTTGGCCAGCAAAGCCGCTGCTGGCGCGCCTTCTTCCACATTCACCCCATACACCGCCGAATCCAGCGTAATCGTGCCTTCCTGAATCACGGTGATTTCAATGTCACCAACCGGCAGAACATAAAATGCCGAGGCACGGGCCACTGTCCCCTGCGCCTTGACACGAGGGGCATTGGCCAACGCAGGGCCAAAAGCCATCCCCGCCGCGCCAACACCCAACGTCTTAAGCAGGTCACGCCGCGACCAATGAGAGCGATTGCTCATCGTCAAAAACTCCTGTGTCCATTAAGTTGAAGCTGTGGGCACAAACCCACTACAACGATAACGCGCTTTTGAGCCAGATGCTATGAGAGGACGCTTGGAACAAAACCCCAAAAGCGGACGTCTATCCAAAGACGAACAAGTCACTTCATCAACATTGGTGCTATCACATCCCCCAAAAAAGGCGACACATCCATGCTGACCAAACTGCTCATCCTGCTATTGGTGCTCGTCATTGCAGGCCCGAACGCGCTGGCGCAAGAAGGCCGCCGAGCCTTCCCATACAAACGGCAGCACATCCCGATCGATTCTGCCGAGGTTGTACTAGACGGCGACCGCGCAGTCCTCAAGCTGATGGGCACTGTCGGAGACCAATGCGACCTGCCGCTGGAGGTGCGCCAAGAGCGCAGCGGCAGCGTGTGGTTCATCGACTTCACCCGTGACGTACCACAGGCCGGAACGGTCTGCCCGTTTGGCATCGTCCCCGTAGAGCAGCTGATTGATGCACAAATCCTGAACGCGCTAAACGCCAGATACATGCCCATTGAGCATGTCATCGTCAACGGTGTGATTTTCAAGGTCGAACGCTCTGGCATCGCCCCTGATGGGTCAGACATCGCCCTGCCGATTCCCACGCTCAGCAGTGAAGGATGGATAAAAGTAGATCTGGATGTCCAGCGGGTCAGTGTCTATCGCGAAGCGCAGACCGAAATCACCCTTTATGGCACTTATGGGCCGTGTGTCACCCCTGCCGCTCGTGCAGTAGAGGATTATCAGAACCCCGGGTTTGTCACCGTAGAAGCCTTTGGAATCCTGTCGATTTCCGCAACCTGCGAGCGCACCGCCCGCGCCGATTTTGAATACACCGTTGTATCCCCCAGCTTTGAGAGTCTCGCGGTCAACGGCATAAGCATCCCCTTCAGACCAGAACTGAGTGTTGCCGAACAAGCCTTTGGCATCCAACCGATGTTTGTTGCGACTGTGGAAGCAACCCGCCTCGAAAATGACGCGGTAGAAATCACCATCACCGGCACCACCGATGGGTGCACCGCCCCGATCCAGATGGTGCCACAGCCGCCAGTAGACAACACCGTGCGGATTGAGGTGGTGCGTGTGATGCCGCTGGAGACGATGTGCACGATGATTGCGCTGGAATATACCGAGACACTGCGTTTCACACCCGCCGTCGCAGACCCAGCTCAACCTATCCTGTTTTTTATCGGTGCAGGGTTCTACGAGCTGCCCTAAACCACCCATCAGACACAAACAAAAACCCCCTCAGCTTGTGTGAGGGGGTTTTTCGTTGGCCAGCGCAAGCTGGGATTAAACTGCCTTAGGCCACCACTTTGGGCAGGCGCGCGCCCTGCACCGCAGCACGCACCGCGTGCGCCAATGCGTCCGGCGTGATGTCTGCCGGCACACGCACAAACTCGATGAAATCGGGCACATCCGGCGTAAACAGCTCGCCGCCCACACGCACAATCACATCACGCCCGCGGGCCGAAGGGCCAGTCACGTGCAGCAAGTCCAACATCGCCTCATCCAGCCATGGGGCATTGCCATCAATGATCACGGCGTGCGGGGTGTAGAACACGCTCAGGGCCAAAGCCTGTGTCAAGTTCTCAGTGGGAAAAATCAGCCACTGCTCACCGCGCCATGACATCAAGCGCGGTTCTTCCTCCGACACATAAACGATCGTCAGGGCGTCGTTGGTGGTCTGCGTGCGGGGGGTGTAGGGGGTGACGGTGTTCATCATGATGTAATCTCCTTGCGTGCTCCGTATCTCAGGATGCTATAGATGCACTCGCCTATCTTTTTGATGGCATAGCGCAGGGTATCGGGTGTGTGGCGGGCGAACGAAAAACGGATGGCGTTCTGCGGGTTGTTCTCCGCCGGATAAAACAGACTGCCGGGAGCAATCACGATGCCGCGTTCCATCATCATCGTAAAGAGTTCCATCGCGGGCACGCTTTCGGGCAGGCGCGCCCAGATGAAAAAGCCTCCGGCAGGGCAAGTCCACAATACTTCTGGGGGGAAATATGCGCACATTGCCTCATGCATTGCATCGCGGCGGAGACGATATTCGGCACGAATGCGCTCTAGGTGCGCCTCGTACAGCCCGATCGTCAGATAATCCGCCAGCGCTCGCTCGGTCACGCCGCTGCCCCCGCAAGATGCGATGCGCCGCAGCGTGATGAACTGCTCTCTCAATGGCCCACTGGCCACCACATAGCCGATGCGTATCCCCGGCATCAGCGTCTTAGAAAATGTGCCGATATACAACACGCCCGGGTCAAGAGCGCGCAGAGGAACCAGCGGCGCACCATCATAGGTCAGGTCACGGTACGCGCCATCTTCGATAATCTGCATGTCCAGCTCGCCAGCCATCCGCACAAAGCGGTGGCGCTCTGGCATCGACCAATGCAGGCCGGTCGGGTTCTGATGGTCAGGATTGACCATCACAAAGCGCGGGCGACGCAGCAGGGCATCAGGGTGGGCAATCTGCGTCTGGCGCAGTGTGCCGGTCAAATCATCCCAGTCCGGCCCTTCTACCCCCAGCTTAAACCCCAACACGCTGTAGCCCATACGCTTCAGGTTCAACACACTGCTAAAGTAAGCCGGCGCTTCGGTCAGTACGGGGTCTTGCGTGGTGCCAAACAGCCGAGCCGCCATGGTCAGCGCATCGCCAGCCCCAAAGGTCACCACCACATCATCCGGACTGACCAGCACCCCGTGCCGCCCCAAGTCAGCAGCGATGGCACGGCGCAGCGGCTCATAGCCAGCCGGATCTTCATAGTTGTATGCGCGCGCGCGGTCGCGGCGCAAAGCACGCGCACGCATCGCCTCAAAATCGTCCACCGGCATCAATTCGTCTGCCGGCGCACCCAGCGCCAAGGACAGCATCCCCTCGGCACGGTTGGTATCCCACATCACATTGACCAAATGCTGCGGATGGTCGCTGTACTGTGTCGGACGCACCACAGCCGGCTGATGCACACGCAAGCCTGGCATCACGATGCTGCCGCTGCCCTGACGGGCCTCAATCACCCCGCGCGCCTTCAGCTCTTCATAGGCGTTGACGATGGTGGAACGATGTACCGAAAGTTGTTCGGCCAGCGCACGCGATGGTGGCAGACGAGCACCTGCCATCAACTGCCCAGACTGCGCCAACGCAGTAATGTGGTCGGCAATCTGAAGGTAGATGGGCTTGGTGTTATCAACCTCCAGCGGGATGTTGAGCATACAGCCTCCCTCGGTGCGCTGTGTGACCATCAGGGATGCGCAGGGTGTACCGCGCTGTCCCCTTTATTGTCAGACGCAACTGGATGGGTGTATACAACCAATTCAGGGGGTGTTTTCAGACCACTTCTTAATGCTTTCCCCCCCGCTCACCTTCATCTGCTACAGGCGCTCGGCACTGGCCTTGGCCTGCGTAAACTGATACAGATAATCTGGCCCACCGGCTTTGCTGTCTGTCCCGCTCATATTAAACCCGCCAAACGGGTGTGCTCCAACCATCGCCCCCGTACATTTGCGATTGAGATATAGGTTACCCACCATAAACTCGCGCTTGGCACGCTCCAAAGTGTGCTGATCACGGGCAAACACAGCACCGGTCAGACCATAATCCGTATCGTTGGCAATCTGCAAGGCATGGTCAAAGTCGCGCGCTTTAATCAGCGCTAGCACCGGCCCAAAAATCTCCTCTTGTGCGATGCGCGCCCGACCATCCACCTCACCAAACACCGTCGGGCGGATGAAGTATCCACCGTCTTGGGTCTCTACCGCCTGCCCACCGACCAAAAGTGTCCCTTCACCCCTACCGATTTCGACATACGACAAGGTTTTGCGCTGGGCCGCCTCGTCAATCACAGGGCCGTTATACACCTCTGGGCCGTCCTCTGGATTGCCCAGCGTCAGCATACGGGTAAGTTCCACCACGCGCGCAGCCACCTGTTCATAGACCGCCTCGACGATAATCGCCCGACTGCCGGCGCTGCACTTCTGCCCCTGAAAGCCAAACGCACTGGCCACGATGCCCTGTGCCGCTGCCTCAAGGTCTGCTGAGGCATCCACCACCACCGCATCCTTGCCGCCCAGCTCCACAATGGCGCGCTTCAGCCACTTTTGGCCCGGCTGCACCGTCCCTGCTTTGGCATAAATCCCAACACCCACCTCGCGGCTGCCGGTAAACGCGATAAAGCGCGTCTGTGGGTGCTCTACCATCCGTGCCCCAACGACATGGCCCGGGCCGGTCACAAAGTTCAACACGCCGTCTGGCAGGCCGTTCTGCCAAAACAATTCGGCCACCATCCACGCAATTAATGGGCTTTGCTCGGCTGGCTTAAACACCACCGTATTGCCCGTCACAATCGCGGCGCTCATCATGCCGCAGGCAATCGCACACGGAAAGTTCCACGGCGGGATAATCGCCCCAACCCCCAGCGGGATATAGGTTAAGGTGAGGTGCTCACCCGGGAGGGGGGTCAGCTTGTCGCTGGCATCTGCAATGCTCACCGCCTGACGCGCGTAATATTCCAAAAAGTCGATGGCTTCAGCAGTATCTGCATCGGCCTCGGCCCATGATTTGCCCACTTCCAGCACCATCATCGCGCTGAACTCGTGCTTGCGCCGGCGCATCTCTGCAGCAGCGCGCAGCAGATACCCCGCGCGCTCAGAGACCGGCACATGCTGCCACATCTGAAAAGCACAGCGCGCCGCCTCAATCGCCTGATCTGCATGAGAGGCATCGCCCTCGGCAAAATACCCCAACCGCTCCGCAGGTCTAGACGGATTGATGGTCGGGAAGTGTGCTTCTAGGTCAAGCTGCCTGCCCCCAATCACCAACGGGTGATGCCGCCCTAAACGGGCGCGAACGGTCTGGAGCGCCGCCCGAAATTCGGCAGCATGGGCAGGCACTGTAAAATCCGTATGAGGCTCATTGCGAAATGGGGGGAGCATCGCCAGACACCTACTTAGATATTTTGCACAAATTAAACTGTAAATATTATACCATGCCCAGCGCCGCAATTGCCAGAATCAGGTACCCGTTTTAGGCACGTTGGGCGCGCCGCGCCGCCCATTTCAGTAGGGCCTCGCTCAGTATCAGATTGAGCAAAACCAGTGCCACCAACCCCGCCCCTAGATAAGCGCTGTAGGGCACGGCACGCCACCACTGTTCCAGCTGAGCCGCGTGGAGATAGCTCAGCCCCCAATCACCGGCTTGCGCGTTCAGCAGCAGCACGCCCCACCCAACACCCTCCAGTGAGACCGGCACAATGTCCCACGGTTGGATCAGGCTCAGCATCAGCACCACAGCCACCAATGCGCCGATAAAGCGCCATATCGTCAGGCCAATCAAGATTGGGCCGGTCATCCAGCGCGCCCGCGCAAAGGTCGAGAGCCAAACCCCTAGCGCACCATCTGTACCCAACACTGCCAGCGGCATCAACAAAACACCCGTCGCCCATAGGGCCAGCAGTACCCCACCCCAAGGCCACGGAACGCTTGGTACTGCCGAGCTGGCCATCTGATCGATGAGTTCCCCCCGAAAACTGGTGACATCCAGCAGCAGCACGCCCAGCAAAACGGCCCGCGGAGCATACACTACCACCCATATCCATCCAGTGACGCGATACAAAGAGGCGGCCCAAACCCCGCGTACCACTTGCCCCGTGCCGCCGGCGGTACTGCGGATGACATCCCAAGCCTCATTTTGGCGCAAGAGATGGATTGCATCTAACGTATGACCATAAATGATGGCACTGAGCGCCGCCTGCCCCAACAAAGTGGGTATCAACAGTGTGAAAATAGCCGTCTCAGCCCGCGTCGCCGAGGGGACGATCACCTGCTGACCGATGAAGAACAGCACCGATAAATACCCCGCAGTTGCCCACAGCCAGCGCCCCCACTGCCATGAACCGCGGCGCGCTCCCAGCATCAAACGAACAGTCGGATGGTCTGGTAAAGCCCAAGCCGGCAGCACCCAACGCAGTATGCGATCAAACATCTGCTAAGGCATCCGCTAAGTTATCTTTGATAAGTTCGCGCAGATTGCTGGCACGCAGGGCATTATCCAGTACCGCCGGCTCAAAGGTGTGCGTCACATTATGGCGGATGTAGTGGACATGCGTATGCAGCACGGCATCAGGCAGATGGGCTAGGCGCTGCTGCACCGCACGGGTATAGACCGCCAGCTGCAAAGTATGCTGGGTGGAGTGGGCCGAGACCTGTGAGGGGATGGGGTCAAAGTCTATCCAATCAGTCTTATAATCGACCACATGCCAATCGTGCTCGCCAATACGGTACAACAGGTCAATTTGCCCATGAATAATCAGGTTGTCGATGGGGTAGACGAACGGGATTTCGCGCCAAACCGCGCTGGTTGAATTCACCTCGCGGTAGATTTGCGACTTGCGATAGCCGTACAACAGCCTTACGGCCCGCTCCACAGCATCGTCATGCAGCTCTGGCGAGATGGCCTGAGACCACACCAACCCGCGCAGCAGCCGCCGCAAAGTCATCTCATCTGCCACACCGTCATAGCCAAAGCGAATGGCTTCGTGCACCACCTCGCCGACCACATAGGCGGGAGCAGTTCGTTCTTGCAGGCCGCCGGTCAAAAAAGGTATCGGTGTATCAACAGTTTGGGATGCAAACCCACGCCGAAACCGCTGACGGGCACGCGCACGGACCTCATCGCTCAACGCCCCTCTACTCTGGCTGAGATAGGCCAGATGCGTGGTGCTGATATGCTGACGCGCCTCGTCCAACGGGGCATAATTCAGCGGTTTCATCAGCGGCGGAATCAGCGGCGCAGACACCTCATCTGACAGAGGCAGCACTTTGGGCGCTGACAACGGTGGCAGTCTGCTCAAATCAGGGGTCAGGGGGACGTCCTCGTATCGCACCCCCGCTGCTTCGAGCACGGCCTTCTGTTCGGTCAGCCACTTCATGCGGCCTGATGGGCTGCGGGCTGCCCCTGTCACAATCAAAAGGTCTTTGGCACGGGTGGCGGCCACATAAAACACGCGCAAGGCCTCAGCAGTCTCGCGTTCTTGTTCCAACTGCCTTAAGCCATCGAACGGGAATAAATCGGGCTTCTTGCTGTCTTTTTCTGGCAGTGCCACCGCCAACCCCACCAATGGATGTGGCAGCACTTTTGGGACTGATTTACTCGACCCTTCGTCACTGCTGTCTGGCAAAAACACCACTTCAAACTCTAGGCCCTTGCTGGCATGAATGGTCATGATTTGCACCACATCGCCGGCCTCCAACACCACTTCGGCCTCGCGCGCATCGTCGGCGCTGCGCTGCTGAATGTACTGATTAAAGCGGCTGAGCGTCACCACACCGGTGTTCTCGGCCAGTTCCAGCAGTTTTTGCACATTGGCGCGGGCCTGCCGGCCATCCGACATCGACTCCAGCACCGCCAAATACCCGGTGCGTTCAATCAGCTCGACCAGAATGCTGGCCACACGCACCCGCCGCGTGCGCGTTTGCAGCTCTGTCAGCACCGTGCGGGCAAACAGCGCCGCTGCATGGTCGTCGCTGCTGAGACCTTCGGGCAGCGGAGCACCGGTTAGGGCTTGCCACAGCGCCGGCCTATCAGCCGATTTATCGGCCCGACGCAGGGCATACAGCGCTGCATCACTCAGGTTAAACAAGGGGGAACGCAAAGCAGCGGCCAGCGCAAGGTCATCACGGGTGTTATACAGCGCCTTAAGCACCGAGAGCACATCTTGCACCTCGGGCTGATTGAAATAGCCCCCACCAGCATAAGTGATAAACGGGATACCCGCATTTTTCAGCGCCTGTTCATACACCTTCATGTGCGTGCGAGACCGCAGCAAAAGCGCCACCTTGCCATAAGAAACCGCTCCCTGCTGCACCATTTCGGCAATCGTGCGAGCGATGTGGGCGGCCTCGTGCAGACGACCTTCGTCTTTATCTTTGATTGCACCAGAATCCTGATGTAATTTCACATCCAGCATCTGCACGCGCAGATGCGGCGCAAGGGCCGCCGGTGGCACGTCTCGATGTGCCCGCAGTGCCTCGAATGGCACATAACCCGCCTCTGGGCTGGCTTCGGGGGGGGCGGGCATCACAGCGGCAAACAAGGTGTTCAGCGTCTCGACCAGCGCCGCATGCGTGCGATAAGAGGTATTGAGTGCCACCACCCGCCCGCCCAAACTCAGCGATTTCACCAGCGTTTGCGCGCTGACAAACACCCGATGGTCAGCCCCACGAAAGCCATAAATGGATTGTTTAGGGTCTCCGACGATGAACAAGCTGCCGGCGCGTTCGGGCGGCGCAATCCTGCGGATAATCTCCCATTGGGCGGTGCTGGTATCTTGAAACTCGTCCACCATCACCTGCCGAAACTGCTGCTGATAGCGCTCAGCCACAGCATCATCGGCCAGTACGCGGGCGGCATAACGTTCAAGGTCATTGAAGTCGAGCACATTCTGTCGGCGTTTGGCCTCTTGATACACCTGACGCACGCGCCGCGCCAGCGCCCGCCACCCCACAAACCACCGCACCACCTGCGAATCGGTCGGGTCTGCCGACAGGCGCTCCCCAACCTGTTTGACCCTGCTAACCAGCGCCCTTGCGACCGTCTTGGCCTCTTCCACATCCGGCCACACCGTCTTCGACCCAACATTGCAGCTGGAGGTGAGGGATGTAAAGCACTGCCAGAACGTCTCGACAGACGCAGACTGGCGCAGTTGGCTCAGCGCATGGCGCATCTCGTGGTAGCGCATCACCAGCTTATCGCTGTCCGCGCCTTTGACCCCAGATGGCAGCGTGTAGCCGTCCACGGCCCGTACCTCGTCCGAACGGAGCAGCTCACCCAACAGCAGCTGTACCTCGGCCTTGTAGGCCGCACCAAGACGCTCGGCAAGCTGCGCCTCGGTCAGGTCTTCATCAAGGGCATCTGGCATCTGCGCCAGATTTTCGGCAGTCAGTGCTTTTTCAATCTGGCTGGGCTTATATGCACCCAAAACGGCGATGACCGCCTCGTAATGAGGGTCTTGTTCGGTCGGCCAACGGTTCAGCGCCCTCTCGAAAGCACGCCTAAACACCAGCTTGCTCTCTATTTCATCCAACACGCTAAAGGATGGGTCAAGCCCGCAAACTGCGGCATTGGCACGCACAATATCACCGCAAAGGCTGTGGATTGTGCCGATACGCGCCGCGCTGAGGTCTTGCAGCGCACGCCGTAAATGGGCACGTGCCTGCGGGTCAAGGTCTGGGTCGTTTACCCGCTTCTCGGCCTGCTCACGCACACGGGCGCTCATCTCGGCAGCGGCTTTGCGCGTGAAGGTGATGGCCACCACGCTGTCCACAGGTGCGCCGGCGGCAATCAAGTTAAGATAGCGCCCCACCAGCACCGTCGTCTTACCCGATCCCGCACCTGCCGTCACCACCATGCTGAGATCGATACCAGCTACTGCGGTAAGTTGGTCAGGGCTGTAAACGGTCATGTGCGCATCCTCTCTCAGTCAGGTCGGCAAAGGCGCGTCGGGCCGGCAGTGTCTGCCAACCCGACATGGCTGGTATCGGGGTGAAATCGGGCAGGTGATATAACCTGTTTACATCCTATCGGGGGCAGACATGCCCATCAAACCCAGCACGCGCTTAAATGCCACATGCGCTGCCTGATAAAAACGCAGACGGGCCGCAGCGGCATCGGGGTCTATGCCATCCCCAAACACGCGCAAACGGTCATACAGCGTATGGAAGGCCGACGCAAGGTCATGGGCATAAAACGCAATGTGATGCGGCTCATAGTTGGTCACTGCGTGGGCAATCACATCCCCCAGTGTCAGCACACGGCGGATAAATGTCAGCGCCTCGTCATCCAGCAGCGTCATATCCACAGTATCCGGCGCAAACTGGCGGGTTTCGGCCTCGCGCAGGATGCCGCTGCACCGCACATAGGCATACTGGATGTAATAGACCGGATTATCGGTCGATTGCTTGACCGCAAGGTCAAGGTCAAAGTCCAGACGACTGTTGGCATTGCGCGCCAGCAGCATATAGCGCACTGCGTCAGAGCTGGTCTGGTCAATCAAATCATCCAGCGTCTCATAATCCCCGCGGCGGGTGCTCATCTTCACCTCTTTGCCATCGCGAATCAGGCGCACAAACTGCATGATGATGACATGGATTTTGCTGGCATCCCCACCCAATGCCTGCACCCCATATTTCACCACCTGATGCTCTACAAAATGGTCTGCGCCCAACACATTAACCAACAGGTCAAACCCACGCCCCAGCTTGTTGAGGTGATAAGCGATGTCGGGCAGTGTATAGGTGGCAGACCCGTCCGACTTCAGCACCACGCGGTCTTCGGTATCTCCAAAGCGAGTGCTGCGAAACCAGTGTGCCGCCGGCTGACCAACAGCTTTGGCCTTCACTTCTTCGCTTTCATTCTCACGCACAGGTGATACATAAATCAGCCCGCGTTCCTGCAATGCTTCTAGCGTCTCACTCACCGCGCCCGAGTCATACAGGCTGTTCTCGTTGAAAAACACATCGTGCTTGATGTGGATGCGCTCCAGCGTCTGCCGGATCATCTCGAACATCTTGACCTCGGCATAGGCCTTGAAGGCCTCCCAGCCGGCGTCTTTCATCGAATCACCGCGCTCAGCCACCAGCTGCGCAGCAAAATCCTTGAGGTATTCCCCCTGATAGAACGTTCCCTCCTCTTTCGGCAGCTCTACCGGCAGGTCAAGCGCCTGTAGATACCGAATCCGCAGGCTGTTACCCAGATGCTGCATCTGCATCCCAGCGTTATTAAAGTAATACTCGCGCTCCACCTCATAACCGGCGGCCTCGAGCAAGCGTGCGATGGTATCACCGACAATTGCCCCGCGGCTGCGCCCGATATGCAGTGGGCCGGTCGGGTTGGCACTGACAAACTCGACCTGCGCCCGCTTGCCCTCCCCCAGCTTCAGACGGCCCAACGAGTCGCCGGCACTGATGATAGCCCCCACCTGCGCCCGCAGCCACTCCTGCGACAGGCGAAAGTTGATGAAGCCGGGGGGCGCAACCTCGACCGCTGCCAGAAACGGTGCAGACGGCATGTGCCGCGCAATGGTGTTGGCAATATCAATCGGCTTCATGCCGGCGGCTTTGGCCACTGCCAATGCCCCCGCATAGGCATAATCGCCCATTTCTGGGCGGTTGGGCGGCTTAATCTCTACTGGTGGCAGGGCAAAAGCCGGCAAATCGCCAGCGGCCTGAGCAGCATTAACAGCGCTTTCAATCAGCCCAACATGGGCTTTTAACAGGGATTCCACAGAGGTTTAACCTTTGGTCATCACAAATCGGTTACGTCAGCGATTTTAGCAGAAAGCCCCCTATCATGGGCAGTGGGGCACACATTTACAAGCCGTCCACTATCGCATTATAATGCGCTTCCACACCAAAGGGCGGACAGAAACTATATGACCCATCCCGCACGGCTTATTTTCACCCATGTCCCCAAAACGGGCGGCACATCGCTGCGCGGCGTGTTGGGCCGTCATTATCCGGCCTCGCACAGCATGCACATCAAAAAACGGGACAACTACAATAATGCGCGCAGCATCCTCACGCAGCCCAAAGCACAGCGCGATGCCCTGCGCCTGATTGCAGGCCACCTGTCTTATGGCATTCATCCCTATCTGGATGGGCCAAGCATCCATGTCACCCTGCTGCGCCATCCGGTCAAACGCCTCATCTCGGACTACTTTTTTACCCGCTCCCTCAGTGACGATAAAAAGCCCGAGAACTTCATGCAAACCAGCATCGAAGAGTATGCCCAAAACCCGCAGCACAATCAGCCGTTTGTGCGGGCTTTTTATGGCTTCAACTTCGACCCGACCAGCCCCGAACGCCCCTCAGACCCGTTTGCTCTCCCTGCCGACGCGCTTGAAATCGCCAAGAACAACCTGCGCGAGCACTATCAGGTTGTTGGCCTGACCGAAGAATTTGACGCCTCGCTGATGTTGATGAAGCGTGCTCTGGGCTGGAAAAACGTGTACTACCACGTGATGAACGTAACACGCCAAGACCCCCTGCGCGACAAGCTCTCGCCAGAGACCATACAAGTCATCGAACAAGCCTGTGCACAGGACATCGCATTTTATAACTACGCCAAAACCCTGTTCGAGGCACAAAAAGCCGCCTATGGCCTCGATGCGCTGGCAAAGGACATCGCAGACTTCCGCGCGCGCAATGCATGGTTCGGTCGCATCTACACCCTCAGTCAGCGCCTGCGTGACAGCGCCCCTTATCGCGCCCTGCGCCGCCTCACCATCAACCAGCGCTGACCGCCCATCAGATGAGGAACTCGTCGTGACCGCCCCCCGCCTATTCGTTCTGCACCTGCCCAAAACCGGAGGGTCGTCTCTGCGTCCGGTCGTCCGGCGGCAGTATGGGCGTGGATGCCTTGAGTTCATCGGGCGCATCGATCAAGTCATCCAAAAAACCCAAAACACCCCACAAACCACCCGTGACCGCGCTACCTGCGTGATGGGGCATTATCCGTTTGGGCTGCATCGCCATTTCGACGGGGATTATCACTATATCACCATGCTGCGCCACCCAGTCAAGCGTGTCCTGTCGCAGTATTACTTTGGCAAATCCAAATATCATGGTGACACCGTTCGACGTAAGTTCACAGACAGCCAGCTGATTAACGACATCACCCGAAAAATGCCGCTCGAAGATGTGATGACCTATCCCATCATCAACAGCAGCATGACCTTGCTTATTGGCGGCGAGTTTGAGCTGTATCAAGCACAAAGCGACCTCATTCGCGCCTATGACGGGCACGGGCCGCTGCCAGAGCGGCTGCCCGTCCCCATCGAAGTCCTACAGCGAGCCAAAGCCAATCTCACCCAGCACTTTGCCGTGGTTGGCCTCACCGAGCAATTTGATGCATCACTGCTGCTCTACAAACACTTTTTGGGCTGGTCTAATGTCTACTACGAAACCCGAAACATCACCAAACCTCATCCCCAGCGCAGTCAGCTGTCTGCCGATGCCCTCAGCCACATCGAACAGTGCTGCGCGCTAGACATCGAGCTATACACCCATGCGGTCAGCTTGTTTGAAGCACAAAAAACTGCCTATGGCTTCGACGCGCTGACCCACGACGTCACGCAGTTTCAGGCACGTAACCGTTGGGCCAGCCAGTTGATTGGCCTTAACAACCGCTTTCGCCAGTCTGCGGCCTTTCAGCTGCTGCGCCGCCTTGCCGGCAAGAAATGATGACCCTACAATGACCCATCGTACCTCAGCCCAGCCTCGCTTGTTCTTCTTGCATGTGCCCAAAACCGCCGGCATGACCATGCGTCATATCGCGGCACGCCAGTACCCCCCAAAAAATTTTTTGTTCACCAAGCGCGGCAGCCAAAACGGCGTACAAACCCTGACCAACCTATCGCCCGAACACCGCAGTCAGTTCGCTTGTGTCTTCGGGCACTATCCCTTTGGGATGCACACCCTATTTACCGGTGACTTCACCTATGCCACTATCCTGCGCGATCCGGTGCAGCAAATCGTGTCGATGTACAGTTATCTGCGCGCATCACCACGCACCCAACCACATCGGTTTGCCCTCAGTAAAACATTGGAAGAATTCATCACCTATCCAATGTTTAGCCACATGAATGTGTTGTTTCTGAGCGGCTACCAAAAAGACATCGGGGACGACTATCACAATACCACGCCCCCTCCCTCTGATGCCTTCCAGAAAGCCAAAGACAACCTCGCGCAGCACTTCAGCGTGGTTGGTCTGACCGAAGAATTTGACACCACCCTGCTGCTGATGCGGAAATACTGCGGCTGGCAAAACCTTGCCTACATCCGCTACAACACCGCCGAGCATCGCAAAGCCCAAAAACCGCCGCTTTCGGATGCGCTGCGCGCCGCCATTGAGCAAGCCTGTGCGCAGGACATCGCTCTATACCAATACGCCAAAACCCTGTTCGAGGCCCAAAAACAGGCCTATGGCCCAACGCTCAACAGCGATTTGGCGCGGTTTCGCGCCGAGAACCAGCGCGCACGCTATGTCATCGAACTCAAGCGCTTTCTGAAGCACCGCCTGAAGCTGGGGGCGCTGCGCCGCTGGCTGACCAATCCCTTCCCCCACAGCTAGCCCGTCCAACGCAGGATTTGCCCCTTATGCCGCCACAAGGCCGCCTCTATTTTGTCCATCTGCCCAAAACCGCCGGCTCAACCCTGCGCCCCGTCATCGCGCGGCAATATTGGCCAGCGCAAGTGCTCAATCTGCGGCAGGAACAGCTGGAAATGCAGCTGCGCTCGCTCAAACCCGTACAACACCAAAACGCGCGCCTGCTTTCGGGGCACTTCTTCTATGGTCTTCACACCCGTTTTGATGGGCCATATACCTATGCCACCATCCTACGCCATCCCATCAGCCGCCTGATTTCGAGCTATCACTACAATCAACACAAACCCAATCTGGCCCATCACGACTTTGTGCATCAGCACAGCATCGTCGAGTTTGCGCGCGATCGGGGGGCGGCCAATCTGATGACGCGCTATCTGGCCGGCGTCCCAGACGGTGAACCCATCACCGAAGCCCACTGCCAGCAGGCGCTATCAAACCTGCAAAACAGTTTCACGTTCATCGGCCTTACCGAGCATTTCGATGAATCGCTGCTGTTGATGAAGCACATCTATGGCTTTGGGCCGGTCTATTATGCGCGGCGCAACACCAGTGACCAGCTCAATATCAAAAAAGAGCCGCTCAGCCCAGACCAACGTGCCGATCTAGAAGCCCTCAGCCAGTATGATATGCGCCTGTACGCCTTTGCGACCGATTGGTTTGCTGCCCAAAAAGCCGCTTATGGCGCACAGGCCCTCCCCCGTGACCTTGACCTCTTTCAGCGCGAAAACCAACGCTGGGGCACATGGTACACACGCTGGGACAGCCTGCGACAATTTAACCTGAAGGCCAGCATCAAAAGCGCCCTCTACCGGCGGTAAGAGGGCGCTTTTGCGTCATATCGCTGTCTCAGCGCGACAGCGTATAAGCCATCCTAAAATATTCCTCGCCAATCGGGCGGGTCTTGGTGGTCACATCTTCCAGCGGCACGGTGCTGATTTGCCGCCCATCCAACCCAACCATCACCGCTGTTTCACCCGCCAGCAAAC
>DAOUCZ010000199.1:0-30316 GCA_034431675.1 Anaerolineae bacterium | reverse complement strand
GTGAGATACCCCAGCGACAAACAAAAAACGCCCCCGGCACAACACGGGGGCGTTTTGGTTTTTCGCGCGGTTCGCGCACTCGTTCGCGGTTTTTGGACGAAGGAAAGGATGGGGCGCGGCTTACTTGCCGGCGCCGGCCAAATCGACGCGCACGCCCGGCGACATGGTGGCACACACCACCACACGGCGGATGTAAACACCCTTCACGGCGCTGGGGCGCTGGGCCACCAAGGCATTCAGCACGGCAGAAGCGTTCTGCTCCAGCTGCTCGGGCGTGAAGCTGGCCTTGCCGATGGGGACGTGCAGGTTGCCGCTCTTGTCGTTGCGGAACTCCACACGACCGGCCTTCAGCTCGTCCACGGCGCGCTGGATGTCGCCGGCATCAACAACCGTACCGGCCTTGGGGTTCGGCATCAAACCACGCGGGCCAAGGATACGGGCGATGCGGCCCAGCTTCTTCATCATGCCGGGGGTGGCAAGGGCGGCATCGAAATCCGTCCAGCCTTCGTTGGCAATCTTGTTCACAATCTGGTCGTCGGCCACGATGTCAGCGCCGGCGGCTTCGGCAGCGCGGGCGTCTTCACCCTCGGCAAACACCAACACGCGCACCTTCTTGCCCAGACCGGCGGGCAGCAGAACGGTGCTGCGAACCTGCTGATCGCTGTGGCGCGGGTCGATGCCAAGGCGGAAGTGCAGCTCGATCGTCTCGTCAAACTTGCGCTTGGTTTGCTCACCATCGGTGATTTGCTTGATGGCCTGAATGGCCTCGGTGAGCGGATAGTACTTTTGGCGATCAATCAGTTGGGTCGCCGCAGTATATTTCTTGCCAGACATCTCTAAACTCCTGTGGTCGTAGCGGGGCACATGCGATGCCCCTGCCACTATCAATTTCGGTAGCGATTGGAAAGGCCGGCAAAGTGGGCTGGTCACTCCACCGGCAGCGGGCTTTACAGCTCGACGTCCACGCCCATCTGACGGGCAGTGCCTGCAACCTGACGCATGGCGGCCTCAAGATCGAGGGCGTTCATGTCGTCCTTTTTCTGCTCGGCAATGGCCTGAATCTGTGCCCGGGTCAGCTTGCCGATTTTCTGGGTGATCGGGTTGGCTGCACCCTTGCTGGCGCCCAAGGCCTTGAGGATCAAGAACGAAGTGGGCGGCGACTTCAGGATGAACTTAAACGAGCCATCCTGAAAGATGGTGATTTCGGCAGGGATGATTTCGCCGATGCGATTGGCGGTGCGGGCGTTATATTCCTTGACGAAACCCATCAGGTTGACGCCGTGCTGTGCCAACGCAGGGCCGACGGGCGGAGCAGGCGTGGCCTTGCCTGCGTTGAGCGCCAGCTTGACGATTGCTTTGACTTTCTTAGCCATAAGAACTACCTCGGTTCTGTTGTGCGAACGAGTACGGGAACGCTAACGATAAAATGGGGCGGGAGAAGCGTTTAGTACTTCTCCACCTCCAAAAAGTCCACTTCGACCGGCGTCTCTCGCCCGAAGAAGCTGACCATGACACGGACTTTGTTTCTGTCCGGATAAATCTCGGCAACCACGCCCGGGATGTCGTTGAACGGGCCGTTGATGATGCGCACCTTGTCGCCAATCTTAAAGTTGACGCGCACAATGGGCTGCACCGACTCCATGCGCTGCATAATCTTGCGCACTTCCTCGTCTTCCAGCGGGGTCGGCTCGTCCCCCATGCCCACAAATCCGGTGACGCCGGTGGTGTTGCGCACCACATACCAGCTGTCCTCGTCCATTTTCATCTCGACAAGGATGTAGCCGGGGAAAACGCGCTTTTCCACCTTTTTTTGCTTGCCGTCCTTGACCTCGATTTCCTCGGCGGTCGGGATAAGCACGTCAAAGATGCGGTCACGCATCCCCATGGTCTGGATGCGCTGAAAAATGGCCTGTTTGACCTTGTTTTCGTGCCCGCTGTAGCAGTGAACGACGTACCAGTGACGCTCGCTGTCGCGGGTAGCGGGCGGCTGCTCGCCGGTGGCAAACACCCGCGCATCAATCCCATCGTCATCAGAGTCGATGGTGACTGGCTCAGGGTCGTAGTCCTGCTGATCGTATTCGTCGTCGTGCTGCTGCTTTTTCTTTGCCATTGCTCGTCTTCCTCACAAACCTAGCGAAATGGGGGCGGCATCGCCCCGTCGCATGGGCGAAGCGCGGTGTGTTTATGACAGCTCGGAGCGCCGGCGGTTGAGGATGAAGAACGTCAGACCTGCCACCACTGCACCAAAGACGATAAACACGATTGGCTGCTGGAGGCCAATGGCAAACAGCTCGTTGAAGCCAAAGGTGATCAGGCCCAGCACAATCGCCGCAATGACCGTCACAATCAGGACGTTGCGCGTCAGCTCAATCACCTGCTCACGGGTCGGCCAAGACACTTTGTTCAGCTCGGCGCGCACGCCTTGCAGATAGTCTACAATGCGGCCAAAAAAGCCGCGCGGGGCGCTGTCTTCGGCCTCGTGCTGGCGACGGCCCGGTGTGGCGCGGCCTTTGCCGCCGGCGGTGATGCTGGTTTCGGTTTCGGTCTCAGCCTGCTCGACTGCCACTTCGGCCACAGAGGTGGATGGCTTGGCGGCGCGGCGGCGGCCTTGACGCGGGGTTTCGCTTGCCATGATGCTTACTCCTTGTCTGGTCGGCGGCTGTGCGGGCACGCCGGCTAAAATGCTCTCTCTTACACGATAAGAAACACCGTCTTCTACGGGAGAGGACGGTGTTTCAGCAGCGTTTACAGGGGCAGAGGGATTCGAACCCCCACTAACGGTTTTGGAGACCGCTGTGCTGCCATTGACACCATGCCCCTAGCGTTATATCCGGCGTCTGTTACTTGGTTTCCTTGTACATAACATGCCGGCGAACCAACGGGTCATACTTCTTGATTTCCAACCGGTTCGGGTCATTGCGCCGGTTCTTGAAGGTGATGTACATGTGACCGCTCTCCGAGCTGCGGAGCTTGATCAGAGTGCGGTTGCCTTTGCTTTTCTTTGCCATGATTGCGCCCTTACTATAGATACCGTTACTTGGTCATCAAATAACGAAAAGCCTTTGATGGGATTTGAACCCATGACCTTTCCCTTACCAAGGGAATGCTCTGCCCCTGAGCTACAAAGGCGTTTTTGGATGCCAGATCACAACACGATAACCGGTTATGTCTACATTCCTGTGGGCCGAGCAGGACTCGAACCTGCGAAGCGTGTACGCAGCTGATTTACAGTCAGCCCCCTTTGCCGCTCGGGACATCGACCCATGATGGAGTTGTTAACGCTCTGACTGTCACCAAAGCCGCCAATGGGATTTGAACCCATAACCCTCTACTTACAAGGTAGATGCTCTGCCGTTGAGCTATGGCGGCGCATGTGACCTTTACAGTATATCACGGGTAAAACCCAAAATTCAAGCGGCAGTGAGCCTTTAACGTGGGGGCATTTTACGGGCATGGGCGGGGGCTGTCAATGGTGAGTGTGAGTTTTTTTGACGCTTATTTTCAGGACACCGGTTAAGGCTATAATAGGCATAGGTGTCTGTCCATTTGCCAAGGAGAAACCATCCCCATGACGCCCGAATTTGTCTTCATCTTGCAAGGTGTGCTGATTTTTGTGATGTATGTCGGGATGCGGCGCAATTGGCTGCCCACCCGTGTCATCGTGATTGGCGGTGTCATCGGCAGTGCCATCCTGATGTCTCTGCGCCTGCTGACCACCCCCGGCGCCGACCCGGGCCTGTCGCTGATGCTGGGTCTGCCGCTGGGCGCGGTGATTGGGTTGGCTGTTGCCGCCATCGCATGGTATTTTGTGATACAGGAACGCCGCAGCGAAAGCAAGCAGTAGCGCACCCTCCAATCACGTCACGACCCACAGGCCGGTTTGCACACAGAGAGAGGGTGCAAACCAGCCTTTTTAGTTTATGTGTAATGGCCTCAAGGTAGCGCTGGACAGGTCTGTCCGGCCTGTGGGCGGATGCTGTCCTCGCGCACCCAGCCCTGCACTTCTACCGTATCCACCTGTGCCCGCAGGAAATACCATGCCCTGCCGTCATCTGGCCCGCGCTGAAGCTCAACCACATTGGCCGGCTGAGCAAAGACCAACGTCCCCGTCTGTGAAGCTGAAGTGGATGGCCGACTGCGCACGCGCGCGCCGTCAGGGTTGGCGATGATGACCTGACACAGCACCGCCGGTGTCGGGGTGATGCTGGGGGTATTGGTCACCGTTGGGGTATCGGTGGGGGTGGCCGTGTCGGTTGGAGTCGCGGTAGCAGTAGAGGTCGGGGTGGCCGTCGGCGTATTCGACGGGGTCGGGGTGGCCGTCGGCGTATCGCTGGCCGTTGGGGTGGCGGTCGCCGTCGGGGTATCGGTGGCCGTCGGGGTGATGCTGGGGGTGAGGGTCATCGTGGGGGTGGCCGTCGGCGGCGGGTTGATAATCGGCATCCAGACATCCCGGGTTAAGCCGGCAGTTGCCGCAAAAATCACGATGATGCCGATAATCAGCGCCGCAACACGGATGCGGGTGCCCTGCCGCGCGCGCCTCACCGCCGCCTCAAGACGGTGCATCTCGGCACGCCGGCCCAAAATGCGAAACGGGTCTTCACGCATGGCCGCTAGCCACGTCTCGGCCTCGGCTAGGTCACCCTCTTCCAGCGCGATTTCGGCGCGCTCCATATAGCGCGTCAGCAGTTCCCCCACTGTCGAACGGTAGCGGTCGTCCTGCGAAAAATCGCGCAAATCGGCCAGCAGAGTGCGCGCCTGTGCAAGGTCATTGTCGTAGTTCTGCGCAATCATCGCGATGCAGCGGTCGATGGTCTGGCGGGCGCGCTGGGCGCTGCTGGTATGGCTCTGAGCGCCGGCTTTCAGTTCGGCCATGCGCCCATCGCTGGGGTCTAGCTCGATGCCCACCTCTAGCAGCTTGAGCGCCTCACCGCTCAGCACCAACCGCTCGTCCAGCGTGACAGCCGTCTCAGCACGAGTCAACGCCGACTGCGCTTGATCGGCAACTTGTGCCTTCAACGCGCTCAGGCGGGTTTGCGCATCCGCCGCAAGGCCGGCAATCCGCGTGCTGTTGGGCAGCAGCTGACGCAAACGGGCAATGGTGGTCATCACCCCGCGAATCTGGGCCGCCTGCTCGCCCAACCCGCCCGACAAGCTGGCCAGCTGGGCCGTCACTTGTAGTGCACTCTTTTGGATGTCATCCGCCGTCTTATAACGCTCTTCGGCCTGCGGGTCATTGGGCATAATCTTGAGTGCGCCCTCGTACTTGCGCAAGGCATCGGCCCAATTGTCGGCGGCAAACAGCCGGTCTCCCTCGTTGATATACTCACGAGCCAGCGCCAGCTGCTGAATATCCAGCAAGGCCTGCTCGGCATCCTTCCAGCTCAGGATACCGCTGCGCTCGGCAAGGTCACGCGCATCGCGATACAAGCGCTGCGCCTCGTCATAACTGCCGGCACGCTCCAGCGACTTGGCACGGTTATATAGCACCCGCGCATCAAACGGGATGCGATGGTCAGGCACAACGCCACGGATGAGGTTATCCTCGGCCTTTTGGCGATACTCAAGTGCCGTGCCATTGTTGGGTTGAATCTGAAGCAGGCGGTTGGCGGTCTCGATGGTGACCTGATATTCGCCGGCATAATACGACTGCGTCAGCTCAGAGACCAACTGGTCAAGATCGGTACTGCCGCTGCTGAGCGGGGCAGCAGGCCGCCGTACCGCTGGCGGGCGCGGCGCCGACTCTGGCGCGGGATAGCCCAACGATGTGGTAAACCGCGGCGGCGGCGGCACATCCGATGGGTCAGAGGGGGCAGCAGGAGATAATGGCGACGGTGCAGGCACACGTGGCACGCTGTCGGTGCTGCGGCGGGCATCAAACCCCTGTCCCGTAGACGGTGCAGCTGGCGGCGCGGTGTCTTTGCGCGCGATGCCATAGCGTGCATACAAATCGCTGACGCGCTGCCCCGCCTGACCACTGTACTGGCGGGCAGTTTCCAGCAGTTGCAGCAGCTCGGGATCGGTATGATCGATCTCGAGAGCCTGCGCGAGGATGTCGAGCGCCGCATCAACGTCGTCTTCATCCCCGGCAATCTCGATGCGGATGCGCGCACGGCGCACCAACCCACGCAGTGCAGGGTCGCCATTGGCAGGCATCGCCGGCAGGCCGCCAGACAGCGCACTGCCGCGCGCGCCCATACTGCTCAGGCGCGCCAATTCGGCAAACAAAGCCTGTGCCGCGCTCTCATACGGGGTATGCTTAGCATCAGTCAAGAGCGTGCGGGCATCCGCTTCTAGCGCGCTCAATGCGCGCCCATCCAGCGCGGGGGACTGTTTCAGCGCGTCCAGCGCGCGGCGCAGAGCGTCAATGCGGGGTTGTAAGTCCATGATACCAGTCGCTTCTCAGAATCGGCGATGTGGCTAAATTACCCCAATCGCTGGGGGACGGCAAGGTGCTAAACGGCTATTAACCGCCAACCACCCGCGAACGTGCTAGAATCACAACATGATGTTGATGTACAAAAGGCGCTTTTGAGATGCACACACGCACAATCATAGCGGTATTAGGCGCGGCTTTACTGGCCGTCCTATCTGCCTGCACCCCCAACAGTCAGACCCAAAACACCCAAAATTTTGCCCTCCCCTACCCACAGGCGCGGCCCGCCAGCATCAACCTGACGCTGGAATATGGCGAGCTAAGTGTGCGCAGCGGCGGGTCTGGCATCGCAGGCCTACTCACCACCAACGTCTCGCGCTGGGGCGGCAGTGTGCGCATCGACGAAGCGCAAATCAGCGTGCTGCAAGGCGGCATCGGTCAGGGGCGAGTGCCAGCAGGCACCAACACTTGGGCCATCACACTGGGGGCAGATGCTCCGATTCAACTCACTGTGCAAGCAGGGCGGGCCAACGCCAACCTAGAACTGGGCGGCCTAGCCCTAGACACGCTGGAGTTAACCAGCGAGGCCGGCAATCTGTCACTGGCATTCAACACACCCGTCAGCCAAGCCGGACAGCGCCTCAACCTGACGGGCGGTCAATCCAATATCACAGTAGAGCGCCTGCTCAACGCCGATTTTGCCGAAATCAATGCCAACCTGAGCGGTGGGCGACACGTGATGGGTTTTGACGGGCGCGCCCTACAGCGCGACTCATCGGCGCGCATTCAGCTGGGCAGCGGGCAGCTGACCATGCGTGTGCCGGCAGAAGTACGTGTCAGGGTCATCTTCCGCAGCGCGGTCGGCAGGGTGCAGCGCGCCGACCCAACCGCCTTCATACGCATTGAAGACGGCGTATACGAAACGTTGGCCGTCCGCGACAGTGAACGCGCCGATGCCCCCCTGCTGACCGTTGAAGTTTTCTCTGGCGGTGCCGACCTGCTTCTGGAGGGGGCGTCATGACCCTATACGACATCACCCGCAGCATCTCACCCACGTTGGCGGTCTGGCCCGGGGATACCCCCTACAGCGCCAATCATCTCGTCCGCATCGCAGACGGTGCATCTGTCAACCTAACCACCCTCACCCTGAGCGCGCACACCGGCACTCATGCCGACGCCTATTATCACTACGAGGCTGAGGGTGCTTGGCCCTCGCATATGCCCTTGCACGCCTATCTTGGCCCAGCTCACGTCGTCAGCACAAACAAGCTGGATGGACCGCTCTACCCAGATGATTTTGACCCCGCACAGCTCAATGGGGTAGAGCGCCTGCTCATCAAGAGCCACGTCAGCAGCCTGCCAGATGACCAATGGCCCGTTCAGTTCCCCTACCCCGCACCGGCCTTGATTGAGTATCTCGCCGCGCGTGGGTGTGTGCTGATCGGCCTCGATTCCCCGTCGTTTGATGACCTCAACAGCAAAGACCTGCCCGGGCATCATGCGCTTTTCCGGGCAGGGATGGCCAATCTAGAAACGCTGTACCTGCGTGACGTCCCCGACGGGGACTATGAGCTGATTGCGCTGCCTCTGCGGCTGGAAGGGGCGTGCGGCTCGCCCGTACGGGCAGTGCTGCGCGCCCCACACCGCTAGAACGGCCCAAACACGTCGCCGTTGTCCAGCAGCACATACACCTGCGCAATGGTGACATCCAACAAGAACGTGCCGCCTTCCACACGCTGCACATTGATGTCCGCAGTCTGCTGTGGGGTACGCGCAAACCCCAGCGCGCTTTGCAATTCAAACTCGGATGCCCACAGCGCCAAGAACACATCCGCCGGCGCACGCAGCCCCTCCGGCACGCTGATTGGAAACGGGATGATGCCCGGCGGCGCAGCAGCAAACCAGTAGCGCCCCACATCAACCGGCTCTGGGCGAATGGCCCAGATTTCGCCGGTCTCCTGCCGTCGATACATCACGCCACGCTCAAACACCTGCACATCGGCGGTGAAACCAAAACGCTCCTGAAGCGCACACCCTACCCGCCGCGCCAATGACGGATTCTGCCGCCACGCTGCTCCAAACGCAGGGTCGATGCCAAGGGCACAGCCCCCGTCGGTTTGTGCAGCAGACGGGTCTAGGGTCGGCTGAACCACGCGCGGCAGGCCCGAATCGACACGCGCCTCTCCCATAAACACCCCGATATACGGTGTTTCAGTCGGGGTAGCCGTCGGCGGGAAGGGCGTCGGGGTCAGCGGCTGCGCCTGACGGGTGGCAAGGCGCTCCGCCCGGCTGAGTGTGGGAGGTAGCTCCACCGTCGCCAGCACCCGCACGATGGCCACCGCCGTCCCATCCGACAACGTATCCGCTGATGGTGTGGCCTGCTGCCCACTGCACGCCGACAGCAGCAGACCACACATCACTATCAACCAAAAACGTACACCCATCTACTCGCCTACCACCGTGAACTGCGTGCCAGCGCTGCGCCCATACACCTCAGGGAAGTACAGCTCTCGTGCGATTGCCGGAATAACCTTATAGGTGCCCGGAACTGCCGCACGTACCAGATAACGGTACTGATAGACACCAGCAGCAAGATAATCCGCACTCAGCACCACTTGCTCATCGCGGAACTGCTCGCCTACCCACCAATACAGATAGCCACCACCATCTTCAGGTTGCACAGACTCAAAGCTGCTGTCTGTCCCCGTCTGTTGATTGGTGCTCAGGCGGGTATCAACCGGCTCAGTGCCCGCCGGCACAGGATCGCTAATCACCACATAATGCGCCGGATTGGCAACTGTCACCGTCAGCGTCA
Source organism: Anaerolineae bacterium (assembly GCA_034431675.1). Classification (GTDB taxonomy): domain Bacteria; phylum Chloroflexota; class Anaerolineae; order Aggregatilineales; family Phototrophicaceae; genus Flexicrinis. Next base: position 21,128 of record DAOUCZ010000199.1, on the reverse strand, counting down.
CTTCAACCAACTGCCCAACTGCCGCCGAATCGATTGGGCCAGCGTCGCGGTCATCCAGCAGACGATAGCTCCGCTCCAGCGAGAACCCACGACTGACCGGCGAAACCGACTCGACCGGCACATACGGGCTGATGTAGGCGGTGTAGTACATCGCGCCCGCACCTGCACCGCGCTCAAACACCACCGGATTGGGCTGGGTGGCGCTGAGGCCTGCCAACGACTGTGTGAAGGTGTTGGCTATCGCCACGGTATCAGAGTTGGCGACCCCCTCGGTCACGACGCCACCATTGAGCAGCACACGATAGGTGTAATCGGGCTGATTTTCGCCGCTAGCAATCATCCAATCCGCCAGCGCGCTCAGCGACCATGCGGTCTCCTGCGGGGTCTCCCAACCCTGCGCCCCCCGCGCCACCATCAACCAGCGCACCGCATTCGGCAGCACCGGCTCCAGCGGGTTATCCGAGAGCAGGGCCTTCATGACCATAGCCGTAGCGCGGGTATCACTGTTCCAGTTGTAGAAGTCGCGCTGGGCCTCGGGCCACTGCGCCCCGTTGGCGGTGATGACCGCCGCCCCCAGCAGCGAGTCCCGCAGGGCAGGCAAGCGCGGGTCTGCCCCATCCACCTTCTGCATCGCCATCATCAGCAGCGCTTGCCCAGATAGGCTGAGCTTGGTCACCGACCCTTGGCGGATGCCGCTGAAGTCGTACAAGTTGCTCAGCACGGCCTGAAGCGGGCCGCCAGAACGCCCCGCCCGTGCCATGGCATAGGCCGCCATCGCCGCCCGATCCATCTGCCACATAGACATGTCGGATGTGACGCCGAGGTTGCTGCGCAGATAAGACAAGCCGCGGTCATAGACCATCTCATCCACCGCAAAGCCCGCCTCGCGCGCTTCAGTCAGTGCCAGCATCACCCATGCGGTGGTGAGTAAATCACTGTCCATCGGCTCATACCACCCCCATCCGCCATTCGGTTTTTGCAGCGCGGCGAACCGCTGTAACCCCATATAAACCGGCGCTTCATACGCCCCCAAATCGCTCAACGGGGTGCGCAGGGTGCGCAGCATCCGCAGTGCCGAGAGGTTAGACATCATCCAACTGGCCTGCGTTTCTAGACAGTCGCAGCGATACCCTTCAAACGCACGTAGGCTCTCTATTGCGCTCACCGCCAGCGATGGCTCGATACGCACCGTGACATCCCCGTCCGTGACGATGTAGCGACGGGGCAAACTCACCGACTCGGTGCGGGTCGCCGCCTCGCGCAGGACACCGCCCGTCCCGTTAAACTCCTGCACCTCAAAGCGATAGACCGGCAGAACACGGTTCTCCCCCTGCCCAAAGGATGGACGCGATGCGTCGCGGTAACCGCCGCCCTCCACGCTAAAGACCAGCTCAACCTCTTGCGCATCGGTCATCACCACAGCCGGCCACGCCACACGGGCGCGCCCATTAGCCGGTATCGTGACGGTCTGTACGGCATCCCCGTCCAACGTCACCCCCTCATAGAAGAGGGTTGCCACCCCCTCAACTGGTGAATCGGTGTTGTTGTTGATGACCGCCGCCAGTTCGACGACATCACCGGCCACAAAGAATCGCGGTGCAACCGGACGGATAATCAACGGCTTGGTGGCGATTAAATCCGAGGTCGCTTGGCCGACCAGCATGGGCGAGTCACTCCCCATGGTCAAGCCGCGCACGTCCAGACGCCACGTTGTCAGGTTATCGGGCAGTGTCACGCTGATAGAAGCACGGCCATTGGCGTCCGTCTCCAGCTGACCATCCCAGAACGGTGTATCGGTAAACTCCTCGCGCAGGTCGAGGATGCCGCCATCCCCGCCACCACCACCGCCACCGCCTTTGATGACGTCGCGCGTAAACTGCGTAATCAAGTCGGTGTTGATGGTCAACGTGCCTGCAGTCAGCAATTTTAGGTTTTCGCTGCCGTAGTAAAACTCCAACAGTGAGGGCAGGTTTTGCTGCCGCAGTGCCAGTGATGCGAGGTCGGTCAGCGCGACACCCAGCTCTGCACGCACCGGTTCGCCGCGTGAATCGCGCACCGTGATGATGTAATTGACCGTGTCGCGCGGGCCTGCCACATCGCTGTCCGTCTGAATATCCACATCCAGCTTGAAGGCGCTGTTATTCACGGGCAGGCGAATTAAGCCCATCCGGTGGTCAGTGACCCCGTTGGTGGCATCCACCCCTTTGACCAGCATCACACTGACATAGACATTGGGGGCATAATCCCCCTGAATCGGCAGGCGATAAATAGTCGAGTTGCTCTCGAGGGTCAGGCGGTCATAGGCGATGACGCCATCACGCTCGATGGTCAGCAGCGCTTCGGTACGCCCAGCAAACGGTGACGTAATCAGGATTTCGGCCACATCGCCCACATCGTACTGCGTTTTATCGGCAATCAGCTCGATACGACTGCTGTTGGCAATACGCCATGGCACAAACTCCAACCCAGATGCCCACACAAACGTAGACGACACCGCTTCTCGGCCGCCGCCGTCCTGCACACGGGCACGCACCTTAAAAATACCGCCGCTGGGTGGTGTAAACGTAAAGCTGGCCTTGCCGTTGGCATCGGTGATGACACGCCCTTCGGTCAGCGGGATTTCTTCCACCTCGCTGCGCCAGACCAACTGCCCATTATACGGGTTCACCTCTTGCGTGCTGTTCCAGCGCCGCTCCACCACTTCCACGGTCACAGACTGCCCCGCAATCGGCCTGCTGTCCCAGTCCACCACAATCAGGTCGGCGGTGGTCTCTTGGCCGGCAGTGGCCACGAATTCGCGCGCGTTCACCCCCACATACCACTCCGCTTGATGGATGATGACCTCTGTACGCCCCGACACCGAGAAACCCGATTCATCGGCAGACGTCGCTTCGATTTCGTAGATCTCACTCCCCGAACGCAGCGGTACGCCCTGAGAGTCCAGCGCGGCCTCAGTCGGCACACGGAAGGTATAACGCCCGTTATCACCACTCGTGCCGCTCTCATAATTGCTATAGCCGCGCACATAGCGCGTCTCATCGGCGTTATAGTCATAGAACGAGTAGCGCCCATCACCAGTGTAGTCAAAGAAATACTGCCGCGACGTCACAAACACGTTCACCGCAGCATTGCTCACCGGCCCGCCAAAGAAGTAGGTCAGGTCTGCGCTGGCATCCAACACCTCTCCACGCAGCACCTCGGTCGGTGCATCCACTTTGACCTGAAACTCTGGCAAACGATATGCCGCGACGTCAAAGCTGACACTCCCCCCTTCATATGGCCCGGAGGCGGTGCGTGGCAGTTCTATCCGTATGTTGTAATAGCCCAGCTCAGCTTGTGAATCCAGGGTCAGCTGACCCGTAAACGTCCCATAAGCACTCAGCGGGAAACTCTCGCTCAGAATGGTCTCGCCCGAGGCATTGGTGGCCATCACCCAGACCTCGCTTAAGTCGGGTTGGGGATAGTCGTTGTCATTGTCCATGCGCACAATGCCGCGGAAGTAGACCGTTTGGCCCGGGCGATACACCGCACGGTCGGTATACATATACACGCTGTACCGGCTGGGATAGCTTTCGGCATAGATGTCAAAATAGTAGGAATCTAGGCCATTTGACCAACGGCTAGAGGTTAGACCAAAGCGGTCGCCGGTGTTGACCAACGCCACCAACGGGGTATACAGGTTGTCGCGCCGGCCATATTCAAAGAACGCCACGCCCCACTCGTCGGTGCGGCCTTCCAGATAATACAGGTCACCCTGCGCCGTGTACGGGTAAACCAGCGAGACCGGCAGGTCGGCCAGCGGCTGACCGGTATGCAGGTCGAAAGCCCACACCATCGCCTCTTCTGCGCCGTGCTTCAACACCAGACCGGTATCTGTCACCACCATGACATGCTGCTCCGGTGCACGCGCGCCAAAGTCTGGCGCAGACACGCTCAGCAGATATGACCCCACCGGCAGCGCTCCACCAGTCAGCAGGTCAGACGGCAGATCTACCGAAGTCACCGAGGCAGAAGACGTGACTTCCAAGAAATATTCGTCATTCAGCCCCTCAGCCACCCAACCGGTGCGGTCATCCCGCAGCCTGACCTCAAACCATGCGATACCGTTCAGACAGGTCGGCCCTTGGACGATGCTTAGGGCATAGCCTTTGTACAGCAGGTCGATAATTTCACCGGTCTGAGGGGCGCTGCGCACACGCAACGGGTCAGGCTCGGTGATGACAATCGCCCGATCACCAGCCTTGGTACGGCTCGGCATCGCATCTGGACAGCTGACCAGCCCACCCGTGACTGTCTCACCCGGTTCAGGGCGTTCACCGATATTAACCAAGTCCAACACGCGAGTATCTCTAATCGGTGCGGGCACAGACCACTGCCGGATGATTTCGCCCGGGGCCGGTTGCAAGTAATCGGTGAAATTATAATAGTTGCTGCCCAACAGTTGCCCCAACAGCCGCTCAAGGTCAACCGTGCTCAGCTGGAGGTCGATGCGCTCTAGGTTGAGATAGGTCACATACAACTCGGTAGCAGCGCGGTCGGCATCATAAATCCCGATGCCCTGCGGCACATTCAACGAGAGTTCCGACGCCAGTGGGCCGGTGGTAAAGCTGAAGGTGAAAGGGGTATCGATCGTATTGCCATAAATATCCGCAATGCCCGGCGCAACCGAGACGTTATACGATGTGCTGCCCTCTAGGCCAAACACCACCGTATATTCCTGCGTATATTCCGAGAAATACCCCGTCGGTTCACGGCGCGGCTCTGGGGTAATCGTCAGGCGATCCAGCACGGTCTCCGGATCGATGATCGTATTAAACGTCAGCACAAAGCCGTCATAAGGCCGTGCGTCGGTCTGCCCATCCCGCGGATACGTCTTGACCAGTGCCGGCGGCGGCAAGGTGCTAAACCCATATTCATAGGCACGCAGCGTTCCATTCCCAGCCGCGGCCCGAGCAATCCCCGCCGAAAACCCATAAACAAAGCGGGTATCCAGCGGCAGGCGCTCTGATGGGGTAAATGCAAACCCAAGGCCGTCATCTGCCCATTCAAACGTACCGCTGACCGCCGGGCCGCTCAACGACCGCAGATAAAAGGCCTGTTGGGTGCTTTGCTGATCCATCGGCTGATTAAACCGGATTTGAATTTTGCTTGTTAACCGAGCGGCATCATCATTGGCCGGCAGTGCCTCGACAACCGCCGGCGGCACTGTCACAAAACTGGCCACAAACGGCTCGGCCAACTCAGCGCCGTCCAGCGCGGTCTGTCCCTCTATTGTCACAATAACGGTTTGCCCACCCGGCAGCGCCACCGGTGTAAATTGATAGGTCGAGGTGTTCAACCACTCACCCCGCCCCTCGACAGGGACATTAAACCGCAGTGGATTGGGTAAACTGTCCTGCGCATCCAAGGCAGACAGCGCCACCATCGGACGGCTGAACGCCACCGTGATCGGGTCAACTGCCGACACGTCATCGCGCCCATTGGTTGGGGTAAAGCTGGTGACCTGTAAGGCCGATTGGGCCAACAAATCAATCCCCACAGGGGCTTCCAACACCGCCCCATCAACACCGCGCACGCCATCCACCAACAGGCGGTATATCTCGCCCCGTTGCAGCGGGGTTGTCAAGCCGAAGCGCAGCGTGTCCCCTTCACAGCTGGCATCGCCTGATACACCTGCCGGCTGCACCACGAACACGCGATACGTCGCCGAGCAATCCAACATCCGGTCAAACGTCAGCACTGCCGGCTGACCAGCCAACCACTCCCCCAATGGTTCGATGTTCACAAGGCGGAGCGGTGGGGCATCAGCGGGGGTAGTTTGTGCCCATGCACCAGCGTTCAATGCAACCAACAACATTGCAAATAACAGACCCATTTTCCAGCGCATAAAGCGGTTACTCCCCACCTGTTTTTGCGGATAGAACAATGCCATATAAACCCGTGATTGTATGACATCTAGGATAACATTTATCTTTCAGATTGGGCATTAGCCAGTTTGGCAGAGGGTAATCACCATGCAAGCGATGGATTTAAGCGGCAAACGGGCCTTAGTCACCGGTGCGTCACGCGGCATCGGGCGTGCCGTGGCACAAATGATGGCGGCGCGCGGCGCACAAGTTGCCGTGCACTATGTGCGCGATGCACAGGGCGCACAGACCACCCTAGCGGCACTGACGGGCAGCGGACACAGCGTTCATCAGGCTGACCTCGCAGAGGCCGCACAGGTTAAAACATTGGTCGATGCCGCAGCACAAGCCCTCGGCGGCCTCGATATTCTGGTGAATAACGCCGGCATCTATACCGAACACCCCATCCTGTCCACCACATATGACGAGTGGCAGCGCCAGTGGCAGGCCATCCTCCAGACCAACTTGGTCGGCGCGGCCAACGCGGTGTTCTGCGCTGTGCCACACCTGCTCAAACAGGGCGGCGGCGCGGTGGTGAACGTGTCATCACGCGGGGCGTTCCGCGGCGAGCCGCTTGGGCCGGCCTATGGCGCCAGCAAAGCCGGCATGAACAGCATGGGCCAATCGCTGGCCCTTGCGCTTGCTCCCCACAACATCCATGTCATCAGCGTGGCCCCCGGATGGGTAGAAACCGACATGGCCGCCGAGCATCTGGCCGGCCCACACGGCGACTCCATCCGTGCCCAAAGCCCGTTTGGGCGGGTGGCCAGCGTGGAAGATGTGGCTCAAGCCGTTTGCTTTGCCGCCAGTGATGCGGCCAAGTTCATGTCGGGCGCCATCCTTGATGTTAACGGGGCTTCCTATCTGCGCAGCTAGCCCCAACATAATGCTAACGCGCTTCTATGACGCAATCCCTTACCCATCAGGTATAATCGGGCTTGTAAGTCGTTCTTAACTTCTTAAACAAGTGGGCAACATCCCCACCTAAAGGAGGCATTTCATGGCCGTTCGTACCGCCACCGCCACATGGACGGGCACGCTGAAGGAAGGCACCGGCGCGCTCGATTTTGGCACACAGCATCTCGGCTACAACTTCATCAGCCGCTTCGAGGGCAGCGCCGATACCAACCCCGAAGAACTGTTGGCCGCCGCCCATGCCGGCTGCTTCTCGATGGCGCTGAACGCCGCGCTGGAGCGCGCAGGCACTCCGGCTACCTCGGTGGTGACCACCGCCAAAGTCCAGCTGACCAAAGGCGAGGCCGGTTTCTCCATCAGCCAGATTGACCTTGAGACCACCGCCGAAGTCCCCGGCATCGACCCGGCCAAGTTCCAAGAGATGGCCGAAGCCACCAAAACCGGGTGCATCATCTCACGCGCGCTGTCTGCCGTGCCGATGACGCTGGTCGCTACCCTAAAGTAACCCCCATGCTGATGCAGGCTGTGTGGCGCAATCTCCCCCACACAGCCTGCACCCATCCGTCTGAGATAGAGGAACTTACGATGCCAGAAGTCGCCGTCGCCATTCTGGGCCTAAACCGCATCGGCACGTCCATCGGCCTTGCGCTCAAAGCCTATAATCAGCGCCCCAATGCTAAAAACCAGTTCAAAATCACCGGGTACGGCGGGCGGCCCGATCAGGTCAAGACCGCCCAAAAGCTCGGCGCTGCCGACGGCGTCACCGGCCAGATTCATGACGCGGTGCGTGGGCGGGACATCGTGGTGATGGCACTGCCTTATGCCGAGGCCGCAGCTGCCTATCAAGCCATCGGCCAAGACCTGCGCCCGGGCGTGGTGGTGCTGGATTTTTCGCCCCTCAAGGTCAACCCGCTGAAGTGGGCCGCCAAGCACCTTGGCAAAGATGCGCACGTGGTGGGCGTCACCCCACTGCTCAACCCGGCTTATCTATTCGACCCGTTGGACGCCACCGACAAAGCCACCCCCGACTTGTTCGAACGCGGCACGATGCTGCTGTCACCCAGTGTCACCTGCATCCCCGAGGCGATTGAGCTGGCCGGTGATTTTGCCGCCATCCTCGGCGCACGCACCCAATTTGCAGAGCCAGCCGAGCACGACTCAATGCTCTCGGCCACCGAGATGCTGCCCAACCTGCTGGGTCTTGCCTATTATGCTGCCATGCGCGGCGGCACGGGCTGGGGCGACATCCAGCGCACAGCCAATCCGGCCTTTGGTGCGCTCACCCACGCGCTGTTTGATACCCACCCTGATGACCTTGTGGCCGCCCTGCGCGACAGCCGACAAGACCTCACCCGCTCACTGGACAGCCTGATGCTGACCCTGCGCGAACTGCGCACCGCGCTGGCCAATGATGACCGCGACGCGCTGGAAGCGGTAACCATCTCCGCCGCCGAAACCTATGAGTCGTGGTACAACCAGCGTTACCACTGGAAGTTTGACACCACTGGCGAACAAAAACCACCAGAAGCCTCATCTACCGGCATCATGAACTTCTTCCTTGGTAACGCGCTGGCCAACCGCCTGCGCGGAGGCAAGAAAAACCCCAATGAGGATGATTAAGCCATGAGCAGTAACCCCCTGTCGCGCCTGCTGGGATTTGGCGTCATCCGCCAGACGCGCCGCAATCACGCCTTCGAGCACGCCACAGCGCATTTTCTGGCACGCAAGGTCAGAAACCTGCGCGTTTCGGGCATCAGTGCACCCTTTGGCTTTGTGCTGCTGCACAACGGCAAAGCCGAGCACGGCGAGGCCGCCGCTGCCGAGGCGCTAGAGGCCCTCAAAGCCGGCAAGCGCCAATTCGCCCTGCACCCCAACTGCGGCACCAATCTGGTCACCGCCGGCCTGTTGACCACCTTGGTCGGTTGGCTGTTTTTGGGTGGGCGGCGCGCCAGCTATCGCAACTTCAACCGCGCCCTGCCGCTGATGATGCTGGCGGTCTACTTTTCGCAGCCGCTCGGCATGAAGGTGCAAGAGCACGTCACCACCGATGGGGATGTGGGCGAGATGGAAATCGCTGCCATCCGCACCGACTCGGTCAAGATGCCGCTGTGGGGCAAGCAGTTTAATGTGCTGATGGTCTATACAAAGAAAGCATAAAGTGGTCATGAAGCGTTCGAGCGTGGTCGCCTCGATGATGGCACGTGTGGTGCTGTTCATCTCGTTCATCGGCAGCACCATCACCTTTATCCTGTGGCTGATGGGCAATCGAGATGCCTCTGGCCTTGCCTGTTTGGGGTTTTTGGCGGTCGCCGCCATGGCCCTACTCGCCGGTGGGATTTTTGTGGCACGTGCCCGCGCCGCCGAATAGCCCCTAAGGAGAAAGCTCGTCATGGCCGTGTCGTCATCCCCCACCCCCGACCAAATTAGACGGGTGTTCGTCAACAATCTGTTTCAGATTGATCAGAACCTGCCGGCATGGGCACGACGCTCTAACCCACTGGTACGACGCGAGCTGGGGGTCTATTGGCGGGTGATGCCCCCACAGCTCGACTTGCCGCTGCGCGCATTTTTGGTGCAGGCGGTGCTGGTGCTGCTCACCATCCCGATACCGTTTGTGATGACGCTCATCCTCCCACTGGTATTGGTTTCATTCACGGCGCTGCCCGTGGCCCTCTATTGGTATGCCCGCCTGCTGTATGACCTTGCCGGCGACGCCGCCCGCTCCATGTCATCCGAGGTCGAAAACCACACCCTCGGCCTGCTGATGACCACCCCGATGTCCAATCGTCAGCTGCTGCTGAGCAAGCTGGCCGGCGCACTATGGAAACAGTCCGAGCCGTTCTCGCTGATTTTGGCTGCCGCCAGCCTCACACAAATGCCGGTCTTGTTCATCCTGTATGCCAACTATTTCCCCGCGCGTGAGTTTGATTTCACCGCACAAATCCTCAGCATCATCATGCTGGCACTCACCCTCATCCGCCTGCCGCTCGAGATGTTCGCCGTCGGGGCGATGGGCCAATGGGTCGGCCTCAACACGATCGGGCGGGGGGCAGCACAGGCCACCAGCCTCGGCCTAATCGGTTTCTACTTTGCACTGCTCAACCTGCCGCGCCTGTTTATGCTAGACCCGTTCTGGCGCATCCTTATCGACGGCGTACTGCCCGTGGGCGTGGCGGTGGCGGTGGGATGGTGGGCGCTGCGTCAAAGCATACAACGCTTGCAGACCGGCGATTGGGCGTAGGTCAAAAGCTCGCTCCCGTCGATACAGGCCGCTCACATTCATGCTATCATCAAAATGAGCGTGTTTTTGACACTGCGTGATGTGCAGTATTTCGGAGGGTTCTATGAGCATAGGCATTAAGCACCGCTGGGCTATATTGGCGCTGGCGATAGCTGCTGCCCTGACCGGTTTGGGTCTGGTGGCCGCGCCCCACGCCGCCCAAGCCCAGACCAGCACCACCAATCCCAATGTTGTGATTAGCTTCCCGCCGCCGGTCTATGTGGTGCGCGGTGTTGTCGAGGTGCGCGGCACGGTCAACCTGCCCAACATCGCCAACTACTTTCTAGAGGTGCGTCCGCTGGGCGATGACCTGCAACCACTCAGCGAGACAGACCCCTTCCTGCCGGCCAGCCTGCCCCAAACCGGCGTCCGCATCGATGATGTGCTGCTGGAATGGGATACCACCGTGCTGCCAGACGGGCTGTACCAAATCCGCCTGCGGGCTAACGTCAGCCGGCAAGGGCCAACCGATTTTGTGGTTGGGCCACTGCGTGTCGAAAACGACATCCCCGACTTTTTGGTCGAGCTGCTCCAGCCCACCCCCACCAACACCATCACCCCATCCACCAGCGTGATTGTGATTGGCGGCACCCCCACGCCCGGCGGCGTCATCATCAGCCGCCCGACGTTGGCCGCCACGCCCAGCCCAACCGGTGACCCGACCGTGACCGCCAACACCGATGCCAATGTGCGCAGTGGTGACAGCACCGCCTATCCGGTCATCAGCGTGATGCTGGCCGGCACACAGGCACGCATCCTCGGCCTCAGCTCCAGCGGGTCGGGCTGGTACTACATCGAGCTGGATAACGGACGGCGTGGTTTTATCGCCCCGTCAGTCGTCAGCGTGGCAGGCAACGTCGCCGGCCTACAGCGCATCGCCCCACCGCCGCCGCCGGCCACCCCCACCCCCACCCCGCTGCCCTTCACCGGTGACGCCATCGCCAACGGCATCGGCTTCTCGCCGCTAGAGCCGCGCTGCAACGAAGGCTTCAGCGTACTGGTCAACGTGACCAACATCGGCAGCACTGCCTTTGCCACCGGTGGCACCGTCACCATCCGCAACGTGCACCTTGGCAGCAGCACCATCACCAACACTGCCACCGGCTCGTTCCCAGCGCTGGCACCGGGCCAGAACTTTGTGGTCAACATCCCGCTGCTGGTCAGCACCTTTGGCGGGCAAGACCATCAGATTACCGCCATCGTGGACAGCGGCAATAACATCGTGGAAGAGAACGAGAACAACAACACCTTCACCAGCATGCCCTATCGCCTGCGCCGTGCAGGCTGCCCCTAAGGCCGGCTGACCAGCACCAACCATCCGCAGGGGGATTTGGCCGCAAGCCGCCCCCTGCGGCCTCCTCATAAGCAGGAATAACGATTGAGATGATGATTCTCGCCTCCAGTTCCCCCCGTCGGCGCGTCCTGTTGAGCCGCCTCATCCCCACCTTCGACATCTTCAGCCCAGACATCGACGAAACCCCACGCCACAACGAAACCCCAACGGCTTATGTCCGCCGAATGGCTGCCGAGAAAGCCTTTGCAGGTGGCATCGGGCGGCTGATGGCCGGCACAATCGACACCCCCGCCGGGGGATATGCTGTGGTGCTGGCCGCTGATACCATCGTCATCAGCCCAAACGGTCAGCAGATATTGGGCAAGCCGGCAGCTCCAGATGAAGCATGGCAAACCCTGCGCGTGCTGCGCGGGCAAACCCACACCGTATGCACAGCCGTGCACGTCGAATGTTTTAGCCGGCGCATGAGCGGCAGCATCCAGACCAGCGATGCCGCAGAACTGGTGCAAACGCGCGTGACCATGCGCCACTACACCGATGACGAAATCGCCGCCTATATCGACAGCGGGGACTGGCGCGACAAAGCCGGTGGATACGCCATCCAGCACGCTGGTTTCCATCCGGTGGCCCACATCGAAGGGTGCTTTACCAACGTGGTCGGCCTACCAGTCTGCGCCGTCAAGCGTGCGCTGGATGCGCTGGAGGTCGCGCCAGATGACCTTTCAATCCCTTTCCATGACGTGTGCGACTGTGCCCCAGAATTCCCCGCCGACTGACCCACCGCCGGTCTGGCATATCCCTGCCCACGGTCTGCTCCAGCGCTGGCTGAGCATCGGATGCGGGGCAGCCATTTTGGTCTGGCTGAGCCTTGAGGACGACGGGGTACTGCCGGCGCTGCTGCTTGGGGTGATGCTAACGGTGCTCGGCCTCGCGCATCCCATCACACGCACACGCGCCGGCATGGCCCTCCGCGGGATGCGCGCCATCGTAGGGGCATGGGCGGTTTTTGGGCTGATGGTAGGCGGGCTTGCGCCATCGGCAGCAGTGATGCTGCTGGCATTCAAAGACGCCAGTCATGCCCACCCCTTCCCCGATGCCCCAGCGGGTCTGCTGGCAGATGTGCTGGCCCTGACACCTGCATGGGGTCTGGCTGGCGCGCTGATGGGTATTGGGCTTTATGCCGCATGGCGGGCGCAAACGCTACGCTGACTTCGCCCCTAGATGGACTATGCTATAATGCGAGCCTACATGCCGTTTCGCTTAACGCTGCTTGAGAGGGCCGCACATGCTGCAAGCCAATCCGTGGGTGAAGGATGCCAAGGCCGCCACTTCACCCCTTAAACTTACTGTGGTCATCCCGTGCTACAACGAGGTTAACAGCATCCAACCCGTGCTGCAACGCGTGATAGAAGTTGGCCTAGCCGATGAAATCCTGATTGTGGACGACGGATCGACCGACGGCACGCGCGACCTGCTGGCCCAGATTGAAGCCGAAAACCTGCCCGGGATACGGGTAATTTATCACGACCGCAATCAGGGCAAAGGCGCGGCACTCGTGACCGGTTTCCGGCAGGCCACTGGCGACATCCTGCTGATTCAGGATGCCGACTTTGAATATGACCCGCGCGAATATCCCATCTTGCTCAAGCCGCTGCAAGAGGGCATCGCACAGGTGGTATACGGCTCGCGCTTTTTGGGTGGCCCACGCAAAGCCATGAACTTCTGGAACATGGTGGCCAACAAAATCCTCACCCTGTCCACCAACATCCTCTATAACGCCATCCTCAGCGACATGGAAACCTGCTATAAGGTGTTCCGCGCCGAGGTGGTCAAAGACATGACCATCCGCGCACGCGGCTTTGAATTCGAGCCAGAATTTACCGCCAAGGTGCTGAAGAAGGGCATTCGCATCTATGAAGTGCCCATCAGCTATAACGGGCGTGAATGGTCTGAGGGCAAGAAAATCAAGTGGACAGACGCCCCGATTGCGCTCTGGACGCTGCTCAAATACCGTTTTGTAGACTAAAGGCCTGATTGACCATGCTGCGCCGTCTTGTCCTGATGCTGATTCCCCTGCTGATGCTGGCCGGCAGCCCTGCCGATGCGCAGGACGACGGCACATTCGTCGATGTGCTGGTGGCCTATACCGCCGGCGGTCGCGCTCAGCTTGGCGGCACAGATGCGCTGCTTTTCAACCGGCTCAGCAGTGCCATCGCCGCCGTCAATGACCAGTATGCTGCCGCCGGCGCGCCGCTGCGGGTGCGCTGGGTGGGCACGCGTGCGGTGTTCTATCAAGAACAGGTCAACATCGACTTTCATGCTGACCTCACCCATCTGATGGGCGAGTCGGACGGCCACATGGATGAGCTGCACGCCGTACGCGATTATGCAGCCGCCGACCTCGTCATCCTGCTGGCCGGCACCCAGTTTGCCCTATATACCGCTGATGCTCCCGCATGGATGGGCGCAGACCCCGCGCGCGGATTCGCTGTGGTTGAGGGGCGCTATTTTGGCGGTGACAGCCTGATGCAGGCCTTGAGCGCGCTGCTGGGCATGACCGGCACAGCCCCCGCCGCCGAGCTGCCAACCCTCACCCTCAATGCGCCGCTGATTGCCCAATACCGCGACAGCAGTACCGCTCAGTATCCGGCCAGTCAGCACCTGCTCAACGGCGGGTTTGACCTTGATACTGACGCCAACGGCATCGCAGAGTTCTGGCGCGCCGTCTCGCCGCGCAGTGGTGACGGTCGGCGCTGCACCGCCGCGGCGCGCTCTGGCGGGTGCGCCCTGCGCCTGACAGGCAGCACAGGCAGCACCGCGCGCTTTCGCCAAATCGTGGACGGGGCGGCTTTCGCTGCCGGCGACCTATTGATCGTTACCGGCTATGCGCAACCGCGCAAGGCACGCGTCGGGGCGGTTGTCACGCTGATAGCGCGTTATGCCGACAGCTCTCGCCAAACCGTCAGCATCCGCCTGCCGCGCGGAAACAAGCCCTATCGCCCGTTTGCCGGCGCACTAGCCCTCAGCGGCACACCACAGGCTGTGGTGCTCAACATCCGCTTTTCGGACAGCGGTGCGAGCGGGGTGGTCTGGATTGACGACCTTGCGCTAACGCGCCTGAAGCGTTATTGACCTTGATGGCCACACTGCACGGGGGAGTTTTTTGCTGATGCGCCGCTTATCTGTGATGCTGTTATGTGGGACTCTGTTAGGTATGCTGGGCGCGTGGCTGAGCGCCGGCAGCCCCACCACACACGCCGCCCCGCCGCCATTGTTCGGCACGCCAAACCTTGCCCTCACCCGTCAGGCCGCCCCCCTGCCAGAGCAGATCGGCACTCGGCGCACCCGCTTGATGTCCCTTTCGGCCACCTCGCTCAGCTACGGTCTGCGCTCTGGCAGCCTTGTCCTAAACCTGTTTGACGATGTGGTGCTGACCACAGCACTGCGCGCACAGCCCCTGCCCGCCGGTAACGTCGGTATGAACAGGGTCTGGGCCGGTGAAATCGACGGGATGCCGCGTTCGAGCGTGATACTGGTCAGTGATGGCGCAGATGTCTTTGACCTGCGAGTGCTGACCGGCAGCACCGTTTATTATGCCCAAACCACGCCAGATGGGCTGATACGCATCAGCGAAATCGAGGCCGGACGCGGGCGGTATGATGCCGATGGCTATCCCATCGACGATGCCATCCCCTTCACCCCCACCACCGACGAGATGCAGTCGGTGCGCGCCATCGGCCCACGCGCGGATGACGGGACGGTCATCGACCTGTTGGTGGCCTATACCCCGGCAGCACAGGCCATGTTGGGCGGTGAACTGCCCACCCGTGCCGCCATACAAGGCGCGGTGGCCCTGACCAACCAAACATACCTCAACAGTGGGGTGGCCTTTCGCATCAGAATCGTGGCCATCGTGCCCACCGTTTACGTCGAAACCCCATCTGGCGGGCCATACAGCAGCAGCACCGACTTGGTGCGTCTGTACAGCAGCGGTGACGGGTATATGGATGAGCTGCACACCCTGCGCAATACGCACAAAGCCGACCTTGTGGCCCTGATTGCCGGCACACCTGTGAATCGCCGCAACTACTGCGGCATTGCTCAGCTGCCAACGGTGATTCCAGCTCCGGCGCAGGCCTTCAGCATCACCGAAGCACACTGTATCAATGACATCACGCTGGCGCACGAGCTGGGCCACAACATAGGCAAAACCCACGACCGATCGAATGCAAGCGGCGCTGTGCACCCCTATGCCTATGGCTATCAAGACCCGGCCACCCACATAGGGGATACCAGCGATTTTGTGACCGTGATGGCCTACAGCACCAACCCATCTGGCACACCGTGCCCGCGCACTTATACCCCGGGCATCTGCCCTGCCATTGCATGGTGGTCAGACCCAACCCGTACCTTTAATAGCAAAGTGCTGGGCGTCATCAACAGTGAAGACAATGCTCGTTCGCTCAACGAGACCGCCCTTGTCATCGCCAACTATCGGGTGTCTGACGACGGCGGCGCGGGCGTTCCTACCGCCATCCCAACCCCGACCGCGCTCCCCCTGCCCACCGCCGTCCCGCCGACTGCCTCTGAGCGTGTGCTCAACGGCGGTTTTGAGCTGGATGCAGACCGCAACGCCATCCCAGACGGATGGATGGTGCGTGGGGGCACGCGCTGGTGCAGCACGACCACTGCCCCCAATCGCGCCCTCAGCGGCCAATGCTCGCTGCGCCTAACGCGAAGCGGTACAGCCCGTCAAACCCTCACACACAGCAGCTTAAGCGCCGGCCAAACCCTCATTGTGCGCTTTGAGGCCAAAGGTCAGCGCGTACCCACAGGCGCGTATCTGGTGCTGAGGGTAAACTATGTTTCACCCACTGCCGGCATATGGGGTAATGGGTATGACATCGCACGCTATGACCTGCCTAACGGCGGCTTCACCCTGCCCGCCGATGATTATCTCACCCTGACGCTGGCTGATACCCCCACGCAGCTTTTCATCCGCGTCCGCTATCCCAACGGTGTGGGCAGCCTGCGGCTCGACAGCCTATCGGTGAAGACCCCATAAAAGCAAGCTGGGCCGGTGACAATCCGGCCCAGCGCTGATGCGTTTCGTCTTATCGGTCAACCGCGTTACGGCCCTGCAAGGCACGCATTAACGTCACGGTATCCACGTATTGCAGGTCACTGCCCACGGGCAGCCCGCGGGCAAGACGTGTCATCTTAACCCCGCGGCCTTGCAGCTCGCGCTGGATATACAGTGCAGTGGCGTCGCCTTCTTGGCCCGGGTTGGTGGCAATCACTACCTCGAGGATGCCACCGGCCTCCACCCGCTTGACCAATTCGCGGATGCGCAAGTCGTCTGGGCCGATGCCGTTGACCGGTGAAATCGCGCCGTTGAGCACATGGTACACGCCCTGAAACGCGCCTGTCTGCTCTAGCGCCAACAAGTCCAGCGGCACTTCCACCACGGCCACAAGGCTCTGATCGCGCCGCGGGTCACTGCACACTGGGCAGGGATCATCCACCGTGATGTTGCCACACACCGAGCAAAAGCGTGTTTGTTCTTTCAGGGCGCGCAGCGCATCCGATAACCCAAAACTCACCTCTTCGGGCGCGCGCAGCAAAAAATACGTGATGCGTGAAGCGCCCTTTGGCCCGATGCCCGGCAAACGCCCGAGCTGCTCAATCAGTTTGTTGACCGGCTCTGGAATGGCTCTGGAGGCCATGACGCTGCCCGCTTAGCCGAACAATCCGCCTAGGCCGGGCAAGTTGCCCAGACCACCGGTGATGGACTCCATCCGCTCAGCAGCCATGCTCTGGCTCTGCTCCACCGCCTGATTGACCGCCAGCACCAGCATGTCTTGCAGGTCGTTGACCCATTCGGGATCGCTGGTATCAATCACATCCTTGTTGAGGGTGATGGACTTGATGCGCTGATGGCCGGTAATGGTGATGCTGACCGCGCCACCCCCCACCGACACATCAACCGTCTCATGGGCCAGCGCCTCTTGCGCGGCTTGCATATCGGCCTGCATCTTCTGAATCTGCTTCAGCATCCCGCCGCCCATGCCACCGCCAAGGCCACCCATACCGCCCATACCACCTTTGCCCTTTGCCATAATGAGAGACTCCTTCAAAATTGGGTTGTCATCTTCAGGATACCCAATTATAGCCCATCTGACGCGTACAATTCAGCCCCGTTGTGCGGTACAATCGGACGTGTCTGTCCGTGTAATGAAATGGAACGCCTGCCGGCATGGACATCTTGCATTACTTCGCCCTCGATCAACTGTTCCGCGAACGGCGTAAACTGCGCCAGAAGGTCTATGTGGTGGCCGATGTGATGGGCAACCCGCGCGAGGGTAAAATCCTGCGCGAACGCAATGGACGCTGGTTGATCGAGTTCTTCCCTGCCGAAATCAACGGCACAGTGGCCCGCACCGCACGGCGCTATCTCAGCATCCGCGAGTTCGAGATCCATCCCGTCGATCAGCAGCAGTTTCAGGAATATATCAAAGCCTTACAGGATATGTATTCAGGCCCAGACTCATGACCCTTATCACTCCCCCCAAACCCCACACCCCCGCACTCCCCCTGCCAATCATCTGGCTGGGCAAATTGTTCTTGTTCTTCACCCGCTGGAAGATCCGCGGTCAGCTGCCCGGATTTGATAAATGGATGGTCGTGGAATACCCGCACACCAGCAACTGGGACGCCTTTGTCTATGTGCATTTTGCCGCCGGTCATGGCCTGCGCAGCAACTGGATGGTCAAAAACGATTGGACTAAAAACCGCTATGTCGGATGGTTCTTTCGGGCCATCGGCGCAGTCGGTGTCGATCGCAGCGGCGCGCGTGACACCGTGCAGCAGGTGGTAGACGAAATCAACCGCCGCGACAAAATCACCCTCATCATCACCCCAGAGGGCACGCGCAAGCACACCAAATACCTCAAAGCCGGCTTCTATTGGATTGCCTATCACGCCAAAATCCCGATGGTTTTGGCAACAGCCGACTATCGCACCAAAGAAGTCATCCTTGGGCCAGCTTATATGGCCACCGGCGATATGGAAGCCGACCTAAAAGTGCTGTTTGAGTGGTTCAAGGACAAAGTGGACGGCGCGCGCTACCCCGAAAAAGCCGGCGTGCTGGCGGTTCGGCCCGGCAGTGCACAGAGCGGTCTCACCCTTGGCGGCAGCAAATCATCGGCTGGCGAGGCCACCGACGCATGACCCGCCGCCGCGTGGTATGGGGCATCATGCTGGCCGCCCTATTGGCCGGATGTGCCCCCACCGCAGACCCCAACGCCCCACTGCCCACTGCCATCACCGACCTCGACGCACTGGCCACCGCTGTTATGCTGACCCAAAATGCGCCGCCGCTGCCCTACCGAGAGCGCATCAGCCTCGCCTCTTTCGAGGACGGGCTGGAGCGCTTATTGGGGTGGCACTACACCGTCTCGGCAGAATTTAGCGGGCTGTATGCCGGCACTAACCGCGCGGTCGAGAGCCTGACCACCGTCGAAGTCACCTACAATCAGCAAACCTCAGCGCGACGTGTGAAACTGCGTGCTGAGGGGCAGCTGCTCACACAGGGCGAACCGATCGAGACCGAAGCAGTGCAAATCGGGCAAGATGTGTATGTGCGCTCGGCCAATGGGTGCATCATCGCCACCGGCACAGAGACCGCGGCGGTAGTCAGCGCCGGCGTCGGTCAGCTGATCGGCGGCGTGCGCGAGGCCGTGCCGACGGGGACGCGCGGCGTCATCAACGGCGAAACGGTCTACCGCTACGCCTTTCTGCAAGATGCGCTCATCCTGCCCGCGCTCAGCGTGCGTGATGGTGGGCGTATTTCTCTACTGAGTCAGGAGCTGTGGTTTTCGGCAGACAAAGGCGCACTAATACGCCTCTACCTGACCTTTGCGCTCGAAAACGTCTCGATTTTTGGGGCGGCGCTGCCCGTCAGCGGGCAAATTGTGCTGCGCTACGACCTGACCGACCTCGGTCAGCCACAGAACATCAGCATCCCCTACGGGTGCTAGAGGATATACACAAAAGCGGATGCCAGTGCCATTATCTGGGCAGCTGGCATCCGCTTGTTTAGGGAGCAGGCGCGGCAAACGGATCGCTAAAGCGCGGATCGGTAATGAACTGTTCGTCCGTCAGGCTCTCCAAGAACGCCACCAAATCGGCAATTTCATCATCGTTCAGGCTAAAGCCCGATACAAAGCCGTTCTTATAGGGGTTCGCGCGCCCATCACCGGCATACTCTCCCTCGGTTATTAAACGTCCACCATCTTCATAAAACCGGATAACCTCGGTCAATGTCGCGATACTACCATCATGCATATATGGCGCAGTCAATGCGATATTGCGCAGGGTCGGCGGGCGAAAACGTCCCATATCAGCCGGATTATTGGTGATTTCGTGGATGCCAGTATTGTCCGGTGGATATGCGCCTGTCCCCCCAATGTTATACAACCCCGTATTAAAAAACGGGCGCTCATCAAAGGTTGAATTTGCCGTCACCGATGACAGCGTCATATTGAAGCCGGTATGGCAGTGATGACACTCCAGTGACTCAGAGAAAAACAGCGCCATCCCACGTTTTGCAGACTCCGACAATGCATCCTGATTCCCCCTCAGATACAAATCATAAGAGGAGTTACCCGAAATCAGCGTGCGGACGAACGAAGACAGCGACAGCGTGACGTTATTAAACGTGAATGGGTCTGCATCGTTTGGGAAGGCCGCCGCAAACATCTGGCGATACAGCTCATCTTGGCGCAGACGATCGAGAACACGTGCCTCATTGCCCGTAATGCCCATCTCGACGGGATGTTCCCCAAACATCGGGATGGGTATCTGGCGCTCTAAGGTCAAGAGATTGGGATTAGCCCATGTCAGGGTTGCGCTGTAGGCGCTGTTGGTCAGCGTCATCGAGTTACGCGGATGCATATCTCCCGTAGACCCCAAGGGACGCGCAACCCCATCACTGAAGGCCAAAGCCTGCAAGTGGCACGAAGAACACGACATCGTCCCATTGCCCGAAAGCCGCGTATCATAAAACAAATAGCGCCCCAGCTCGACCTTTTCTTCGGTCATCGGGTTATTCTCTGGCACACGGGGGAGTGGGAAGCCAACCGGCAGTTTCCACACATAACTGTCGGCATCCACAACCATCATGCCATCTGATGAGGTGGTCGCACGCACCCACGCATTGCTGATCTGAAATCCCTCGACACTGACGAAATTCACCCGTGACTCCGGCGGAAACATCAGCACATCCAGTTCAACATCCACCGTCTTGCCCGACGTGAAGCGCAGCGTCAGCGAGATTTTATCCCCCTCGTACAGCTCGCGATATAAGCCCTCCAACATCACATGGTGGCCAGTGGGCGCAAAACGAACGGTGACGTGCGGCTTCAGCGTTATCCCGCCCAACCCTTCCATCCGGGCCACATCTCGCTCATCCACCGCCGTCCGATGCAAGGTAATAATGTCTGCGCTGTCACCCGAGACCCCAATCAGCACATCATCCTGTGTGCCCGTATTGACGATATTAAAATAAGCGGATGTACTGCGCCTCATCGGCAGCGGAAGTGAAACCACATCATGCGTATGTGCTTCTCCGGCCAATGCTGGGAACAGCGGCGCAGTCACCACACCGCCAAACCACATCACTACCCCCATTGAAAGGCCACCCCCCAACAGGCCTGCCCGACGCATCAACGAG
>DAOUCZ010000198.1:0-12662 GCA_034431675.1 Anaerolineae bacterium | reverse complement strand
AGTGGTGTGCGTGGGATATTGGGGCGGTGGCGCGCGCGCTGGGTTGTAATGCTGTGGCACTCCATGGGTATTCTATGGGGGGACGAGTGGCCCTGTATTATGCGGAGCATTGGCCAGAGACGGTTCAAAAACTGAGCTTAGAAAGCACTACAGCCGGCCTTAGGGATGCGGTTGAGCGAGAAGCTCGCATAAAGCAAGATGAGCAGCTAGCCCAACGGATTATGACGGATGGTGTAGAGTCATTTATAGAGTGGTGGGAAGGACTGCCTTTGTTTGAGGGTTTAAAAAGGCAGCCAGAGGATGTCATCGCACGATTGCGAGACATCAGAAGTCAGCAGCGTGGGATAGGCCTTGCTAACAGCTTACGAGGGATGGGGACTGGACGACAGCCATCTATGTGGGGGATGTTGGGGCGTTATCGAGGGCCGCGTTTGGTCATGACTGGATCGCTAGACCATAAATTTGAACAAATCGGTGATGAAATGGCGAATATGGTGGCCGAAACCAAACGGGTTAGCGTTGAGGGTGCCGGCCACACAGTACATCTGGAACAGCCTGAGGTGTGGTTAAGGACAGTGTTGGGCTTTATGGCTTCAGGAGGATGAGGGGGGTGTTGGACGCTCTCTCCGGAAATCGACAAAACGATACCCCACGCCGCGCTCTGTCAAGATATAGCGGGGATTGTTGGAGTCGTCTTTTATTTTTTGGCGAAGGTAGTTTACATAGAGACGAAAGTAGTTCGCTTCTTCACGGTATTCATATCCCCACACATTGGCAAGGATTTGCTCGTAGGTTACCGTCCAACCGGCGTTTTCGATGAGATAGTAAAGCAAGCGAAACTCTAGCGGCCTCAGCTTGACCGGTTTGCCATCGACAAGAACTGAACGGGTGTTGAGGTCAACCTGAAGGTGTTCGTCGATATTGAGAACAGCTTCGTTGGGGGATACAGATACGGATTCAGCACGCCGGAGGACAGCTTTGATACGAGCCGACAGCTCACGTGGGCCAAAGGGCTTCGGGAGGTAGTCATCCGCACCAAGTTCTAGGCCATGTACGCGATCGTTTTCTTCCCCTTTAGCCGTAAGCATAATGACAGGGATGGAGGAGAATTCGCGCAGCATCTTGAGTGTTGCAAAGCCATCCAGTTCTGGCATCATGACGTCTAGAAGGACGACATCGGGCAGCTTGGTGCGGATTTGGTCAAGTGCTTGTACACCGTTTTTGGCGTCTATGACGCGGAAGCCATCACGTTCGAGATTCATGCGAATCATCCGAACCATGTGTGGTTCATCGTCCACAACGAGAACGAGTTTGGCTGTGCGCATATCTTTGGTGGGTTTACTGAGCATGATTTGAAGACTTTAGTTACGGAACGGGAGTGGGAATTCCTCGTCCTCTTCCTCAGAAGGCAGAACTTGCACGTAGTTGATACGCCACCAAGGAAGGACAATCATACGGACGTTTTCTTCTACCCAGTGTAGTTCGCGCTCGACGTGGTCGCGTGGATTACGGCCAACCAAGACCTGATCGCTGGATTTGGGAAGTTCTTCGACATCGACTTTAATCGGCTCGGAGTTTGCGAGGTGGACGAGCAGGGTATACATAGGATATAGAGTCCTCCTTGGTTAGGACAGCCATCTACTTGAAATGTACGCGAGCAGCAAGCTCACCAAATACAATTTCGTCCCCGTCTTGCAGTACACGGGGTTGATTGGGTGGAATACGCTTGCCGTTAACCGATGTGCCGTTGGCGCTGCCGAGGTCTAGAACAGTGAGTATGTCATCTTCTCGGATGATGGCAGCATGGATGCGTGACACACCTTTCTCGTAAGCGCCATAGGGGGTGAGGTCGAAATCTGGCTTGTTGGGTGCAGTAGCATCCAGACGGCCAAAAACCATCCGGGCAACATGCTGAAGTTCGACCGGGGCGGGATAGCCCTTGAATTCTAAGATGACGGCGGTGGTTTCAAGGATGGTGGTACCGACGGCGATCATGCGCTGTGTGGCAGTGACAGACGGGGTAGTGGTAGGAAAGCCACACTCTTCGCAGATGAGTGTGCCTTCGAGATTGACATAAGAACATTCCGGGCAGACGCGCATGATCTGGCTCGCTTATTTGTCGATGAGTTTGGTTTCCATAACCAACTGACGGGTATGATACTTGATGGTTTTCTTGCCGTCAGCGGAGAGCATATGGGTGGTCTTGACGATTTGGGCCTCATGTAAAACCTGTGTGGCGAGGGCGGCCTGACCCATCGCAAGGAGGCGAGTAGCGAGTTTTTCGAGCCTTTGGGTAGCTACAACAATATCACCGCGCTTGATGGCTTCGTTGGCGCTTTCTTGCATTCGATATAGCGCCAAGCGGCTAAGGGCATCCAAGACATGGGTAGGCGGCGGGTCATCGTTGATTTCGGCGGTGGTGGGCAGCGTGATGTCCATCACATTGTGATAATGCGTGTAGGGATTGGCGAGGATGTCGGCAGTGACGATGAGCTTGCCAACAGCATATTGATGTATGGGTAAGCTGGCCGGCAGCTTAAACTGGATCAACATACTGATGGGACGTTCTGCCTCGAGGATGCCGAGACGTACTTCGGTGTTGGACGGCGACATAGGCTGTGGGTGAGGTGCCAGCTTGAAAATTTGTGTGACTTCCACCCCTTTTGCTAGGCGCATGAGCAGGCTGACACGTTCGGCAAAGGTGTTGGCCAAATGACGCACATGCGAGTTGATATATTGGCTCACTTCTTGCACCGAGCGGATAAACTGTGAGACACCACCAGTGGTGGCAGCAAGTTTATCGAGAAAATCGTCGTTCCAGTCAGTACCAAGGCCCATGGCACTGATGCCAACCCCTTCGGAGGCTGCGTTATTGGCGATGTCAAGGCACTGCTGCTCATCTCCATAGGTGTTGCCATCAGTGATGATAAGAATATGGTTGACGTATTTGGCATCCAGAAATTCGCGATTCTGGCGCAGGCCTTCGGCAAGGCCGTGATAGAGCTCTGTGCCCCCAAAGGCGCTCAGGAGGGCGATTTGTGCTTTGAGACGGGCTTTATCAATGACTTTGGTTGCAGGGATAATGACGGAAGCACGATCGCTGAAAGCGACGATGGAGAGAACGTCATCGGGTTGCAGGCTGTCGATAATTTGATAAGCAGCAGCTTTGACCCGATCGAGACGAGAACCTTGCATGGAATTGCTGCGGTCAAGCACCAGTGAAAGATTGAGGTGACCGCTGGTGACACCGCCAAGCTGTTCGGTTTGCAGCGAGTGATGTGGGGTGATGTCGAGGCGCGCATAGAGCGTTTGTTCCTCTGGCACAATGGGCAGCTTGGGGCGACTCAGGGCAACCGCGATGGAAAAATGCCGGCGCGGGGTGATAATCCGTGAGTGCTTGGGCTGATTGTAGGCAGGGGTTTTTTCGCTCAGGATCGCATAAGCGCGATCGATCTCGACTCGCAGTTGTTCGTTTGAGGTAAGCTGGGAGGCCATACGCGATTTATCCGCTTTGGGATAGCGCGTCCTCAGCAGCTCATAGGCAACCTCAATGACATCCTGCGGCGCACCTTGTGGCACGCCGAGGACGGCATAAGGATCGATTTCGGGAAGAGAGTCGGTCATGAGTTCTCACTATGGATTAGGGGATATGGACGATGATGACGGTGATGTTGTCATTGCCCCCGCGCTGATTTGCCATACTAACCAGCGTATCGCAAGCCTGCTGCGGTGGATAACGCAGCACAATGGAACGCAGCTCTTCATCCGAGACCAACCCCCACAGGCCATCACTGCAAATGAGCAGATAGCTGCCCGAAGGCAGACGCCGGGTGAGCACATCGGTGTCGAGCTGCTCGCTGAGACCAAGAGCGCGATAGAGCACACTCTTTTGGGGATGATTTTCGGCTTGGTCGGGGGCGAGTTCTTGGAGTTCGATCAGGCGCTGCACATAGGAATGATCACGCGATAGTTTTTCGATACGCTCCTCATTGATAAGATATAGTCGGCTATCGCCCACATGGGCGATATGAGCGAGATTGTTGATGATAACCACGGCAGTTAAGGTCGTTCCGCCAGAGGGAATATCTGTGACCAGTGTGCGATGTGCGGCTTGGAAGGCCTCGTCAAGGGCCTCAGAGATAGGCATCCGCTCGGACATATCACTCTTCTGCAAGATAGGGAGATAAACCTTCTGCAAGAGTTGTGCGGCAGATACTCGTATGACAGTGGCTGAGGCTTGTTCTCCGTCACTGTGCCCCCCCATGCCATCGGCAACCATGAAGATACCGAATTCGGGGAAGGCATCAGCGGAGCGACTGGCGCTGGCAAATGCGTAGTTCGAGTCTTGATTGTTCGTCCGCATCATCCCGACATCTGTGGCAAGGCCATAGACCAGATGACTGGTGGCGTGAGTGACAACGGGACGGGAGATGACCTTCGTCAGCTCGTGGGTATGCTCATCACTGCCGACCACCGGGCGCATCGGTGCAGTACCGATGTCGAGCTGTGGGTCTTTGTCTTGAAGCGGGGTGGTATCGGTCATGGTAATCCTCTTAATGAGATGGCTAAATCGGTGGATGAAACGCTGAATGGGATTGGACATAAAAAAAACAGCGCTTCAGCTGACCGGCAGCGCATAAAGATGGTGATCCAGCGAGCCAAAGACGAGCAGATTGTCCTCAGCACAGCCGGTCGAAGTGATCTGTCCGCCGGTATCGAATTTCCAGATTTGCTTGCCAGTTTTGACATCGAGGCAGTGCATAGAATTGCCTGTTGTGCCGATATACAGGAAGTTGTTGTGGATGATGGGGCTGGCCACGACGGGCTTTTGCAAGTCGAACTGCCATTTCTCTTTGCCGGCATTTGCGTTGATCGCATAGACTTTGCCGTCGGTTGAGCCGATGAAGACCGTATCGTCTAGGACAGCTGGGCTAGATACGATTGGCCCACCCGTACGGAAACGCCAGAGGGTATAACCACTGGAGGCATCGAGCGCATAGACAAAGTTGTCGAACGAGCCGACAAAGCACACGTTTTCGACGGGATCGACATAGGGTGAGGAATGAACGGCGCGTTTAGCGCGCATGGCCCATTTGCGTTTACCAGAGAGTTCGACCCCATAGATTGTGCCATCATCAGCGCCAAAAACGACGATTTCGTTGGTGACAAATGGGCGCGAACGGATTGGGCTGCCGGCCTCGAATGTCCAGAGAAAACGGCCCGTTTGCGCGACAAGGGCATAGAGATTGCCATCATCACTGCCGATGAAAACGTGATTGTGGGCGATGCGGGGCGCAGCTCGGATTTTATCGCGAGTGTTATATGTCCAAGCGACTCGCCCGGTGGTGATGTCGGCAGCGTAAATGAGATGGTCTTCCGAGCCAAAAATCACCAATTTGGTAGAGGGGTCTACAGCGGGTGAGGATGCGATGCCACCACCGGTTGGGAGTTTCCATACAAATTGCCCGGTATCGGCATTGATGGCCCACATGTTAGTGTCATAGCTGCCGACATAGACCATTCCGCGGAAGATGGTGGGGCTGGTGCGGATTTCGTCTTCGGTTCTGAACTTCCAGCGAACGTGAGTGGACGGTGCAGCGACATTGCCCTCTGGCCCAAAAAAGTTGGTGGATGGTGCAGCAGGCTGCGCCGATGGGGCGGCTATTGGGGTGAGTGGCGGAACAGAAGATTGCTGTAATGCTGCTCCTGACGGGGGCGTAGGTTGTATGACGCCGGTCGCTTGTGCACTAGGCAAAGTGTTGCGCACCAATTCCAGCTGCTGGCGCATCTCGGCACAATTGGCAAACCGATCTTCGACGCGCTGTTGCAACGCCTTATCGATGATGTCGATGAGGGCCTGTGGAACAGTCGGGTTGATGCGTGCGATTGGGCGTTCGTGGAAGCTGAAGGGGGGTTCTACGCGCGGGTCTTTGCGGGTGAGGACGTGATGTAGTGTTGCACCAAGGCCATAGATGTCACTGCTTGGTCTCACATCACCGCGGTACTGCTCAGGGGCAGAGTAGCCCTCAGTGCCAATCATGGTGTGTTTTTTATCCCCTTCAAAGATTTTGGCGATGCCAAAGTCAATCAAGCGGACTTTGCCAAGGCTGTCAATCATGATGTTAGCGGGTTTGACATCGCGAAAAATGACCGGTTGCGGTTTGTTGTTGTGTAGATATTCTAGTACATCGCACAGCTCAATGGCCCACTCGACGACACGCTCGATCGGGAGGGCACGGGTACGCAGCAGCAGCGCATCAAGATCACTGCCATTGATATATTCCATCACCAAGTAAGCACGAGTTTCGATGATGAAGAAATCATAGATTTTGGGTATGGCAGGATGACTGAGTGCGGCAAGGATATTGGCTTCTCGTTGGAAGGTTTTGAGCATTGCTTGTTGCTGTGCAGGATCATTGGTCAGCGGCGTGATCATTTCTTTGATGGCAACAAGACGCTTAGCCTCAGGGAAATGTGTATCGCGTGCCTGATAAACCGTGCCCATGCCGCCGCCGCCGAGAACCCCCATGATGCGATACCGGTTTATCAGCATCATGTCTACTTGCATACCGGCATCCGGGGTTTCTTTTTGTGGGGGGTCAAATTTTCGCGTGTCTGACATGACGTTTCACCCGATTTTGAGAGGTTGGTTAACGGTAAGTATAACGCAAGAGCGCGCCAGAATGATGAAAAGTATAGCCATCTTGCAAAAGTATAGGCGTCAACCGACAATCACGCAAATGTGAGCTGAGGGAAAATCTAATGAACGAACGTTCAATGGCGCTGTATTTACATATTCCATTCTGCACGACGAAGTGCACATATTGTGCGTTCAACACATATATCAATCTGGAAAGCCTGATACCTGCTTTTGTATGGGCTTTAGAAAGCGAAATCCGGTTATCTGGACAGACTGCGCCATATACGAAGATTCACAGCATCTTTTTTGGGGGAGGGACACCGAGCTTGCTGACGATAGAGCAGTTTTCGGGACTGATGCGCGCTATAAGCGACGCTTTTGAGGTATCACAGGATGCCGAAATCACGCTGGAAGCAAACCCTAATGATCTTGACGAACCCTATTTGCGGGGTTTGCGAGAGATAGGGTTTAACCGGATTAGTATCGGCATGCAGTCGGCGGTAGACAGTGAGCTGAAGCTCTATGCGCGCCGGCATGACCATAAGGTTGTGAAGCGTGTGATGCCACAGATTCGGCGAGCAGGATTTGAACGGGTGAACATCGATTTGATGTATGGCGGCCCATATCAGACCTTGGAAAGCTGGCGATATACGCTGGAGCAGACAATCTCGCTGGCGCCAGACCACATTTCTCTGTATGCACTGGGGTTGGAAGATGGTACACCTTTGTTGGAATGGGTAGAAGGGGGGAGAGTTCCTAGGCCCGATGACGACTTGGCGGCGGATATGTATGAATTGGCGACCGAGATGCTAGCGGTAGCAGGCTTTGGGCAATATGAAATCAGTAACTGGGCCAAAGCAGGGCAAGAATGCCGGCATAACCTGCAATACTGGCGCAATGCCCCGTATATTGGTCTTGGGCCGGGTGCGCACGGATGGGCCAATGGCGTGCGGTATGCCACGCAGCTTGCGCCAGCGCGATATATATCTTTGATGGAGACACAGGCTGGACGGCCTGAGGGTTGGGAGTTTCCGAAAACACCGGCTACGGTGGACGAAGTGGTTGTCACGCGTGAAGACGAGATTGCCGAGACCTTGATGATGAGCCTGCGTCTGATGGTTGAGGGTGTTCATCGCCAGACGTTTGCAAACCGGTTTGGACAGGATGTGTTGGATATTCATCCTGTGGTTTTACCCGAACTAGCACACAGGGGATTGATAGAAATCACCCCTGAGCGCGTTCGATTGACGCAGCAGGGGCGATTGCTGAGCAATATGGTTTTTAGAGAGCTGATATAGTGCCGCTTTCAGGATTTTCGGTCGAAAAGCAGGTCAACCAATTTGCGCAGCTTGGATGCACCGGGTTCGATTGGGTTAGCGCGCATGAGCGCGTCGAGCGCGCGGGCATTCCATTGGTCTTCGACAGAACGGGAATAATCCAACGCCCCGACATCTTCTAGGGTGGAGATGACTGACTGAACATCCTGTTCAGTAAAGGCGACAGGGTCGTCATAACGGGCCTGCAGGGCAGGGCTTACGGACAGTCCATAGAGCACAGGCAGGGATTTCTTGCGAGATAGGATGTCACTGGCAGCGGATTTGCCGGTAATTTGTGGATCACCCCAGATGCCTAGGATGTCATCATGAATCTGGAAAGAGATGCCAAGAGCAAGGGCAAATTCGGCGTAGATGGCGGCTTGTTCGGTGTCTTCGGTGGCAACGAGCGCACCAAGATATGCCGAGAGGCTGAGCAGCGCCGCAGTTTTGCCGCGAATCATGTCTAGATACTGCTCAACACTGACGGTTTTTTGATGCTCAAAATGCATATCGAGATGCTGCCCACGGGTGAGGGTAAAAGCGGTATCCCCAAAGGCGTGGAGTGCCTCAACCAGCGCAGTCACCGATAAGCCGGTATCACGTAGGCGGTGTAGGGCTTGCAGCGCAAGGGTAAAAAGCGAATCCCCGATATTGATGGCACGTGCTGTGCCCCAGATTTTCCACACGGTTGGCCGGCCATGACGCAGGGGGCTGTTGTCTTCGATGTCATCGTGGATGAGGGAGAAATTGTGAAGGATTTCGACGGCAGCGGCAGCAGGTAAGGCGTTTCGCCAATCTGTGCCAGCGGCTTCGGCACAAAACAGCACCATCAGCGGGCGAATACGTTTGCCTGTGATTTGCGTATAGGGCTGACCATCCGCTTCAACCCAGCCCATCGGGTAGCGGAGCATAATCCCGAAGCCAGAGGGATCATCAAGGGGGACGCTGTTGAGATCGAAAGTTTGGCGTAGCTCTTGCTCGATGGCGGCAAATTCTGCGGCGGCGCTGAGTAAGGACACTGCGGTTACTCTTTCAGAAGCGCCGCGTGGCGCAGGTCGGCGAGGGTGCGAGAGCCGGTGCACAGCATCGCGATGCGCAGCTGTGTATTGAGGACGTTGATGAGTTGCTCGACCGCTTCGGGGGATTGGTCAGCGGCCTTTAGGAATGGGCCAGCGAAACCACCCATCACAGCACCGAGTGCGATACATTTGGCCACATCGAGGCCGGTGCGTAGACCTCCACTGGCCAGAACGGGCAGGTGAGGTGCACCGGAAGCAGCATATTTTACCGCATCTGCGGTCGGGATACCCCAATCCTCGAAGGCCGCAGCGACCTGCTCATGAAAGTCGGATGGGGCGCGGAAACGTTCCACCTGACTCCACGATGTACCACCAGCGCCGGCAACATCAATCGCGGAAACACCTGCTGCTGCAAGGTCACGGCAGTTTTGTTCCGAAAAGCCCCAGCCCACTTCTTTGGCGATGACAGGAACCCCAACGCTGGCACACACTTCTGCGATTTTGTCGATGAGGTGGGCAAAATTGGTGTCTCCCTCGGGTTGGACAGCTTCTTGGAGCACATTAAAGTGTAAGATAAGCGCATCTGCTCCAATCAGGTCAACAGCGCGCCGGCATTGGTCTACACCATAGCCATAGTTGAATTGAACTGCGCCGATGTTGGCAAACAGCAAGACGTTGGGGGCAACATCACGGATATGATATGAGGCGGCAAGCGTCTCATCTTCGATGGCGGCGCGCTGACTGCCTACGCCAATGGCAAGGCCATGACGCTCTGCTGCTTCTGCCAGCCGGCGATTGATTTGACTGGCGAGGCTAGCCCCGCCTGTCATTGATGAGATGAAGATAGGGGTATTGAGCTGTTTGCCAAACAGACTGAGCGAAATATCGATGTCAGCAAGGTCAAGCTCTGGCAGGGCATTGTGCAGAAAGCGATAGCGTTCAAGACCGGTGGTCAGCCGTGGGAATTGGACGTTGCGCTCGAGATTGATTTTGATGTGGTCGATTTTACGGCTTTCGGTCGTAGGTTGTGGCGTAACTTCTGTCATCGAATTGTGTTTCCTATACAGGGACTCCGCAATCGTACCGACATCGTGCGGGGCTGTCAATAATCGCAGACTAGCGAGATGGGCGAATGTCGGTATAATTTTGCGCGACATTGTTATAAGCCAGCAGACATGCAGGAAGGGAATCATGGCTGACCCGAAGTTGGTTGAAGAAAAGGTAAAGCAGATCGTCGTTGACCTGTTGGGGGTTGAACCTGACCGGGTGACGTTGGATGCGCATTTCCGTAACGATCTCGAAGCGGATTCGCTTGACCTTGTGGAACTCATCATGGAATTTGAGCGTCAGTTTGGCGGCGAAATCAAGGATGAGGATGCCCAGAAGATCGAAACGGTTGGCGCGGCGATCACTTACATCGTCGAGCGCATGTAATCATCGCACAGCCAAAAAGCAGCGCGATGTAATGTTAAGAAATTTAAAAAGGCACCCAGATTATCGGGTGCCTTTTTTTGTGTTTGGCAGCAGCGCGGTCACTGACCACAAGATGAGTGTTGTAACCCACAGTTCGATATGAACACGGCTTTGTAGGCCATAGCTCAAGACATACTGTTGTGCAGTGGGGACAGCCAACAGAGTCAGCATGAGTATGGTTAGAAGGGTGATGGGGAGGATTATGCGGATAAAGCGCCGTGTCAGGCCAGATAAGCCGAGACCGGCCAAAAAGATGGTGGTTAATCCCACATGGAACAGCTGCGTATAGTTGATGTCGGCGCGCTGATTGGGGTCGGTAAAATATTCGATGGGCGGAAGCAGCAGCAAAACACCGGCCAAAGCAGCTATCCCCGCCGCGGCCCACAGCACAGAAAACCGACGCGTGGGTATCAATGTTAAGGCAAAGACCAGCAGTGCGGGGATAAAGCGCAAAGCAAACGGTGTTTGCATGGCATCAGCGCCAAAACGCACATCGGGAACAAGCGTCAGCCACTCGGCTAGGTCGAGAGGGGAGAGAGACAGTGCAGCACTACCAATCTCAATCCACGGACGGGTGATCAGAAACATGGCGAGGCCGGCGAGCACGGCGAGGCTTATGGATTTGCTTTGCGATAGTATCGAACGATTGATAGATAGAGACATCTTCTTTTTGCTGTTCCTCAAAGTATTGAATCATGTAGGCACTGCGCCGCTGTCGAAGCGCTAGTGGGGCAACTGCACGCAGGTCATCCAATGTGACATGGTCTCTGGCATCGGCGGCGGTATATGCGCGGGCGGCCTCAAACATGACATAATCGGCCCGATGCGAGTCAATGTCGAGCTGGCGAACCAGCTCTAGGCCGACTTTCAAAACAGGGTCGGGGATGTCGATTTTGGGCAGGCGGTCACGGGCGGATTGAACTTCGTCCAACGCCTCAGCAGTGGCGACTTCCCATTGGCGGATGAAGCCGCTGGGATTAAGACGATAGGTTTGCATTCGGCGGTAGACCTCAAGGCGCTGCTGTGGTTCAAATAGCCCTCGGACACCAACCCTAAGGCCAAAACGATCCATAATCTGGGGGCGCAGCCCACCTTCTTCTGGGTTCATGCTGCCGACTAAGACAAAGCGTGAACGATATGTGCCGACAATCGGGCCGCGACGCACACTGTATGACCCCATCGCTGCGGCATCAAGGATGGCATCGATGATGGTGTTGTCAAGCAGATTCACCTCATCCACATAAAGGATGTTGTTATCGGCGCGTGAGAGCAGGCCGCGCTCGATACGGATTTTGCTGCTCTGGACAGCAATACGTTCATTGATCCCACCGACAACGTCATCGAGTCGGGCGGTAAGCGGCAGCTCAATCAGCTTGACCGGTTCGTAATGCGAGATGGATTTGCCGGCCTTATAGGCTGCATAGCAGTCGGGATAGAGCGTTTCGGCCAGCGTAGGGTTTGCCTCAATATCGACAGGTAAAACGCCTTCTTCGCAATCACTTACCTCAACAGCAGGCAGGATGGTGGTGAGGCTGCGAACGGCAGTGGTTTTGCCCGTGCCACGCGGGCCAATCAGCAATACCCCGCTGACAGCTGGGTTGATGACCGCCAGCAGTAAGGCTAAACGCATCTCATCTTGCCCAACCAGTGCCATAAACGGGTAAGGCCGATGCTCGGCACGGCCAAAATCGCTGGCGGGTTCAGACAAAACGGCTTTGGCACTACGTTTATAGAGGAGATCGAGCAGGGCAGAGCGGCGGGGCGCTGAAGGGGTTGTGGAATCTTCTGGATAATTGGACATGGGGTTCAGCTTCCCCCCTCCTCAGAACGGCGTTGTTTGCGCGCCGCCTGACGGGCCTCGGCTTGTTGGGCGCGCTGGCGTTCTTGATCGGTGGTGTAGATGAGTGGCGGGACTGGCGCGGGACGACCATCCGGAGAGAGGGCGACATATACCAGATATGCACCATTGGTATGTGTCATTGTACCTGTAAGAGGGTTTTCAGCGGTGACTTCGACGCGCACCTCGATGGAGGAGCGCCCGACCCATGTCAGCTCTGCCGCACAAGTCACCAGATTGCCCACACGGATGGGTTCGAGAAAGGTCATCGAATCGATGACAATGGTGACCACCGGCATACGGGCGTGGCGGACGGCAGCTAATGCGCCGACCTCGTCCACCATCTTCATGATAACGCCACCATGAATGTTGCCATG
>DAOUCZ010000197.1:0-2621 GCA_034431675.1 Anaerolineae bacterium | reverse complement strand
GGGCGATGCGCACCAGTGTGGCGGCGGCCCAGCCCACGCGCCCGTCCTCCAGCTTGACGTTTAGCCAGCGCCCGTCGGCGCTGACGCCAATCACCTCGACACCCGTCCCGGGCGTGAGCGCGGCAAATGCCCCAAAGCTCGCCCCTGGCCCGCTGCGGATGTTGACCGTCTCGAGCGACGAGATGATGCCGATGACCGGCGGGGTTGGGCTGGGGGTAAAAGTGTTGGTCAGGGTGGGCGGGATGGGGGTTGGGCTGGGGGTATAGGTGAGGGTGGGCAGCGGCGTCCGCGTGACCTCGAGGGTGGCGGTGGCGCGCGGCGTCAGGGTGACCAGCGGCGCGAGGGTGGCTGTCGGGATGACCTCGGTGGCCGCTTGGGGCTGGCAGGCCGCCAGCACAACCGACATAATCAGCGCCATCAGCGGCCCGAACGGCCGGCATGATTGGCGGGATGGACGAAACAGGGTGGACATCATGGCTCGTTTGCTTCTACTTGTGATGCTGATGGCCCTTATGGGCGGAATGCACCCTTTGAGGGCACAATCTGATGATTCTACCGTAATTTTAGCCCCCGACACGCCGATTGTCCTACGCTTGAACGGGGATGGTCGGGCGGTTGAGGCGGTTTTTGAGGCACAGAGCGGCCAAATCGTCACCGTGGCGGCGCGGGCCGATGACCCCGATTCGCTTGACCTTGTGCTGGATTGGCTGACCCCTGCCGGCGAGCGGATGGCCTACAGCGACGACTGGGCCGGCGGTCTGGATTGGCCGATGCCGGACGGTTTGACGCTTGCGCCGTCTGACCCGGCCCTCATCCACTTTATTCTACCCGAAACCGGCCCGTACCGCGTCCGTGTCAACACCTTCAACGGCGAAGGTGTGGGGGATTTTGAGCTGGTGGTGCGCATCGAGGACGTGCCGGCGCTGCAAATCGGCCAAGACCGTCCGGTTTGGCTGCGACAGGCCAGCCCGCGCGTGTTTGTGCTGGCACTGCAAGCCGGCCAATCGGTGACGTTGGGCGCGCGCGACCCGCGCGGACGCCTCGACCCCTATCTGCAAATCGATGGGCCAGATGGCGCGATGCTCGGCTTTAACGACGACCATCAGGACACGGCCTTTGATGCGCGCTTGAGCTTTCGCGCGCCGGCGGAAGGCGTATACCGCGTGCGGTTGGGCGATGTGTTGGGCCGTATGGGTGACCTGCGCCTGACGGTTGGGCCATAGCGCCCGTGCGTGTGGGGAATTGTGTTACACTTTGTGACATTTAAGCGCGCTTAAACGATAGGGTGGAGGGAACTCATGACGGTATCGGTTTGGCAGGCCAACGGGCAGCAGCCCACGCGCACAGTCGATATGCTGATTGTCGGGGCAGGCATCGTCGGGACGGCGGCGGCGGTCTTTGCCCGCCGGCATGGGCGTACGCCGGTCATCACCGAAATGCGTGATGTGGCGCTGGGGGCATCCGGGCGCAACGCCGGCTTTATGATCACCGGCCTAGACTCGTATTATCACCATGCCATCGCGCGCTATGGGCATGCCACCACCCGCGAGATATACGCCCTCAGCCAGCGCACGCACGCCTTTTGGCACAGCATCATCGCGGCTCACGGCGTGCGCTTTGAGGGCATCGGGTCGATGCTGCTGGCCGAAAGCGAAGCCGAAGCCGACGACCTGCGCGCCGCCTATGATGCGATGCGCGCCGATGGGCTGTCGCCGGTCTTTCATGCCACCGACCCGCTTCAGCGCGGCTATCTGGCCGCCATCGAACAGCCGCAGGATGGGGCGGTGCACCCCGTGCAGCTGGCACATGCCCTGCTGCGCGAGTCTGGCGCAGAACTGATTGACAACAACGAGCTGTATGGGTTGGAAGCCGACCCCGCCGGCGGGGTGATTGTGCGCACGCGCAAATACACCTTTCATGCCCAGCACGTCCTGCTGTGCACCAACGCCTATTCGATGTATGTGCACCCGTTTTTCGTCGGCAAGGTCATCCCCAACCGCGCGCAGGTGCTGGCCACCGCGCCACTGCCCGCGCCGGTGCTGCGCACCTGCGGCTACAGCGACTATGGCTATATGTACTACCGCATGGACTTTGATGGCCGCCTGTTGATTGGCGGCGGACGCAAACAGAACAAGCCCGCCGAGCACGATACCAGTGATGACCGCACCACGCCGGCGGTGCAGGCCGTGTTGGATGACTATCTGCGCGCTCGCTTCCCCGACGTCAGCGCGCCGGTCGAGCGGCGTTGGGCCGGCATCATGGGTTTCACGCCTGATGGGCTGCCGCTGGTGGGCACACTCCCAGACCTGCCGGCAGTCGGGTTTGCCGTTGGGTTCAATGGCCATGGGCTGGCGATGGGGGCAGCAACCGTCGAGCTGGCGGTCAATCACCTGCTGACCGGCGCGCCAGTCGGGGCAATCGACGGCCACCGCGACCTGTCACGCTGGGCCTTTGCGCACTGACCTCTCAAAACTGTTCCAGCGCATTTGGCATAAATACGTTATGATGGTTTCAGGTCGCTTCACGAGTTTTCGCCCGTCTGCACGCACTGGATGTCCGAGATTGCCCGATGACCGACATCACACATCAGCCCAAAAACAGCCCCCGCCCGCCTGACACGG